>CANGNB010000009.1 GCA_947454545.1 Oligoflexaceae bacterium
TCATGCTGCCACTGAGGGTAATCACGGGATCGCTCTCGTGCAATCCCCCAAAAATCTGGCGAACCGACTCGATAGGGCGACCAGTGGCTATCACAGCAGGAATGCTACGCTCTTTGAGCTTACGCAGACAGGCTATCGAGCGTTCGGAGAGATGGGCTCCAGGTGTGAGGAGGGTCCCATCCAAATCGATAAAGACTGCTTTGTAGGGACAAACGGAAACCGACATATAAGCACCTTAGTCCTGCGGCGTGGACGAGGAACCTTCCAATTCCTCGCGGGTGTATTGAGTTGCGAGATCGGAATCGATGAGGCCCTGAAAGACCGCTCGCGACCTTCGCTTCAAAAACTCTCCTTCGAGGATACCCTGGGGCGTGCATGCCGTCCAGCGACAGAAAGCTTTGTAGGCCCGACTGCCTCCCAGTATACGCCACGGAACTTCCTGATCAGAGGCCTGAGGGGCTAATTCCGCCTGAGCCGCAACCAGATAAGAAACGGGCAGTCGCCGCAGGTCAAAGCCTAGCTCTTGACTGCAGGTCTTCCAAAAAGCTGAACGAAAAACCTCCTGCGGAATCGGCGCTTGAAAGTGGCACCAATTCTCGTTCTGATCTTGAGCCAAGATACCGCAGGGCTCCTGATGCAGACATGGCCCCAGTATGGTTTTGCGTGCTCGCAGCTGCTCACGAATTTCGCTGAGCCCTCGACTCTCCAAGGTACGTCCAGCCTCGACCCATACGATCAAGGACGCTCGGTTGCAGAGCTGAACAAGCTCGGCACGCGCTGCGGGCGGCATTTCTGAAAGGACGTGACTGATGAGCAGAACAAAAGGTCGATCGATCTGGGACACATGCTGGGGTTCGGCCAGTTTTTGTTTGGGAAATTCTGCGCGCAATCGCGCCTGAGCAAAGCGCTGGGCACGGGCGGATCGGTCGTAAGTCAGCAGCTCATCGCAACGCAGGCCCCCATGCGCCAAAAGCGTACGAGAGGCGATGCCTGTCCCGCAACCCCAATCCACCCATAACGGCATAGATCGGAGCGCCTCAGGAATGCGCTCCACCATCACATCAAGGACGGCCCGCCACTTCCAGCCGATGCGCTGCGCCAGAGTCTGGTCATATGCAGTCAAAAGGGCTTCATCTTTCCAATAGTCTGCAAGGTCGCCTTGAGCATGTAAAAAGGACGAACGGAGTGCTTTGATTTTTTTCCAGTCGATGGCATCAGACGGCACAGTGAGCCTCTTTGCGGGAATCCAAGAATCGCATAGGGATACTGGAAAAGATTGGGGTGAGCAAGACACAAACGCAGGCAATTCCCTTAGCCTCTTACATTTCCCAATAGGAGGAAACGCCAGCATAAAGTCCCGAAGTTCGATCAGGATAATTGCCCCGGCCGATATCACGCCGTATCGCATCGTTCCATGAAGAGTAGCCAAGGTAGGTGGACCATTTCTGCTGCCACCGACCCAAGGGCTTGAGATTAAGGCTGACGAGTAATCCACTGAGGCGTTGATCCACAGGCGCTAAAGAATCTTGCACCGTACCACTATCCGCCGCTTTGTGCCGATAGCCAAGACCATTGATCACCTTGAGGTAGCTGAGCGTCGTCTCCACTTCAAGGTTGGATCGCAACGAATAATTAGGTTTGACGACGGCAGCGATAGTTTTCATGCGCGGCCGTTTGTAGATCAGATTATCCTGAACAAAACGCAGTCCACCAAAGTTTACATCCTGATAACCCAACCCAGCATTCCAGCTCCAGTCGCTGCCGTTTGGATTGTAGCTGAGCTGGTGCCCCCAGCGAAAGGTGGTCGAGCGCTGCACGGCCTGATAGAGGTCAGGGGCGGCTCCTTGAACGAAGACCGTATAATTGCGCCAAGCGCCATTCGAATCGATCAGCGGACCCTGTTCAGAATCCTTGCTATCCATGCCCCCAAACAAACCTTTTCCCCAAAGCAACGCCGCTTGGTGGCTCAAGGAAGGCATCCAAACTTTATAAAGCAAGGCAAGCTTATAACCCTGCAGCGGCTCAAAACGTTCCTTGCCCGTGCGGGCATCCGTCGGTCCGGTTTCACTGTAAATGCCGAGCAGCGAGAGCTTTCCCTCACCGAGCTTGATATCTTCATAACGCAGATCGAGCGCGGTTTGCATGGGACTCGCCTGGTTGGAGACGGTATGAAACCAGGCCAGACCTACTTTGCCTTGAGGAACTTCAATATTGTAGACCCCAAATCCGGGGGCCTCTTGATTGGCGATATTCATACCGAGTACCCAGAGGTTCTCGTATTTATAAGAACGCTTTCCCATCCAGAGCAGGGCATCGCGCGCTAAAAACTGCCCCACCTCGGCAAAGAGATTACGATTGCCCACCTTGAGGGGACGCTCGCTCGGTCGGCCTGCTGCTTCGAGCGACAGCGAATAATCACTATCCAAGCGAACCCATGCTCCTGAATGAGTGGGATTTCTCAGGTAAAGCTGTGTGTAGATCTCTGACCAAGCCCCTTGACACGAGCCCTGCGAGCCTAACCACACACCTGAATTTTTGGGGTTATCGAGATTACGACAGCTCGTTCCAGCCTCATTGAAACCAATATTCAGGCCAAATTTTGTATAAGCACGAAAGTCCTCAGCAAAGAGCTGCGAAGCCCAGAGCATCAGGACTAAGCTCAGAAGTGTGAGGCCGCTATCAGCGCGTAAAAATCTCAATGGGCAATCCCTTCGGCCGATAATGGTACTTTTTGGAACGCTCGACCTCGTGCTTCCCCGAGGTCTCCCCTGATATGGCGCGTGCGATCGAAGGAGCAATCTCCCGCGTCACTTCTATATGATCGATAAAAAAGCGGCCTTCAGGAGCGTCGTTTCGATAAAAAATCAGATAGATCTTCTTGAGAGGACTTTTGAGGTTCACAGAACTCTCGTACTGCCAATTGCTCGATTTAGATTTAAACATGTGGCCGTCGAGAAAGTAGGAAAGGCCTTTGTTCCAACCTTTTTCGAGTGGCAGAGCCACCGATTCAAAATATTCATCGGTCTCGACAGCCAGAGCAACCGAGATTTTTGCCGGGCCTTCATTGAACACATCGATCGTCAGCTTATTAAATTCTTCGCTAAAATTGCTAAGATCGCGTTCGATCACGACCCCTTTTTTCTGCTGCTTCATCTCAGGACCAAAATAGACCTCAAGGGACGTCTGCCCCTCGCTCACTCGTTCTTTGCTTATTCCGGACTTGGCCTCATCACCCCAAGGGGCGACCTGCCAGTAGAGTTTACTTTCAAAACCTTCAAAAATCTCGGCGTAACCACTCGAACTCAAGCAGCATCCAAACAGCAGTGCTAATCCTCTTCTCAAGCTCATGGCGTAACTCACCACCAAATCTGAAAGGTGACACCGGCCGTCAACCCGGAAGTTTTCCCTTGAAAGGCGCCGTCGGTGATATCGTAGGTAATCTCACGATTCCATGCATTGTAGGCCAGATAGCTGCGAAGCTCTGCGTAGCCCCAACCAAGAGGCCTGAGCACGAAGCCTAGGGACGTTCGCCGCAAATGCCGATCCACAGGTTCACGAGAGTCCTGTTCAACAGAGTCCGGAGTCTTGTGCTTATAGCCAAGTCCCTGCTTGATCAGCACATCAGCATGCTGCAGATCGATGCCATAGAGATCGTTGATGTCGTAGCTCGGTCGAAGCACCCAGGCGAGCGTCTGCATATCTCCACGCCGGTAGTAGGTCGTGTCCTTTTGAAAGCGCAGACCACCGAAGGACACCTGTTCGTAGGCGAAGCCTCCATGGAGACTCCAACGACTGTCTAAGGGCGTGTAATCGAGCTGATCCGCCACACGCCATGCATGAGAGCGCCTCACCGCTTCGCGCTCGTCAGCAGGACTATCCTTCAAAAGGTAGGTAGCATCGCGGTCTTCCCCCGTTTCGTTAAGGGCTATGCCGCGACCTTTGCTAAACTCCGTCTGATCAATCCCACCGTAAAGCCCTTGACCGTACTGCAAAGCCCAGCGATGGATGAGATTTTCATCTTCCCACTTATAGATGAAGGCACTTTGCCAGCCGCGCATGCGCTCGTAGATCCGTTCCCCCGAAAAGGCATCGGTCTCGCCCGTCGTCGTCGAGATTAGAGCGAACTTCCCTTCGCCTTCAAAAAGCGGGATTTTGCTCAGGCGCAGATCGAGGGTGTCTTGAGTCGGTCCTCCTTTGCGGCTGACGACTCTAAAAAAGGCAAGCCCCAGGGAACCTCCAGGCACCTTGAGATCACCGATCCCAAAGCCTGGCCCATGCTGATCGAGCAGTCTTAGGTCTAAAAGCCAGAGGTCCTCATGATCATAACTTCTATTCCCAATCCAAAGGGTTTCCCCCAGCCCAAGCACTCGGCCTGCTTCGACATAAAAGTTGCGATTACTCCAACTCAGAGCATCGGCCCCAGTCCCGTAGGTGTCAGACCAAGACCGCAACATATTTGTTTGAAGGCGCAGATCGATGACAGCATGAGCCCAAACCTGATTGCCTATAGAGCGAAGAAAATAGCGGTCTAAGAGAAAGACCCCTTCGGCGAGTCCGCAGTCGTCTTGAGCCACATCAAAATCAAGCTCGCTTTGCACACGAAGGCAACTCCCTAAGGTGCGCGAGGGTCCATAGGCGAGGCCTAGGTGAAAGCGTCCGTGAAAAGCTGTGTCCTCCAGGATACCCTGCCCCAAAAGGGTCGAAGATAGGCCGAGGAGTGTAGCACCAACGAACGCCCACACGTGCCAGAAGCGATTCCATTTCATTGTATTCTCTGTTCCCTCTTACCTTATGGCTTGGCTTCCTCCGTACCTGGAGATCTCTGCTCAGGATGAGCAAGACTTCCTAGGGACGATCCTAGAGTACCTAAAGGTTCTGCCGGGAGTATATTGACTCCGAGTGTGGTTGGTCCAGCTTGATATTCACTGGTACTGAGATTTAGTTTTTTGCCGCTCTTGTCAAAGACATCGATTTGCAGAACATAAGCGCCTGGAACGGCATCCCAGTTGCTCGTATTTACAGCGCGGCCAGCGGGCGGGCAAAGACCTTTGCGATCTTTTAATACCAGTTCGACAGGTATTTTTTGAGCGGATCCTGCTGGCACCTTAATCTCAACAGTCCCCCAAGAGTACCAAGCCTCCTGAGCATTCGCTGGCTCCTTGAGAGCGATACTGAAAGCTAGATCGATTTCACTTTTGCGAAACTCAAGATAGAAGTGAGCTGTGGTGCAGCTCTGAAGGCTTGCGCTGAGGCTGATTGGTTCCATGATGAGAACCTTGCCATCCGGATCATCCGGAGCCGAAGGGTCAACATCCAAGCCTGCTACGCGCCATTCGGAAAGTTCGTCGCTATCTTCATTCTCGAAGCGATCGCCGCCCTTGATCTCAATAATGTAGCCTTCGTCTTCCTGCCACTGGTCTTCAACACGCTGAGCTGGACCGCCAGGAGGAATGAGACCGTCCTTCGGGAAGAGACGAACTTTTGCCTCCCCTTGACCTGCAGGCACCTTGACCTTTTCCCAGTAGGTATAGTTCTCATCTTTGACATTGCCAAATTCGTAGCGCTTTACGACAACGTCGAAGCTCGCTGCTTGAGTGACATTGTAGGCGAAGCTTACGATAAAGGGGCTCTTTCCATTGACTTTGCGTGGCACACTTACGCCATTGCTCAGCTTGACTCGCTCAAAACCAAAGGCATCGAGTTGAAAGTTATAGCCTTTCAACGGTCTGCAGGCTTGATCCTGGAGACTAAAGTACATGCCGTTGCCGCATTTTTGTACTTCTCCAATCGCCTGAGTGCTTTCCTGACGACACGCTCCCATCAAAGCTAAGCTTAGCCAAGCGGCCCCCAAGATCCATCCACGCATATGCTGCCCCCTTTTCGTCAAGACGCTGCTCTTGCGATGCTCACGCTCGAAAACGTCTCCAACTTTCGTGCCTGCTTCCTTAGGCTCATCACCACAGTCTCGCTGCCCCTCGCACACCGCTTGAATCACCGAACTGAGCTCGGACCAAACGCGTGCTCACGGGACTGTTACTGAAAATATAAGAACCCCACAGCTTGGGAACATTCTCATAGATACGAGCGACGTTGGAGAGTCCGCCGCCAACGACGATGCAATCCGGATCGACTATGTTGATGAGAGCAGCAAGACTCCTCGCGAGTCGCTCTTCTAATCTCTCGAATGCTGCCAATGCGTCAGCATCACCCGACTCGGCCCAATGACTGATGGTACGCGAATCAGCTTTCCGTCCACTCACCTCGTGAAAGTCACGAGCGAGGCCGGTGCCCGACACGAAAGTTTCGATACAGCCGCGGTGACCGCAGTAGCAAGCAGGCCCCGGGTACTCTTCAGGGCGCATGTCAGGCAATCGGTTGTGGCCCCATTCTCCCCCGATCGCATTGCGACCGGCAATGATCTTGCCATCGACAACGAGGCCACCACCACACCCTGTGCCGAGGATCACCCCGAACACAACGCGTTCTCCCTTAGCCGCTCCATCGATAGCTTCCGAGAGTGCGAAACAGTTGGCGTCGTTGGCGAGCCGCACGCTCCTCTGAAGTTCTTTTTCGAGATCTTGACGAAAAGCATGACCAACCAGTTCCGTCGTATTTGCGTTCTTGATGAGACCTGTAGCAGGATCCTCAGCTCCAGGAATTCCAATTCCAAGGCTGCCTTCCCGTCCCAAACTCGCTTCGGTGTCTCGAACCAGCTGAGTGACAGCTTTGAGGATGGGTTCGTAGGCTCCCCGTGGAGTATCGATGCGACGCCGAGCTAACTCAGAGCCAGCTTGATCGAGAGCGAGTATCTCAATTTTTGTACCTCCAAGGTCGATCCCCAACTTCATCGCAACTCCTCTTCCCATGACCTGCAGACCTGCCTTCCGGATAGCCTGTCTGCAGAAATCGACACTTCTTTAATTTCGCTTCTTCTGCGAAGAATGGCGAGCTTATTATTGCAAAAATATCATCTAGTAATTTAACTACAAAAACGCGCGCTTGAGATTTTCCTCAAAAGCTGAGTAAACTCACACCTTACAAGCGCTTTCGCGGCCATCATCGAAGCAGCGATCTGTATGTAATTTTCTTACATATCTAAGCTTTCTGTTGCCCGCTTTGGTTTCGCCTTATAAAACGAGGAAGGTGGACTTGGCAAGCTTGTCGAGAAGTTATCTCGCTGCTTCCCTCATTTTTCGACTGCGAGCGAGGTTATGTTCATGCTTCCGTCCCTCTTTCAGCGCAAGCTCAAGGTCCTTTTATGCTGTCTCGGAATATTCTCAACGCAGCTCCAGGCAAGAGCTCTGCAATTCTGGGCTGTCGGCAATGGCGTCGAGGACTCAGACATGTACCGCCAGTTGGCAAAGCAATTTAACGCCCAGAGCGGAATCACAGTAAACGTAACCCCTTTGTCGTGGGGAAATTTCAATCAAAAATACATGACGTCCATGGCGGCGGGCCTTCCTCCGGATGCTGGTGTCGCCAATTTAGGTTCGCCGATGGAGTGGGGCTCGGTCGGTGGTGTAGTGGATTTCCGCGGGGACTTCGGCACGGATTTTCGCGAATTCGAAGCAGGCTTTTTTCCTGGAACCTTGCCTCAATTTAGTTTCCGTGGCCATCTCTACGGCATCCCAACCGAGCTGGTCACAACCATGCTTTACATCCGCAAAGATGTGTTTCAGAAACTCGGCCTCAAAGCTCCGAGCACATGGAGCGAGCTTGATAACTGTATCCAAAAGTTGGAGGCGGCGGGCTATCACTTCAATTTCGGCTGGACCCGTGGTGAGCAATGGGGTCTCTATGCTCATACTCTTCCTTTCGGTTTTCCGGGCCTCCATCGTACAGCCGACGGCCAAACACGCTTGGACTGGCTCGAGCCAGCCTATCAGCGCGGCGTGCTGCACGCTCTCGATCTCTGGTTCCTTCATGATACCTTCGGAGATGGCTCGACCGATCGCGTGATCGGCCGCTTTTTAGCAGACCAAGAAGACGAGTCGATCGCGATGATGGTGGAAGGCAATTGGGTTGCAGGTTCCATCGAAAAATTAGCACCTGAGCGTTCGGCTGATTGGGAGCTCGTTCCCTGGCCTCGAGCTGATGAGGGTCAAGCTGTTAACGTCATGGGTGGGACCTCTTACGTAATCTTTAAGGGTTCCCCCAACAAAGCGGAAACACTCGCATGGTTGCGCTATCTGAACTCCATAGAAGCTCAGCAGTTCATGATGGAGCATAGGATCCAAAGGGACGGGCAAGCTTCGGTCTTTAACATCCCTCCCCTTCGAGAAGTCTGGCGCCCCGAACACGCCGCTTTTTGGCAAAGACCAGAGTTTCGTCCAGTAGCCAAAGTGATCCAAGCATCCCAGCAAGTTCTCGAAACTTTTTCATCGTTTGAATTCGTCAAGGGCAAGCCAGACGTCGACCATCTGGAATCGAAAATTCTTGATCGCATGGGAACCTTTGCCAACGCTGAGCTGACCCATCATGCCGAGAAGCATGGACTCAGCCGTTGGAAGTATATCCGCGGCCTGGCGCAAGGCGATTTTCCCGGCGAGCGCCAAGCGATTCTGGAGGCGATGCGTGAACGTCTTGCCCTTGAGTATCAGGAGCAGTATCCGCGAGCTCTTGAAAAGGTTCGCTATGCTCAGGAAAACTACGATCGGGACTACGCCGACGTTGTCGAACATCTTGGAGTCTATGCGGCAAAGGCAAGTGTGCTTGATTATGTGAAATGGGGTGCGCTCGCTTTGGGTGTAGCCCTGATACTGTTTGTAGGCCTCTTGCCCTCGCTGCGCCGCGCGACGGTGTCTTATGTGTTCGTTGCAACGCCGCTGCTTATCGCTCTGGTCTTTGTCCTAGTGCCGATGCTGACCTCACTCTATCTTTCCTTTACCGAATATCATTCTGTTCTCCCCCTCGCTTCAGCGAAGTGGGTAGGCCTCAAGCATTACCTGGAGTCCTTTCAGTGGAACGATCCTGATAATGTGCTTTTCTCTATCAGCAAAACATTTTTCTACGTGGGCATCACCGTGCCTTTAGGAATTGTGCTCGCCCTCGCCTTTGCCGCCTTGCTCAACAACCCCCTCTCGGGACAAAGATTCTGGCGCTTTCTCTACTTTTCGCCACTGATCACCAGCGCAGTGTCCGTCTCCTTAATTTTCACCCAGCTTTATCGCGAATCAAGTTTGGGGTGGTTGAACGCTGCTTTCTTGAAACTCGGTTGGATTCAAAACCCCTTGCTGTTTTTAAAAGATGAAAGTTCCTTTCTCTACTGTGTGATGGGCCTAGCCGTCTGGCATGGGCTTGCCTTTACCATCCTGCTTTTTCTTGCGGGTCTTCAGCAGATTCCCAACCAGCTCTATAAAGCCGCTGAGATCGATGGTGCAGGCTGGTGGCAAAAATTCTGGCATATTTCGCTACCCGGCATACGTCCCCAGCTCGTCTTCGTCACTATCATGGGAATGATCGGCGGATTTCAAGTCTTCGAACAGATTTATATGCTCGGCGGTGGATCCGGATTTGCGGGCTCGAAGTTCGGTCCGAACGATGCCGGTAAAACTATGGTGCCCTTGATTTATGACCTCGGCTTTGAGCAGTTTAAGATGGGGCGAGCTTCGGCTGTGGCCTACGTTCTCTTCATTCTTATTTTAGCCTTTACTGTGATTCAGCTACGTCTGCTGCGTTCGAACCGCAGCGATGGCGTTTAGGGAGACCGCGATGAGTACACTGAGCGAACCTCAATCTGATTCGTACGCTAAGCTCCAAAGAGATGCTGAGAGAGAAGGCAAGTCGCTCTTCAAACTCTCGCAGCGACGCCTGCGTTTTTGGAAGATGAGCTGGGTCTACCTGGTCTTGGGTGGCGCTGCTTTGCTGCTTGCGCTCCCTTTTTATTACATGCTGGTCACGGCTTTTAAGTCGACCGAAGAACTGGCTTCCTTCAGTGTGAGCCTTTGGATTCAGCATCCAAGCCTGGAGCCTTTAAGACAACTCTTAGAGGGGACTATTTACCTCAGATCGATAGGCAACAGCCTTCTCATCTCGGGCGCGATCACGGTCGGCAACCTATTGTTTTGCCCCTTAGCTGGTTATGCCTTTTCCAAGCACCGCTTTCCAGGCCGCGACAAGATCTTTTTTATCCTGCTTTCCACGATGATGATTCCCGGAGCAGTGCTCATGGTGCCCAATTTTCTTTTAGCTCGTGATTTTGGCTGGATTAATACCTACTTTCCTCTCATCATTCCGAGCTTTGGCAGTGTGTTTTTTGTGTTTCTCTCACGACAATTTATTTCCAAGATCCCTAATGATCTCATTCAAGCCGCGCGCGTGGATGGCTGTTCGGAAGTTCGCCTCTTCTTTCAGATCGTTTTGCCTTGCTGCCGTCCCCTCTTGGCTTCCATAGGCATTCTCAGCTTTTTGGGAGCTTGGAATAGCTTTATAGGACCCATGATCTATCTTTTAGACGAATCGATGTACACAACGCCTCTGGTGATCTCCATGCTGCAGGGGCGGTTTAGCAATCTTGAAAATGTGCAGATGGCTGGTTCGCTGCTTTCGATCCTGCCTGCTCTTGTGCTCTTTTTTGTGTTTCAAAAGCAAATCGTCAACAGCTTCGCCAGCAGCGGGCTTAAGGAATAGTCTTAGGAGTCGAAATCATGGCCACACTCAGTCTGCAGAAAATTTCTAAGTACTATGCTCCCAACGCCGCTGCGGTGAAAGATGTCGATCTCGAGGTCAAAGATGGCGAATTCGTCGTCCTCGTGGGTCCCTCAGGCTGCGGCAAGTCCACCTTGCTCAACATGATAGCGGGTCTGGAAGAGATCACGGGAGGTACCCTGGAGATCGCCGGTCGCGAGGTCAATGATCTACCCGCGAAAAATCGAGACATCGCCATGGTCTTTCAAAATTACGCGCTCTACCCGCACATGAGCGTCTACGACAACATGGCTTTTGGTTTGAAGTTACGTCACGTTCCTAAAGAAGAGATCGATCAGCGGGTGCAGGAGGCGGCTCGCGTCCTCAGCATCGGCCATCTCCTCGAAAGACTGCCCCGCGAGCTTTCTGGGGGGCAACGGCAGCGTGTCGCTGTGGGCCGGGCGATTGTCCGCAAACCTGCGATCTTCCTTTTCGATGAACCCTTGTCCAATCTCGATGCCAAGCTGCGGGTTCAGATGCGTGTCGAACTCAAAGATCTGCACCAACGCCTGCGTTCGACCATGATCTACGTCACACACGATCAGACCGAAGCCATGACGATGGGGGATCGCATCGTCGTGATGAAGGACGGTCTTGTCCAGCAGGTGGCCAGTCCTTTAGAGCTTTACGATCACCCCTGCAATCGTTTTGTCGCCAGCTTTATCGGCTCCCCCCCTATGAACTTCTTTGAGGGCACCCTCGTCAAAACCGACAAGGGCTATAGCTTTCATCAGGAGCAGGGCATCACTCTGCCTCTGCCGAAGCGTTGGTTTCGTGCGGCCGAGGCTCAGGGCCAACGCAAAGTGATCCTGGGTCTGCGCCCCGAGGGCATTGGCTCACTGCTCGCAACCCTCGATACCGAGGCTCCCAAGATCGAAGCTCAGGTCAAAGTCGTCGAGCCCATGGGCTCGGAGTTTTACCTTCACGTCACGACCGGTAAAGCTGCCTACGTCGCTCGGGTCGAAAAATTCCAGGGCAAGCCTGGCGACACCTTGTCGATGCCTGTGCTCCGTGACAAGATCTATCTCTTTGATGGCGCGAGTGAGCTCGCGCTGAGCGTCGACCAAGATCTCCCGTAATGATTTTGAGAGAGTGTGTTCTTATTGCGCAAGGAAAGGATAAGTTATGAAGACGGTCTCTTTGCATGGACTCTGGCAGATTCAAGCTGTCGACAAGAGCTTTAAACTCGAAGGCCAGGTACCCACCAGCGTATTTTACGAATTGGAAAAAGCCGGGCACTGGGGCGAGCACGATGTGTTCTACCGCGAGAACAATCGAAAATGCGTTGAGATTGCTGCTCGGGATGTGGTCTTCGATAAGACCTTCGATCTCGATGCTGATTTTTTAAAGACGGCACAGGCTAAATTCGTTCTCGAAGCTGATGGTCTCGATACGATAGCCGTCGTAACCCTCAACGGTCAGTTTGTAGCTCAAACTGAAAACATGCACCGCCGCTGGCGCTGGGACGTCGGTTCGCTGCTCAAAGAGGGACGCAACACCCTCTCTATCCTGTTTAAAAACACGATCGAAGAGATCACCAAGCGCGACCAACAACGCCAGCTCTGGCAGGTCGGCACTCCCGTCAAAGGCGCGAACCACCTGCGCAAAATGTACTGTAGTTTTGGCTGGGACTGGGGTCCTCAGATTCCAGACATCGGGATCTACCGTGATATTCGCCTCGTTGCTTACGAAGGCGCGCGACTCAGCGATGTCCACGTCACCCAAAAGCACGAAGCCGGTCGCGTCACTGTAAACGTGGCCAGCCGCTTAGAAACTTGGGCCGAGGGCAATGATAGCGTCCGTGTTCGTATTCTCGATCCTCAAGGCAAAGTTCTCAGTGAAAAAGACTACCGTCCCGAAGAGAATAAAAGTTTTATCGTAGAAAAGCCTGAGCTCTGGTGGCCCAATGGCTACGGTGCTCAGCCCCTCTACACGGTTGAAACCGAGCTCCTCCGTTCCGGTAAAAGCATCGATAAAAAAACGCAACGCATCGGCCTTCGCACGCTTCGCCTCGAGCAAGAAAAAGACCAGTGGGGCAAAAGCTTTCAGTTCAACGTCAACGGTATCGCCATCTTTGGCAAGGGTGCAAACTATATTCCCGAAGACGTCTATCTCAATCGGGTGACCCCGACGAGCACCCGCAAACTGATGCAGACCTGTAAAGACGCTAACTTCAACCTCTTGCGCGTATGGGGCGGCGGGATCTATCCCAATGACTCTTTCTTTGATATCTGTGATGAGCTTGGGATCATCATCTGGCAAGATCTGATGTTCTCGTGCTCGATCTATGATATCCATAATCCCGTTTTCTTTGAGAATATCACCCACGAAGTTCGTGATGCTCTGCATCGGATGCGGCACCATGCTTCCCTCGGCCTCATCTGTGGAAACAATGAGATGGAGTGGGCCTTTGAAGAGTGGGACTTTCCCAAAACCAAAGAAAACCGCGTCGAGTATATCAAGCAGTACGAAGTCCTCTTTCCAGCTCTCGTTGCAGAAGTCTGCCCCGAAATCGACTACTGGCCAGCTTCGCCCTCTTCTGGCGGAAACTTCGACAAGCCCAATGACTACAGCATGGGCGATGTTCATGACTGGGGTGTGTGGCACGGACGCAAGTCTTACACAGAATTCCGCAAGCATCACTACCGCTTCCTCTCGGAGTTCGGCTTCCAAAGCTTCCCGAACTACAAAACCGTGAAAGCGTATACGGCTCCCGAAGATCGCAATATCTTCAGCGCCGTGATGGAAGACCATCAGCGTAACGAAAGTGACAACGGCAACTCCAAGATCTTTCACTTTATTGCCGACTACTATCGCTATCCCAAAGATTTCCCAAGCATTCTGTACGTATCCCAGCTGAGCCAAGCGGAAGCCGTACGCTATGCTGTGGAACACTTGCGCCAGAATCGTGGGCGCTGCATGGGAACCACCTACTGGCAGCTCAATGACAACTGGCCGACAGCCTCTTGGTCGAGCGTCGACTACTACGGCCGCTGGAAAGCGATGCACTACAGCGTTAAACGCTGCTATGATCCCGTTTTGATGTCGATCAAAGAGTCCAAAACAGGTGCCGAACTCCACGTCACGAACGACAGACTCGAACCAACTTTTGGCGAGATCACCTGGTCGCTCCTTACTCTTAAGGGTAAGATCTTAAAGCAGGGTAAGACGACGCTTGAAGTGACCGGCCTCGCGTCGGCGAAGATCCTTGATCTCGACTTCACAGCTGAACTCCAGGGTCATGACGCAAGAGAGCGCTATCTCTCCGTAGCCTATACGGACAAAAAGGATGGGGTCACTCGCTACGCAACCGCAACTTTTGTTCCCTACAAGTATCTGCAATTGGAAAATCCAGAGCTCAGCTTTAAGATCGAAGAGAGCCCTGAGTCTTGGAAGATTCAGGTGAAAGCAGGTGCTTCTTTTGCTAAGTTCGTTGGTCTCGATCTCGAGCATGATGACGTTGTCTTCAGTGATAACTTCTTTGATCTCGATGCGGGACAGACGCGCACCATCGATGTGCCACGTCAAGCGATCAGCAAGGAAGCCTTGCAAAAGCAGCTGACACTACGTTCGGTTTTCGATACCTACTGAGCCATGAGAGGGCAAGTGATGCGACACCACATCCGAGGAGTTTTCATCCTAATATGGGGCAGTCTCATCGCTTGTACCCACATCAAGCCTCAGATCGTCAATGAGCAGGCTCCCAAAGTCAATCTTTGGGAGCAGCGCCTTGCGGTCGGCTCCTACTCCGATGCTCATTGGAATTACTTTGGCTTTTACGACCGTTCGGGCACCTTCGAACACCAGTATGGCGGTGAGTATGCAGGTTACTTTGAATATACTTTCAAAGCACCGCCTGCTCCTCCCGCAAGCTTAACCATACGGGCTCGCCTCAGCGCCGAATCTCATGAAAAAGGCAAAGCCTCTGAGATCAGCGATGTCACCCTCCTGGTCAATGGCGTGGAGATGGGGACCATCACAGTCCAGCCTGATGATATGCTTGGCAAGGTTTATACTTGGCAAAGCAAAGAGCCCCGCGTGATGAAAAAACTCAGCACCAGCGCTCAAAATACTCTGCGTTTTGAAGTCAAAGCGACCGCTAAGAATCGTCATGGAATCTGTCTCTATGGTGATGCAATAGACGGCAAAAGCGAAGGTCTGCCTATCAGCATCAGTATGCAGGCTCGCTAAAGACTCGGACCTCACCTCGCGCGCTGATCGATCGACGCGCGTTTGAAAGGAAACGCTCATGCTTCGCATCCTTCTCAGCCTCTTTCTTCTCCTATTCGGGGAATCGCGACTCTGGGCAGCAGCACAAGCTAAGACCTATCTCATCGACAGCCTCGAGCAGTCGATGCGCTGGGAAGTCAAGGAATGGGGCGATAGTGCCAATCTTGAAATAGTTCCCGAATCAGCAACCGACGGTCAAAAATCGCTAAGAGTCAGCTTCAACAACGAAGGTCGGCAGAGCCAGAAGAAAATCGTCCTCCGTCGCCCGATCCAAGGCTTGGCTGAAGAGATGAAAACGATCGAACTCGATCTATTCAATCCTTTTCCTCAAAAGCACATCGAACTTGCCCTGGCGGTAGAAGCTGACCAGTACTACGAGACGGAAAAGGTATCCCTGCATCAGGGTTGGAATCGAAAGCTCAAGTTCGCTATCGATCACAAGGGAAAACTCAAATCAACCGCTAGCAACTGGGAATTCACAGCCCAGATTCCCCCCAAAGCAAAAGTCGGTTCCCTCATCCTATTGCTCTATACCGACGGCGTCCAAACGGGATCTTTTCACGTCGATAATTTCCGCTCGCAGGGGCCCCAGCAGCCCCTTCAAACTCTTCGTCAGAAGGCGAAGATTACGAGTAAACCTGTGCTTCGCTCGGTTACAATTCTCTCAACACCCCAGCGTGCCTACGAGCCTTTGGAACTCGCCATTGACCTGGACGCCCGTTATTTTGATCCCTATGCGGGTGAGGAAATCGCCGTTGAAGCTGACTTTCTCTCTCCTTCGGGAAAACGTTCGCACGTTCGTGGTTTTCTGTACAAGGGACTCGTCACCTTATCGACCCAAGTGGAAAAGCCCGAATGGCGATTGCGCTTTACCCCCAATGAAGCTGGCCAGTGGGCTTATCAGCTGAGCGTAAAAAACCCTCTGGGTTCTGTGACGGCTCCCGCTCAAACCTTCCGCGTCGAAGCTCCCGTTAGCGACGGTTTTGTGAGGGTAGACCCCAAAGACCCGACATACTTCAGCTTTGACTCGGGACGTTTTTACTATCCCATAGGCCAAAACACGGCGTGGGATCGCGATGAAAACTACAGAAAAATGTTTGCAGCCATGAAAGAACACGGGGAAACCTGGGCTCGCATCTGGATGTCCCACTGGAGTTTTGGAATTGAATGGCGCGACATGGGCCGTTACAAGGGGCTTGGTAATTACAATCTTGAAAATGCAGAACGCCTCGATAAGATCCTCAAGCTGGCCGAGGAGTATGGCATCTATGTGCAGCTTGTCTTTGAATTTCATGGCGCTCTCAGCAGCAAGGTCAACCCTGAATGGCCGAACAATCCTTACAACAAAGAGCAGGGAGGCATGCTGAGAAAAGCTGCCGATTTCTTCACCGATGCTCAGGCCAAAGAACTCTACAAACGTCGTCTTTCTTATATACTCGCTCGCTGGGGACACAGCTCCCACATCATGGCTTGGGAATTTTTTAATGAGATCAACTTCTCAGATGACTTCAATCCCCAGCACGAGGCGCGCTGGCTCAAAGAGATGAGCCAATGGCTTAAGGCCAGCGATCCTTACCAGCATCTAATCACCACGAGCTACTACGACTCTTATAATAAAGACAGCTACAAACTCGCCACCATCGATTACATGCAGTACCATGCTTACCAGCGCAACGTGTGGAAGACTATGGAGCAGGTGGTACCGCGCTTTGCTAGCTTTCAAAAGCCTTTCTTTTTTGGCGAATTTGGTGCGGACTCAGCCGATGGTGTCGATGCCCAAGATAAGAAGGGTGTGTTTCTTCATGCTGGCTTATGGGTCCATGCCATGCAGCCTCTTGGTGGCAATGCGATGCCCTGGTGGTGGGATTCCCACATTGCTCCCAATCAGCTCTACTATCACTTCGAAGCGCTCGCTCGCTTTCTAAAGGACTACGATCGTCGCGGCAAACATCTCGAAACCCTGCGTGAAAACTGGACGGTGAAGATGGCCCAACACACTGAGGATCTTACTCTTTACGGTCTGAAGGGCAAGGATCAGATCATGGGTTGGATCGCCGATCGCA
The DNA here is from genome assembly GCA_947454545.1 of Oligoflexaceae bacterium. Lineage (GTDB taxonomy): Bacteria > Bdellovibrionota_B > Oligoflexia > Oligoflexales > Oligoflexaceae > Oligoflexus. The sequence goes on from CANGNB010000009.1 coordinate 16,980, forward strand.
AGGGCATGCATAGCCAGGACAGACCCACAGCCCAAAATTTTCATGGTATCCAGTTTTATGTGCGGGATATTCCTGAGGGACGCTACGAAGTCGAATACTGGGACACGTACCAAGGCAAGATTATCAGTACGGAAGCCTTGCAAGTCAAAAATGATGGCAAAGCTTTGCTGACTCTCCCAAGTTTTACCAACGATATCGCCTTCAAAATTAAGGCACTTTAACATCCTGCATCCATGCAGCCATGCGAAATTCACGAAGCAGCTGCTGGGTGCTGGCATTCCAAAACTGCCAGACATGACCTTCGTAGGTTCGCATCACTTTGATATCACCTGGAGCCATGACTCCATAAGAGCGCGCTTGTCCTTTGGTATCGAGCCAAATCACCTCCAGGGGATCTTGGCAGTGATTGCGAAAGCTCACGAGCACCTCAGCCCCACTGTACTGTGTTCGTAAGATCGAAGGTATTCGCTCTGAGCTCGGGCGGCATAAAGCATCCTCTCGAACAACGCCAGCTCCCTGTGGGTTGGGTTTATTGCTGCCTATAGCCGTACCTGCTGTCTGGTTCGAAAGGCCTTTGCTCCGCGCTGCTGCCTCGGGATAGAGAAACGCCAGACCCGCAATATCCCCTGAAGAAAGGGTCTTGAGACTGAGACTATGACAGTAGTTCATGATCGAATCCGGATCGTAAGCTCCGACGAACTGAACACCTCTTGTCTGCGATGGCAAGGCACTGCGTGGAAAATCCTGGCACCCCGGTCCGTCGCTGCGCTCATGCTCATGGAGAAGACCAAGCGCATGACCAAATTCATGCACGGCTGTTGCGCGGGTTTGGTCTCGGACAAAATCGTGAAATTTTCCCTGTTCAGGAGGATAACGACCTTCTTCTCCAATCTTGATCAGTAGGGTCCCTCCCTGGCACTCCTCACAGGAAACGCTGCTCGGCCCCACCATAGAAAGGCCACCGCCTGCCGTCGCAGCACCCTGCCCTCGCCAATTATGAACTCGCTGAAAATAGACGCGTATCATGGTACGCTGCAGATCTGCACTCTGGCAGGCTTGCCAGCCTTGAAATCTGATCCCTGCATTTCGTTCGTAATCATTGCTCAGATGAGTTTTGAGGTCTGCTATGAGCGCTGGATCGACTTCCTGTGGATTGATGATGCACACAGGAATAGCTGCTGTATCATTCCAAAGACGCCCGGTATAAACCACCGATTCCAGTTCACTCGTGGCCTGATTATGTACTGATTTACAAGCACTCCAAAGCCCCAATCCCAAAGCTAAAGAGCAAAGCCAACTGATCCATTTCTTTGCCATGCGATCCTCGCGAGTCAGCTAAAATCTGCCGATTCCCATACCAAGACGGACTCACTGCAAGGTGTATTCCTGGATCCAAAGATCTAAACAGATCCCTCGAAGCTCATTTTGTTTAATATTTAAGGGTTCTTAACTCAGATTTATCCTGGCCGTTGCTGTCAAGAGTTCGACTCTGTAAAGCCTTGCGACGCTCGGCCCTCCAAGTCCTTCCTTGTATTTTGCACCTCCCTCTTCGCTCACTCCCTAAAATCCTTTACCATGCTATAACAGGGCGAAATGCTCAGCGCCCCTCGCCTCAGGAGAGCTCTTATGCACCCATCCCCAACACATGCTTGGTATCTTCGCTACTACGCTCCTTACAAAGTTCCCTTTGCATGGATGAGCCTACACTTTATTTTAAAGTCAGCCTGTGTGTGGCTATCCCCTATTTTCATGGCACGCCTGATCGATGTTGCCAGCAGCCAAGACCCCCATCGCTACGGGTGGGCTCTGTTCTGGGCAGGACTTCAGCTTGCCTTGGTGCTCCTCAATTTCCCGACTGCTTTGATCTCCATGCAGCACCAGAGCCGACTTTCCCGCGGTTTGAGTCGTGATCTTCGTCTGCGTGTGTGTCACAAGATTCACGAGCTCAGTTTTCTCCAGCAGGAAAGCTATCGCAGCGGCAAACTTCAATCCAAAGCCATTCACGACATCGAAACTCTCGAACAGTTTCCGCGCGTCTTCCTCAACCAAATCCTAGGAACGACTCTCTCGCTCAGCATTATTCTCGTCTCCATTTTTATCCGAGCCCCAAAGGCCTTGCTCGTTTTCGCGATTCTCATCCCCGTTGGCGTCTTTTTGCGCCTCCACTTTTTAGATAAAATTCAATCCAGTTCTCACGACTACCGTCAGAGTTTCGAACGCATGACCGTTGGCCTTCATAATTTTCTGAGTATGAATATCATCACCAAAGCTCATGGTCTGGAGGCCTTTGCTATTGAACACATGCGCCCAAAGATCACTGGCGTCTTCGAAAAGGGTCATCGCTTCGATATGACTGCCGAGAAACTCGGAGCTGCGAGCTTTGTCAGCTTCACTTTGATCCAGGTGCTCTTTCTCTTTATTTCCGTATATGCCTCGATGCAGGGCGATATCACTGTGGGTGATATCGTGATGTTCAATGCTTTTTTCGCGTCCATCAGCGGCTCGCTCATGGGCCTTGTCAACATTTTCCCCATGATGAGCCAAATGAAAGAAGCTGCGCGTTCTCTCGACGAACTCTTTGCAGCTCCTTCCGAAGGAGAAGATGCTGGTCAACCCATCAGCCAGGTCTCAGGACAGCTCGAATTTCATGATGTCAGCTTTCAGTACCCGTCTACCCATCGCCCGGCTCTGGCTCATCTAAGCTTTACGGCTCGCCCCGGTGAACCCATCGCCTTTGTTGGACCCAGCGGCTGCGGCAAGACGACGATCCTCTCGCTGATCCTTGGATTTCTCAAGCCAACAGAAGGCCAGATTCTGCTCGATGGTATCGATCTCCGATCCTTAAAGCTCAGCGATTACCGCAAACAGATCGGTGTTGTTACCCAAGAAACGGTGCTGCTCTCAGGAAGTATTTTTGAAAATATTGCGTACGGTCTGCCTGAAATCCAAGAAGAGCAGGTGATAGATGCCCTACGCCAAGCTGAAGCTTGGGACTTCGTCAGCTCCTTGCCAGAAGGCCTCTCCACGCGCATTGGCGACGACGGCCTTAAGCTTTCTGGAGGCCAAAAGCAGCGCCTCGCTCTCGCACGAGCCCTCGTACGCAATCCTAGGATTCTCATCCTCGATGAAGCCACCAGCGCCGTGGATGTTGCTATCGAGGAGCGCCTCCAAGATACGCTGCGACGCGTAACCAAAGACCGCACGACCTTCATAGTTTCGCATCGTGCTCCCTCCATCATTCACTGTGATCATATTATTGTCCTAGAACAGGGGCAGGTCCAGGCTCATGGGCGCCATTGGGAATTGCTGGGCAGCAATGCTTTTTATCGGCAACTGGCAGGTTAAAAAAAGTTCCAAGAGACAAACGTCCCTTGGAACTCAGACTTCTTCTACTCAGAGGGGTGTCACAACCGAGAAATCAGCTGTTTGAGCATCTATGCTCAAGGTCGCTGCCTTATCGAGAACTTTCTTCTGGGCCTGCTGAATCGCTTGCTTGACGGGAACAGTGAGAGTCTGTTCAGCAGCAAACAGCGCGCGCTCATCATTCAAGACACCTTCGCTATAAGCCATCGCCTTCAGAAAGCTCTTACGATCGACAGTGCCCTTGAGAATCTCACGAATCTCAAGTGGCGAAAGTTTGGGGTTGCGATCTTTCACCAAGGCCGCAGCCCGCGCCACCTCAGGAGCCGACATACTGGTCCCACTGAGCGGCAAGTACTGATTGCCACGGGGTACCGCCGACACAATGCCAACACCAGGAGCAAAGAGGTCGACAGTTGCAGCTCCATAGTTACTGAAGGGAGCCAAACCTGTGTTGCCTATGGAGGCTCCAATCGTCATCACGTTGTCGAGGCGAATACTGGCGGGAGCGATAGGCTCGGCATCATTATCTGTCCCTTCATTGCCGGCCGCAAAGACAAACAGTATGTCGGGATACTTCGCCAAAATCTTACTCTGCTCTTCGGCTATTTTATGAATAAAAAAGCTCGCATACTCCTCGATCTGATCAGGGCTCGGCTCTGTCGTGAGGAGGAGCAAGAGGGGCGTCACCAAGCCACGCGCCTGATCCATACCGATGCCAAAGGAGCCGTTCGCCACAGCCACACCTTGCTGCTGCAGATAGGCTGCCATCTGCGAGAGACTTTGTGATTGCTGGTAAGCAATACCCCAGAGGCCTAGCTTGATCACAAACTCTTTGATGAAGTTCAAGTCCTGCCCGGCTGCGAGGGACTGGCTGACTTTTTTATGCAGAGTCCAAAAAGCCTTTTTCGTGCTCAGGAGCTTGAGGGCAATAAGTTTAGCATCCGCATTGTCCTTGGCAATGATGCCTGCCACATGAGTCCCGTGAGCGTAGCTGCCAAAGGTCTCCAAATTTTTAACAAACTCTGCATCCTTCAGCTGCTCTTTCATCCAGATCAGCTCACCCTCGGTCGCTGTGCCCTTGATCGCAGCCAGCTGCAGCTCAAAGAATTTTTCGATCGCAGGACTGTAGCTTGCCTGCAAAGTGTAGTCGATGATCTCAGAGTTTTTATCGGCAAAATTCCAACCATAAACATCATCAATCTTGCCGTTTCCATCATTGTCGATGCCATCACCAGGGATTTCTCCCGCATTGCTCCAAAGCTTACCCGCAAGGGCTTCATGTTCGTAGTCGTAACCTGAGTCGATCACTCCGATTGTAGCTCCCTGCGCAGCGATCGACACACAGCCGGTACACAAGGCCCCTAGAAGATTCCTTTTCATGGTACGCTTCCTCCATAGATTTTTGGATACCTAAATTTATACAAAACTTAGGTCAGACCACGAATACGTGGCCATTTCGTAAAACACTTGGTGGTATTCTTTCAAAGCTATAGGGGCTTCCGGCAAGTGACAAGGAAAAAAGCGAGTCCCTCAAGAAACTCGTTCGCAAAGCCTTTTACCAAAACAAAAAGGGGAGAGCTTAGCTCTCCCCTAGATCTACGACAACCGAAGGTGCGAAGATTTACTGTTTAAGCAACTTGAAAGCTAGCTTTTTCGAGCCGCCATCGAGAGATTTACAGGCGGGTTTTGCACTGGTGCTCTTGGTAGTCATCTGGATTTCACCGTAGAGATCACTGCTCCCATCAATTTTCTTGATCGACATAGCAAAGACCTCTGTCACTGGACAGTCCGTAAAGTTATCACCGGCCTGGACTCCGCGAACCGATGCACGTTCCGAGCGCACCGAACCTGAGGTATCCGAATCAAATTCAAAACGATCGAAGATATGCTGTCCAAGTGGCTTCTGAGGTCCATCCCCACCAATAATGAATTCTGCAGCAGTCTTCGCAGCCCAGTTCACCTGGACGTCGCGAACACAAGCGTTCGCTGCAGCACTTTGGGGACCATGCATATTCTGTTGGTTGTAATCAGCATAGCAGCGAAGCTGGGCCAACTTTCCTCGTTCTGTGCTCGTATTTGCCGAAGAGCACAGGGCACTTTTTGCTAAGAGTATGCTAAAGTCATTCTTGCTCGGATCGTCAGGAGAGAAGCGCACCATTGCATTTTGCAAGGTACTTTCGGTCCCGCCGCTGACCAGGAAAGCACCGCCCACATTTGTACATGTGATGGCTTTGCTGTTGTAGGTTCCCGAACAGGTATTCTTGCGAAGACCTTCGCCCGCATCTTCTTGCTTACAGGTCAAACTACGCCAGTCATTGAAATTTTGAACAGGTTTGCCATCGGAGTCGCGACAGCCACTGTCTTTGGTGTTCGCGTTGAACATAAATCCCGTTACCCCGGTTGTGGGAGTTGTACCGGGCTGACAGCCAGTGTTGGTGCAATTCCAAGCTATATACTGAGTGAAGTACTGTTTCATACCTGGGTAGCCATGGAAATTGTCAACTTGCTCCATGTCCATGTAAGGAAAAGAGGCCGTCGCGCTCGCAGTATTTTTCCAGCCATCGGCATAACCGCTCGCCCAGCTCATACTGCCTTCACCAACGCCCGAGGCAGAAAAGTCTACACCATGGGCCTTTCCTTGTTCGTAGGTAAAGCCAAGCTTATTACCGCAAGTAGTGTCCATCCCTTGGCTTTGCCACGCGGCAAGAGCATAGAGGGTACTGCCATCTGTGGTGCTCTTTCCTGTGACTCGCTTAAGATAGATGGGCATATCGAGCATGGGGCCTTCGCATGCGTTTGGCCCTGGAGTTTGCCGAGCAGCCTGAGCCTCTTGCATGGTACAGGGTGATGCATAACCTTTGCCTGGCAAAGAATCGGCTTTGCTAAATTTGTAGGTTCCGGTGAAATCGAAAGCATTGGCCACTGCACTGCTCGTATCTTTCTTCTTGACCGTAATCTTAGAAATATCGACTTCGGCCTTACCCGAATCAAGATCGAGAGTGATGGCTCCTAGGTTGGATTCCCCACCATCAAGCGCCAAGCGATCGCTGGTGCTGCTCGAACCACCTACACTGTTCTTGCTCGGATCCTTGAAGACGAGAGTACCCAAGACGCTTTGGCTAGAATCGAGGATAAAACATCCGACGGACACCCCTGTCGTTGCAATCGAAACCGAAAAGGCTCCATCCTGCCCGACATCTCCAGTACCTGCAACAGGCGGCAAGGTAAAGGACACACAGTAGACATTGAGGTCATCAACACTGACCGTCGAAGCCAGGGCCAAAGACGTGCTACCACCCGTCACGGCAAGCTGGCCAGTCAGTAAAATACTGGTCTCACCATTTGCTGTCGTCGAACTACTTTTTTTACCGCAAGCACTCAACACAAGACACAGACCCAGTCCTGTGCCCGTGAGCCACCGAAAATATCTTGAATCCATCACGTCTCAACTCCTACTCTCAAAGTTTTACTTGAGCCTCAGAGATAGAGTCAGGCTCAAGAACTATAGATAAGAGTGAGGATCGGATGGGGCCTATAGTTCTTGACCGACCTTTTTTCAGACAGTCAAAAACTCAGCAGGCTTGCGTTGGCTCAGCCCTAAGACAAGAGAATGATGATAGTAAAAAACCACCACCTGCATCAGATGACGCACAGAACTCAACTCTGCATTCCAAATCGTAAGAATTGCACCTAGGAAATTTCTCGTGCCCTCACTAACGGGAGATCAGAAGGAGTGAACTCTGAGCGAGCAGCCCCAAGGAGTAGACCTCTGCTTTGTTGCACCTTGCTAGACGTCCTTAGCCTCAATATCCCGCCCTCCAAAACCCCTAAGAGTTCAAATTGTTTGACTTTTACAGGTCTTTGAGCAAGACCCTCAATATCCAAGTCTGAGTTGCCGTTCTTAGACATTGGGAGCGTTCGGTATCTTAGCTCCAAGGGAGGTGGTTTATGCTACTCAGCTTTCAGGAACATCTCGACAGACGAAGACAAAAGTCCAGCTATCGAGCCGAGTTAGTTGCTAAAATTTTGGAATATAACGATCAGAATCCTGACGGCGAGAAAGCGGGGAGTCTGTACATCGAGCATGTGAAACATGGTTTCCCCGTGCACATCCTCGAGAACATTCTCCAGCGCTTGGAACGTAAGGTGAGTAATCAATAGTAGGGCCTAGGCGAAAGTTCATCGCCAGAAGCCGACGCTTTATATGTAGTACTGAAAGATAAAGTACGCTGAATCAGTCAGGGTATTGCTCCGTGCAGGTGCGCTGACCTTCTGCCACTGGCCGCTGAAAATCCAGTGAGGCCGCGGCGACCACTGGACTCCAAGACCGCCAGACTGAGTGTCGATCTTCTCTTTGGTATGATCTGATTTTTGAGCTTGCTGAACCAGATACACATCCAATCCCTTCATCAGCTCATAGCCAAGTTTATTGTAATCGACCCAACCCTCGACGATACCTCCTGCTACGGGTGCAATGCGCACCAGATCCCACTCCCCAAGCCAATACAACTTTTCCGTCAGACCCAAGGCCCAGTAGGGACCGACCAGCTCACGCCCGACATCGGCTGTCGTCTTACCCAGAAAGTAGCTCACCCCCACTTTGTAGCTCTGCGCAAAAAAGAAGACAGCATTCGCTGCAAAACCCTTTTCACTCCCCACGCTCTTGTCGTCCGGACGCCCACCCACGGCGGTCAGACTGATATTAAATTTTTCTTCGATAAGATTAAGTTCGGCATTGTAGGTTTCGGTACCCTGGTCAAATCCAAGCCCTCTGCGGATCTGGCTCGAGTGGTCGGGGATCATCAGGCCGTAATTGCGTTGAAAACGGCCTGCACGCAAGGAAAGATTATAGCCGAGCTGCCCCATCACATAGTGCTTGTGGCTCACCCATGCATCATCACTGCTGGTATCGGGAGAGCCTGGGTCCCAACCCGCACTGGCCACGACCGCAAGCTTTTCTCCGACATAGGCACCCTCTAGATCAGCCTGCATCAGAAAAAACTTGCCCTCACGCACGCTAGGAGTGTCGCGATAGGTTTGAATCGCGCGAATATCGCCGCCAATTTTGAAGGGTTCTGGAAGAGCTGCTAAGCCATACAGAGCTTTATTTTCAGCTTCTCCTCCCCAAGTCGAGAGGAGCTCACGACTTAATTCACGACCGTAATCGGTCAAAATCCCACCACCCGAAGGACTCACATGACAGCTGACGCACGCAGCATACCCATGACGAATCATATCGGGAAAGGCATAGACCGATGAGCCCATTCCGGCCCCTAAGACTAGACATAGGCTTACCCAAGCCCAACGCAGTGCTGGCAATTGCATATCACTCTCCTCTATGCTGGTCACCACATCCCTGATACAGCTGACCTTTGATCCATTTCCCAATGACTTACTCGGGGGCACCCGCATCCAACCATTCCTGCAAAGCAGCGATCTGACTATCTGTCAGGCTCTCTGCGGGGGGCATCGATTTGTCAACAAGGGTCGCTTGCCTGAGATTCCGGCTGCTAATAGCATTCTGAGTCGCCACAAAAGTCTTGAGACTCACGGCTCCCAAGCTCGAGCTCACATGGCAGGAGCAGGACTTGTCAAAAACTTGCCCCTTGATATCGGCAAAGTGAAGAGTGGTCGTGCCCGTCGAACCTGTCGAGCCCGTTTGATCAGGTGTCCCTGAAGTTTTGTCTTCTTTAAAATTACAAGCGGCAAGAGAAAAGACCGCTCCCAACGTGAGGGCCAAAAGAGGAAGCTTCATCGTTCATGACCTCTGTATAGTTATCAGAGGCCGAAAATACCAAGCTCCCTCATTTTTGGCAAGTTTAGCATGTCAGGGTGCTGGAGTTTTTACACGGGGTGGAAGGTTCTGAAACAAACGCCGAAAGCTATCCTGATTTTCATGCTTATCGATATAGCGCAGAGCTTCCCCATGTGTCCCTGCCTTTTCGCGAACGTAGAAGTAAGCCCAGCCCCAAACGCCCGCATACCCGGTGTCATAGAGATGAGCATAGTGGTGCGGCGCCAGGGGCTCATTTTGGGCACCTACCAAACTCCAGTGTTCCCCGACGACCAGGGGCTTATCGAGCCGCCAATGCGCTTTGGGATATTTAAACATATTGTAGAGTCCATCCTTCGCGACATCATTCCATTCGGGATAGCCATGGACTTGGTAAAAGTCCAAGGTCCCTTTGGCATCACCCCCAGCAGCTACGAGAGATGCGTCGCTGTAGTAGTTGAAGGGTGCATTCTCAAAGCCTAATCCAGGCATAGGCACATCTGTGTTGTAAGGCATACTGTGCACGCCTGTCGAAACTTTCGCCTCAGGATCTAGACGATGAATGGCACCCGCCACACGATTGATGAAACGAAGCACTTTCTCATGGGGAATCTCGACAGTCGTTAAACTCTTCTCATCTACAATCAAACGCTTGAGATAATCCCACTCTGAGGGATAATCATCGGTCACGTCCTTATACATGTAGAGATTAAAGTCAGGCTGTCGCTCCCCCACAAAATGCCAACCTTTATAACGGACTGGCGTGTAATCCTGTGCCCCGGAATCGATAGCAAACTCGCTCCGTGCGGGGCTGCCCAAGTAGGAGAGACTGGAACGCTTCCAGGTATATTCGCCATAAGTCATGGCATACTGGTAATTCCAGTACAAACGCCAAAACCAAGCCACTCCCTCGGGTTCATTAAAGACTTCCCAGGATAGAATTGCGTCGCGATAGCGCTTATTGCTCTGCGGCAGGGGTTCGTCCATGGCCTTGACCAATGGAATTAAGGCCTTTTCAATATAGGCTCTCGTTCCCTCTTCGTCTTCGATCATGTGCAAGACCCGATCTCGCGATGCGACGGAGTGCTCCCGCCTCACAGCTAAAATATCATGGGACCACAGTGTGATATTTATGAGCAGGCCGTAGTCCTGATACGCTGTGCGAATCATCCACTTGAGATCGTCGATCAGACCAGAAGGCAAGCCCTTGACCAAAGCGTCAGCACTTGAATTCGCAAATTCGGGACTTCGACTGCCATCAATATGCAGCCAAAAGCGATAGGAATTCACCCCAGAGGCAGACAGATCAGCAAAAGCTTTGCGCAGCATGGCACGCAGTTCATCGGGCTTATGGATCGTGGGATTATTTTGGAAAGGCAGGAACTGAACATTCCCCAGGTTAACACCAGTCAAAAAGATTTTTTGTCCGCGATGCTCAAAGAGCTGCAAGCGAAGGGGAGCTTCCGCTGGCTGCACCCGACACCAGTTGCTTTCATTTTGCTGCGTCCAATCTTCGTTGAATTTCCGATACAGCACACCATCAGACCAAAACGGAGAACCAAAGCCCTCGTGATTTGCAGATTCTGCGCAAGGGCGCGCTTGGGCTAGAGCAAGGGTCGGAAGACTGCATGCCATGAGTATGGCTGAGAAAACTTTTCGAACGGGATTGGGGAACATAACGTCATTCCTTTTTGAACACACTCATCCCATGTAAACTGGGAGATCTCTTGCATAGTCCTTAGGTTATAGCGCACCCTTGCAAACGATTGAACTAAGAAATCCTGAGATCTAGCCTTGCAAATTTTCCTATCAAGTTCTTAAGAAAGTCAGCCGATACCTCTATGGGGGGATATGTATGCAAAACACCAAGAAACTTCGTTCTGTGACAAAACTATTGGTCTTTTCCCTCGGTGTGGCTGCTGGAAGCTGTGCCAACCCAGGCGAAAAAGGTTCGACAGACCAACGCCCTGTGGCGACGAGCCCCACCTCTATCACCCCCTCTCAGGCCGATGCGGTTGTCGCTGCTGGCGGTCTGACACTTAGCATTCAAGAAGCTGCAAAGTATACACAGTACAAAGTCTATGTCGTAGGCGAAGACGATCGCTTTAGCCTTCGTCCCCTAGCCGGACAAGACGGCGTCTACGAACTCATACCAACCCTTTCAGGTCGCCATGATCTTATTGTTCTGGCAAATCTTGCCGGCAAAACAGATGCCGCAAGCTCGAGCCATGGCATTCGGCTTTCTGGTATCGAGATACCAAGCGATAAAACGCTCGCTCTGCAAAACGTGAGTCTGAGTCCCACCCTGGACCTCAAAGGCAAAATTCTCCTCCAACCAGCAGGAGCAGCTCTTGCTGAGGTATCCGTTGTCGGTACATCGTTCAAGGTAAGCGTTGATGCCTCCGGGAACTACACACTCCCAAAAGTTCCGATTGGTAACCATGAAATCAAGGTCACCTGTACTGGCTACCAGTCCGGAAACTTAGCGCAAGCACCATACTCTCCAGGCTCTTTGGTCCCTAACCTAACCCTCTTCGCTGATACCCTGACGCTCGATGATGGCCTTAATTATTTCGGAGCAACACTCGCCAAAGACACGGCTGTTCGCGTCACCCTTGGCGTCAAAGCCCCAGATGGATACACATCTATGCGCTATGGCACAAGCAGTGATCTAAGCCTAGGGAATTGGGAAAACCTGAGAACTTCTATTGAGCTCAATCTTAAAGAACAAGAAAGAGCAGTCTTCATACAGTTTTCACGCGACGGACGGCAGCCAAGCTCAATCTTCTCAAAACTGATGCCCTGAATTGGCTTCGCAAAAGAAAAATCAGGGGTTAAAAACTTCAAGTTTTGGTTTAACACGTTTGCGATCGAGCCATAGATTATGAAACCAACCATAAATATTAAGTAAAAAGAGGAGTCTATCTTTTCTTTTTGCTGTCGCCCAAGTTCGTCGACTCAAAGTTTTAAGATTATCTCGAAACATGGCATAGGTATGATTAAGGGTAAAAATAGGGTCGAAAACTGTTTTTTTAAGTTCTCCTAATCCTACGACTGCACCACGCGAACCTCTGCAAGTATAATGCTTAGTATTTGGAAAATAGTCTCTGATGAGTTTTGGATAGAGGGGGCACATATCGCTTCCAATACGAGCTTCTGGAGCTATACAGGCTTGAAGGTGCTTTGCCATTGATTTTAGCGCAGAAAGACGTTCACTAGGTCGACGCCCATACTTTTGCAAAGAGATCTGCTTGAGTGGACCCTTAGCACCAATGTTTCCAATGCTTATAGCCAATACTTTTCGAGTCTTTTTCTCGACAGCTATAGGGATAGTAACAGGCTTAAGTTTAGTGTGAATAAATGATTCCAGCTCATCGAATTGGACTTCATTTACTTTTGCCCTCTGTTCTCTGTACTTGGCAAGATTTTCCTCGCAGATTTTGCCAAATCTCATAACTCGCCGCGCAATTGTCCTGGGGACCACTCGAAAAATATAGGCTGTTCGACGCTGAGAAACACCGCTACAAATGGTCACAAAGCATGATTGATTAAACCATCGCTTTTGCTGGCGATAATCTATTGCAAAAGTCTGATCCGAGAAGCTTATTTTACAGGACTTACAGAGGTATCTTTGGACTTTTTTCTGATCTGATGGACGCCTATAAAAACCGCGTTTTTTGACATTTTCAACTGTTCTACATATCGGACACATAACACCCCCTCCAGGGGTGTAAAATTATGGTACTGAAAACAAAATTGCGAGAGACATCTGCTGAGACATGCCTCCATTTAAAGGCATCAGTTTCAGGATGCTATTTGGAGGGACTCGGCAACATGCGGCACGCTCAATACGAACTTGAAGCTCACAAATCCCGGTGCCGTGCTTGCCCCCAATTCGATACGAATGCTGCCATGAACCTCAGCTAAAATCTCGCGAACAGCGTCCATCCCAATGCCCCGTCCAGAAATCATAGTCGCCTGATCGACTGTCGAAAGTCCCGAGGCAAATATGCAATCGGCAACGGCTTTCGGACTGCTTGCTGCGTCCTCCGTCAGGAGACCACGAGCTATGGCTTTTTCTCGAATCTTCTTGAGATTGAGACCGCGTCCATCATCGGAGACTTCGATTTCCAAAGTGCTCCCTTGGACA
>CANGNB010000010.1 GCA_947454545.1 Oligoflexaceae bacterium
AGTCCAAAGCTCTTCGGTACGCTCACGGACCTGCTGTTCGAGTTGGGTATTCATCTCTTCTTGGAGTCGGTTGGCTTCGATCTGCGCCTTCAAAGCCGCAGCCTGAGCTTCTGAGAGTTTGCGGTTGGTTTCTTTGATCTTATCACTGACACCAAGAGACATGAGCACAGCCTGGATCGTGATACTGATTTCGACACCGTAAGTGGTCACAAAGCTCACGGGGATAACCCCTAGCTTTTGCATCCCATAGGTGATCGAACCGAGAAGGACTAAAATCCATGAGTATACGAAGTAACGAGCAGGACGGAAGCCACGGGCTTGAATGTAAACACTGACGAAGATAATCGCCAAGGCGGTGACCATACCAAACATCGTATACAGCTTGATCATCCGATAGGGCAGAACAAATGAAAGACCCACGAAAAGGAAGTTCACTGAGAGAAATCCGCGCGTCACATAGCTAAGGCGCCGATAGTCTTTCATCGGCAAGAAGTAATGTGCATTGGCCATAGCTGTAGCAAAAACCAAGGGCACACAAAACGACATCGCATACTGATTCATGGCGGGCGAGTTCGCAAAGAGGTACTCAAAGCTAAAGCCCGTATTGGTCATCCGAAACAGAAAGTTAGATAAGAGAAAAAGCCCCATCCAAAGGACATCGACCTGGCGGCTGTTGAGTGTCAAGAGGATATAGTAGGCGGCGAGTACAACCATGAGGCAGTTAAAGCCACCAAGGAAAAATTGGATATCATGATCAGCGGCATAGATGCCCGAGAGCTCGCGGAAACGAAGGCGGAATTCTGAAGCTCCATCCGTTTGGAAGCGAACGTAAAAGTCTTTTTGCTCACCAGGATTGAAGTCGACACGAAGATAGAGAAAGCGGTTCTTCAGATCACGTTCACCAAAAACCTTGCGGTTCCCGGCTTCCCTGTGGGTGTAGGTCCCATCTCCGTTGGAGACATAGAAGTCGACATTCTTGATAAGAGGATACTCGAGGCCGAAGTACCAGTCTTCTTTATGGGCCGAAGGGTTCTTCGCCGAAAAGCGGAACCAGTAGGCATGGCCCGTAACTCCGTAGTTGGGATCTTGAGCGGTTTCCTTGCGAAAGCCATTCTCGCCCCAAAGCTTTTTGGCCGCTTCAAAATCGAGGTCTTTACTCGCATCGTCGTAGACGTAGCTCGAAGGCCCTACAAGAATCTCAGGAACATTGGCATCCAGCAGGATCGGTTCGAGATCGCTGGCTTGGGCGAGCCCGATGCCGCTCATCCAGAGGCCTAAGACAGTGAGTAGACGTAAGATCATGGATCACTCCTCGCATCCTGAAAACGCCACAGACCTTCTCTAGAAAATCATTTTGACGCTTGCCTATTGGCTGCCAGGAATATCGGGTCGAAATGGGATTACTTTTGGTTTGGATCGAACTAAATCTTTGGCAAAGCTTGAATTTAGTCTCAATCTTCCCAATGTTTTCGCAAGATAAGAAGGGCCCTAAAAAATTTTAGAGCCCTCAAAAAATACCCCTAGACAAGATCAGCCCGAAGATGTGCCTTCAGGAACGTGACAAATTCAGCAAAGAAGTCGACCTTCATTTCTCGCGACGCAAAGAAAGGATTCATCAAACACAGACGAATGAGCACCATCTCGGGCGCATCAACGCGAGCCTGCCAGCGCTCAGCAAAACTCTCGAGATAGAGATCGTAATCGTCTTTGTGAAGGATCGTTTTCGACACAAAAAAAGGTGGTTTCTCAAAGGATCTAAAGGCCTCGAAGAGCGCCTGTGTTTTGGCATTGCTGTGCGAGAGCAAATCACCAGGCTTAGCCATGTGAAAGCAAAGTATATTGGTATCAGCGCCTGGCGCTAACTGGATAGGAAGACCTGAAGCCATCAGTTTTGCTTCGAGATCGCGACGCATCCGAACCGTTCGCTGGAGAATCCAACCATAGCCCTGCTCATGCAGACCTATGCTCCGGGCCGTCAGCCAAGTTGCTGTTGCCCCACCTGCAGGGCGGGAGCCCTCGAGCGTATAGCGGCCTCTATCGAGGACAGAGCGATACTGAATGTAGGGTGCATCATGAGCTGTCACAAAATAATCCTGCCGTTTCTGGGTCAGGAAAGTTCCGCTGGCGTAGGGAACATAGCCAAGCTTGTGTGGATCCAGAGTAATGGACTGCACTCGCGAAAGAGCTTCTAGGGCAGACCAAACTTCAGGAGAGAGGCCGTCCTCTGAAGGCCCACCTAAAGTTCGCAAAAACCCACCATACGCTGCATCCACATGATGCCAGATATGAAATCCACGTTCTTTTTGACGCCGATCGAGCAGATCTTGAACCCTATGGACGGGGTCGACTTCACCCATTTCCGTAGTCCCAGCGACGGAAACGACCATAAGCACGGGGCGATCTTCCGCTTCAGCTCGATCTAGAGCCTCTTTGAGAGCGCTTAAAGAAATTTTGCCAGAAGCATCGAGAGGAATTTGCCAAAGGCTTTCCTCGCCCAGGCCAATCAGATGAGCTGCCTTGACCCAGGAATAGTGTTTGCTTCTCGGGACTATCAAGACCGGTCCGGCATAGTCCCGCTGAAAGAGAGCGCGCAATCGCGATCCTAGAGCCCACGGACTTATGCGACTGCAGTGTAAATCCGCTTCCATGGCCTGCAGACCGATAGTCTGATAGGCCTCCCAGCCCATGTGCGCGGCTTGAGCAAAGCCCTTCATGCCGTAGGCAAGACCTCGGGCCATCCAAAGAGCCGATCGTTCCCGGGCCCGCACGAGAGCCTCATCATTGGCAAGCGTCCCTCCACTCGTGAAATGGCCCATGCCCTCTTCGCGCGTAAAGCCAACCATGGCGAGAAGCTCTTCGATGGCTTCCTGTTCGATCTGAACCCCCACCGGAGCTGCCTCACTCGCGATGAGATTGGGGTTGTGTAAGAGGCTGATCACGTGACCTAAGACAGCTGGAAGCGAGATCTCCGAAAACATATGCCCCATATACCGAGGTGAAAATTTGGGAACCTCTGCTGCATAGCGCTGCATGAGACCAAGCGCAAGACTGCGGACTTTATCCTGATGACAGACGAAAGAGGGTAGGGATTTATCCTGCATAGATATCGCTGCTCCATCTTCCGGATAGGACTCTCGTCGCCAAGCAAACCAAAGCCGTAACAGCTCTTGCATCGTTCTGGAAAGCCAAACTGCGTTCTCAGCCTGGGGTCCAAGAAAAAAGCTTTTGAGTGCAACTTCACTCGGTTCGCAAAGTGGAATTGCGGCATATGACTCTGATCGGTGCCCAGGAGAATGTGTGGATTCATGCATAAAAACCTCTGAAACATGCGTCTTTGAGCTTTTTCAAGGGAGACACAAGACCTTGACTCAGTGAGGATCGAGCAAAGACTTTGCCAAAAATTCCAAAAGTCTCTGCTGGTAGGCGTTTCAACCCTGAGTCGATTGCTCCGATATCTCTTTTTAACCTAGGAACTTGGCGGTACGATGAAGCAGACATCCCTTCAGCGCCTGAGAGCTGCTCTTCGAAGAGCTTTTTTAAAGCCCTTCGTTATGGCCATCGTCGCCCTGAGCGTGAGCCTACTCAATCCTATCGCTGCGAAAAAGGCCTGGGCTGCTCAAGCCGAGCTTGATGTCAGCGAGTGGCCAGCTGATCGCCCCATCACCCTGGAAGGTCCGTGGGCCTTTTACTGGCAAAAGCTGCTCGATCCAGAGGATCTCGATCTGCCCCCTGATGCCTTTCTTGAAGTCGGAGCGAGCTGGAAAGCTCAGCATACTCAGGAGGGCCTTTCGCTCCCTGGCACTGGCTTTGGAACCTACAAACTCACACTGAAGGGACTCCCCCACCATCCCGCTGGATACGCCCTCTACCTACCCTATGTGACTGCAGCGGCCCGTGTGCTTGCGGTTAATAGCCTAAGCAAAGAAATTGTCGCGAGTGTCCAAGTGGGTGAACTGAGCCTTACTCCCAACGCCGAATCCATGTCATTTGCTCCGATACGGCTCAATCTAGGACCAAAACCCGGCTCCAGTGTCACGATACTGATTCAGGTGTCCAATTTTTCAGTGGATCGTGGCGGCGTGACGCAAAGGCCGGTGTTTGGCCTGAGTCCACAGTTACTTGAACAGGAACGGATACGTGGCCTTCAAGAGCAGATTGGTCTTGGGATCAATGTCTCGCTTGTCGTCTATCTTCTCATGATGTGGTTCCGCAATAGACGCGATCTTGCATCCCTCTGCCTGGCGATGGTCGGATTCAATGCCGTTTTGCGGGTTCTGGTGACGGCAAGCTGGGCCCTTGAGCTCTATCCTCTCGCCTCCTCTCCTCTGCTGTTTCGTTTTGAATACGCTACCGTCGTCTTTGGCACGATATTCAGTGTCGCTTTTTTCTTGAACTCATTTACCTCGACGGCCTTTCTCGACAAAATCTGTAAGCTCTATTATCTTCTTGCAAGCTTTTTCAGCCTCCTGCCCTTTGTGAGCAGCACTCGCTTTTTCTCACCCTTACTGCCTATCTATCAGGGACTCACGATGGTCTCCTTTGGACTTTCCCTTGTACTCCTTTCCCGAGCCATCTGGAAACGCGAAACGGGAGCTGTACTCTCACTCGTAGGTTTACTCATAAGCTTCGGAGGCATCGTTGTTGATATTCTGGTAGCGTCCAAAGGCTTTAACCAGGGCTATCTCATTTTTCCAGCTTGCTTTGCCGTCTATCTGCTCCTTCAAGCTCAAGTTGTTGCCCGCAAGGCAGCCCTTGCTTACGAACTCTCGGAACAGCTAGCATTAGAACTCGAAGCTCGCGATCGCTCCCGTACCCATTTTTTCCAAAATATTTCTCATGAGCTGCGCACCCCCTTAAACGGTATCATTGGTTTTCTAGGACTCACTGTTGAAGGAAATCTTGGTAATCTTCCTGGTGAGACTCAGCAGAATATCACACGTTCGCTACGCCTCGCCGAGTCTCTTAAACTGCAGGTGAACACTATCCTCGATCTTGCAAAAGCGAAAAGAGGCGAACTCACTCTAAAAATTCAATCCATAGCTCTTGCCGAGCTGAAGGCTGAAGCTGACAATCTTGCCGAAGGTCTTCGACTGGCTTCACCGCGGCTCCACTATAACTCTGAGCTTATTGCAGAGAATCCCTACTTTATGGGGGATCATGACACTCTCTTTTCGATCCTTCGCAACCTTCTGGGGAACGCCTTTAAATTTTCAGATCCCCATCGTGACAATTGCGTTCACCTCAGACTGGAGGCTAACAGCCATGAGCTTACGATCCAAGTTAAGGATTCCGGCATCGGCATGGCTGCAGACGATCATGACAAAATCTTTGCTGAATTTGGTCAGATTCATGCCGATGCGCGCCGCAAGTATGAAGGTACAGGCCTTGGCCTCAGCATGGTGAAGGAAATCGTATCGACTCTCGGCGGCAGCATCGCAGTAGATTCGACCCTGGGACAGGGCAGTGTCTTTCGTGTCACGATTCCAATGGCCGTGGCGTCATCCAGCCCCCCTGAAGGAAGCCTTGAGGCGAAGAGTCCCTCTCATCCAGCCCTTCCCCTAGCTTTCTCTGAACATGCCGAAGCTTCCGACATTCTGGAGACAGAGATAGCCCCTTCTGCCGAGGCTAAAGAGGGGACTATCCTTGTTATCGATGATCATCGAAGCAACTGCGAAGTCCTTGTGAGCATTCTTCATGCTGAGGGCTATAGCGTTCATTTTGCACTGAATGGGCCTGAAGGCCTTAAATCCATGCATGAGAAACGACCTCAACTCCTCCTTCTCGACATGATGATGCCCGAGATGTCTGGAGAAGATGTCTTAAAAACGATGAAAGCCGATCATGATCTGCTTGAGATCCCGGTGATATTTATCACGGCTCGGGCCAGTGATGAGGATAGGCTTATAGGTTTGAACATGGGCGCTGATGATTATATCGCCAAACCCATAATTGCTGCAGAGTTGCGTGCCCGCGTCCGTAACCTGCTGGAGCGCCATCGTCTGCTCAAGCTTTCGGAGCGTTCCGCTCAGGAAGACAAGCTTATCCAAATGGGCGAACTTTTCAGTGAACTCAGTCATGAACTTAAAAACATTTTGCATGGCTCTTCAGCTATACAAAGCGTCAATCGTTTCGATGCTGAACTCTCGGCTGCCGTTCTTAGCCTAGATGATTCGTTCAAAGAGCTCTATGCTATGGGCTTACTCAAAAATCCTAGAGATCGTCGCCCTGAAGATCTACGAGAGATCATGAAGGGTGATCTATTGGCCTCATTCCCTGAGCTTTCCCATCAGATACGCATGTACCTTGGGGAGTTTGCATTGGAGCTCTCTGAAATCGACGCAGTATGGGAACAGCTGCGTCAGTCGTCGGTCGATGAACTCCAGTTCGCCAAATCTCAACTCAAGCTATTCTCCCAACACAAAATTCTTCAAGCTAGTCTTGAACGCTGTCGCGACCTCACTTTGAGCGTCTTAGGTTTGACACGAACAGGAGAATCAGCGAAGAAGGCCACCCTCGCTGAATGCTGGCAAGCGACGCAGAGCATTCTCAAATCTCACAGCAAAAGGCTATCCATCACATGGAAAATAGAGCTCAATCAGAGTGAGCTTGCCATCAATCCAAGCGCTCTGATGCAAGTGCTCCTGAACCTCGCTCTTAATGCCGTCGACGCCGTTGCCTCACTTGAGCCCACCGAGCAGTGGGTAGCCCTTAAGCCAGAGCTCAAAGATAATTTCTTGGAGATCCATATTAGCAATGCGGGAGACCCCATCCCTGAGCATATCCGCAGCAAACTCTTTCAGCGTGGCTTTAGCACCAAAGGGGAGAAGGGTTCTGGTATCGGCCTTTATGCTTCGAGGCGTATTCTCAAGGCAGCTGAAGGCGATCTTTACTGTGCTGCTGACAGTCAGAATCCATGCTTTGTGATCAAAGTGAAAAGAGCTCACTGAAATCTTGCTGAACGGGCAGGCTATCATGATACTATAAGCTGCCTCTTCTGAGGCCAGGCCATAGGGTAAAGGGAGAAAAGGCTTTATGATCTCAATCCGTAGATTCCCGATCCGAATTGCACTCTGTTTTCTCGTAAGTTTCCCGCTCTGGGGCTGTGCGAGCATTGCTCAGTGGGCGGCCCCTGAAAAAAAGGCGACCACTAGCGCTCCCGTTGAATTTGTGAATGCAGAGCAGGAGTTTTGGACTCATTTCCATGCGGGACACTACGATCGCATTCCCCAGCTGCTTGAAACCTATAAGCGCCTTTATGTACTCCACCCTGATCACCCAGTGATCGCTGCTCGTATCGGATTTTTGCATGTATGGCACCTTTCCGAGCGCATGCGCATGGGTGAACCCAAGGCCTCAGTGATCGATGATGCCACTCTGTGCCGCAAATTCTTTGGTGAAGCGTCTCAGCTTGACCCCAAGGATCCGCGTTTCAAGGGTTTTTATGCCGCTTGCATCATGGCAGAAGCCGATATTCATCAGCGGGAAGCCGATACGCGCAAGGGCTACTACCTGATGAAGGATGCTATTTCCGATTGGCCCGAGTTTAACCTCTTTACAGGCGGTTATGTGATGAGCCAGCTCCCTTGGGAAGGTTCGCTCTTCGACGAAGCCCTCGAATGGCAATGGAAGACTCTCGACCTCTGCGCCCAAACCAAAGTCGATCGCAAGCAGCCCGAATACCCAGCCTATGCCACGCAAGATTTTTCCGGTGCCAAGCGCGCTTGTGGCAACTCAGCGATAGCTCCCCATAATTTCGAAGGTTTCTTCCTCAATATGGGCGATATGCTTGTGAAAAAAGGTGAAGTTCCCGTCGCTAAGAAGATCTACAGCTTCGCCCGACTTTCGCCAAGCTATCAGCAATGGCCCTACCGGAATATGCTGGAGGATCGGATTCGCAAAGCCGAGGAGAATCTTCCATATTTCCGTATTCAAAAGCGTGAGGAGATCTCTTCTAAAAATCCACACCTCATGTTTCATTCGGAAGCAGCTTGCATGGCCTGTCACCGCACCAATGACTAAGACGGGCTGAGTTTTATGTCCCCGGACCTGTCTGCCTGCTAAACGATGACTGAAGTTTAGACCCACCCAATGGATATAAAATCAATAGAATCATGTACTTGTGGCCAATCCTGATTGGCCACCTCCTTGCTCTTTCCTCTCTGTAGTCCGAACTGCTTGAGAGGACCTGTCTATGAAATCGACCTTCCTGATCTTGGCTAGCACCCTGCTCCTGCAAACAGCACTTGCCCATGCCCAAGACACGAATAACCACTTTCGCATCCTGAATATCACAAGCTCAGGCTCTGCCTGTGAGCCCGGCTCTGTCGCTGTCAATATTTCCGATGATCAGGAGGCTTTCACTCTGAGCTTTCAAAACTTTGTGGCCGAAATAGGCCCCAATGCACCGCGCTCCGAGCGCCACAAAACCTGTAGGCTGAATGTTGCGACCCAACATGATCCAGGATGGGAATTTGCTGTGATAGGGCTTTCCCAGAGGGGGGGTGTTTATCTTGATCCCGGAGTCTTCGCCGTTCAAAGTCTGCGCTATGGCCTTGCCCCTCGTCTCGAACAGCATATTCAGGTGTATAAAGGCCCCAAAGACGAAGACTATGTGACTTCACAACAGATCAATTTTTCGCGCTTGAATTGGAGTGGTTGTTCTCGACGCCAATCGTATCTGAATACCTATCAGGTCGAAGCAACGGTCGATCTGCTCAGCCTCAAGCCTAAGGCTCAAGGACTCTTTACTGTCGACAGCATCGATGGTGAGGTGAAACAAGAGTTTGATATACTCTGGCGGCGTTGTGACAGCCGCGCCAACCGCTTTGTCGCCCTTTGCAAAACGGGAGGCTCAGGGAGCTCGGAGCCTTCTCTCTTCGCAAAGGCCCAAGGCCTTCGGCCACAAGAAGTTCTGCTACGTGCACAACGCAAGCTCGAGCGTCGCTGTGCTGAAGCCTCAGGAGCTGATGCTCTCGAAGCTTGCAGCAAGATTCAAAGAAGCTGTGAACTGACACCCTTCAAGGGCTAAAAACCTGAACCTAGGTTACTTCTGTATGGCTTTGAGCAGAGAAGGTCCCTTGCAGCCTTCATTGATATAGATGCGCTCGGCATCACTCGTCACAACCCAAAACGGATTGGCATGAGCTCTCTGCCAACGAATGCGTCCCGAGTAAGGATCAAGAGCAATAAGTCCCATAGGCTGACAGCGATAACCAGATCCATTGTAGGTGATATAGGCCGTGAGGCTGTCGCTGTCCCCTACTCCCTGAAAACTCATCCGGTCAGGAGCATGGGCGTTAGCCTGATAGCCTGGAAGATTCAGAGTCCAAAGGGTCTTCCCATCAGGACTGTCGAGACGCAAGAGCTTGCCCCCCATCGCCGCATAGAGCCTATCTTGTTTATCGGCAAAGACGATCACGCTCTCTTCGGTATTTGAAAAATCTCGACTCCAGATCACTTGAGCTGTTTGAGCATCCCACAGCACCACACGCTTATCCTCACGCAGAACGATCTGCTTTTGCTTCAAAAAGACAGGGGCTAAGTAGCGGTCGGCTTGACCCTTATAGGCCCACAGCACTGTTCCCGACTCTTCGTCAATACGTTCCAACTGCGAACCCAAGAGCAGGTAGAGCCCCCCCTGTTCGAACATCGGGTATGTCCAACGGTCTCCCGTGGCATGATTCCAAAGGATACTGCCATCTTCGGCACTCAGCCGATTCATATATCCCGAACCGCTCGTGTAGTAGTGTCCTTTGCTATCGATGTAGAAGGCTGTATCGTTAGGCACAGAGCGAGTCCAAAGCTTTTTGCCATCAGCAACCCGATAGCCAGCAAATTCACGATGCGCATCAGGACCTGGAACATCCCTGGAAAGCACGATCTGTGTCGCAGGAAGATTCTGGCTGTAGAGGAGCTGATAACCAGAAGTTTTCCAAAGCAAGGCTCCATCGGACTGCTGGATCACAGCAAACTTCGGCTCTGCATAACTTCCATAGCTCACATACACAGTATTCCCACTCGCTGGACAGGCAAAGCTGAGAAGAGGACCGTTCCCTCCGAGATCTGCAGCGAGGTTTTTGCGCCAAGCGACAGCCCCACTTTGCGTGTGAAGAGCCAAGAGTTCGCCGTTGATGCTGGTGATCACCCGATCTTTGCGACTGCACTCACTCGCTGTGGCCATATAGTGTTCGACCTGACGAAATTGCCAGAGGTCTGCGCCACGAACAGGGTCAATGCTCGCAAGCAGATTGAGACTCTTATTCTCTTCGGCTATCCAAGAGTCGCTCTGTCGCAAAAAATTTCCCTCAGAACCAAGAATAAAGCGCCCTGGCAGAGACCAGACCATATCGCCAGCTGCGGGTCGTATATCCTCAGGAACAATCACGAGCAGAGTTTCACGCGCGTAGAAGGTGGCCTTATAGCGTCCCATCGCTTTGTAGCGGACGCGAAAATGAGGCTCCTCGAAGTTATTTTGGTAATTTTTTGACAACCAAGCGGAACCCGGAACTTCTAACACTGAGGTCGAAAGCCGCAGGTGCTCATAGGAAGCTCCCCAGGCATTCTCAATCGAAGTCTGGGTCACGGCACAGTCATCGGTATTCGAGACAAGCGCCGGATCTTTGATTTCAAAGCGAAGCTCGTAGGTGTCAGCAAACTGTGCCGGCCGCATCTCATTCGCACTCTCCGGGCTGATCTCCCAGCTCGTACTATTGCAGCGTAGATAGTAGTAGGGGCCTTGGTTTGCCAGTGCTAGGGAAGAGACAAAACTGAGAGTGAAAAGAGAGAAGCCAAAGAGGACAAGGTTTTTCCACATAGCAAGACTCCAGAGTGAGGGACTTGGCTTAGGTCCAAAGCATGTCTGTGCGACATTCTTTTTGTAGCATCTTGTAATTTTACAAGACTCTTTTGCCCTCACCGCGTTCTACCTCGTTCTCCTAGGGTAAACAACTCTCAAAAACCTGGGGGGTTTACGCCCCATGTCAGCATAAAAAAAACAATCCTCTAGGGTGTAAATACTAGAAAATCTTGTCTTATAACTGAAATGGAAGAGGTCCATAAGCCTCCAGAAAGGAGGCCTTTGTGCGCCCATGAGCGAAGTTTAGAAACTGAGAGGTCATTCTTTGAAACTCAGCGGATCTCCGAAGGACAGAAGACAAAACCCCAGGAGCAGACCTGTGTCTTGGGATTTCGCTCACAGATACCGGTAGGGCCTGCTGTCGTCTTACCATCAGGACATAGAAAATTAGGGGCCATCGGACGCGGCCCACACTCGCGGAGCGTACAAGGAGATTCTTGCCCCAGCTCTTCTGTGGTGGACAGTCTGCTTTGCTGATCAGATGATCTTTGAGGACCATACCCACAGGCACTGAGACCCAAACTTAGAGCAAACAGAAGATAAGTGAGTCGCATTTTTTTCTCCCTCGCAAAACCCAGCTACAGCTGGGCGACAGGCTCACTCTAGATCAGACAGAGCAGCCTGCCTACCTCTCAGTTCACCTATGTCAGGAAGTTATTCGGAAGGGTAGGCAAAGAATGGGCCTCGGCTGACTTAAGCCGAGGCTTTGTGAGACAGAGAGCTTAGGGTGTCACACAGGCCCTGCGCCCTTGACTGGGAGCGAGCAGATTCGCAACGGAAGACCCACGCAGAAAGTAGGCCGAACTTGTCAAAAACTGAACGCGATCACCAGGACCGTCTTCGTGAGCTTTGATATACCCAGCTCGGAAATGCTCGTTCATATCCGTAGCTGATGTTGTGTCCCAATCAGTGCACCAAACGGCATCGGCTTCCTGATTAGCGAGACTGAAGGATGAGGGTGGCTCGCGATTGGGATCAGGACTGACAAGATCATCCAGGTCCTTCTCGGAGGCTCCTAGCATTTTAATAATACTGCCTGCAAAGCCTGGCCCAGCGGACAGAGGAACGTGGCGTGTGAAGTAGACCACTTTATCGCAGCCCGCATTGTGCAGAACGAGACTTGGGCTAAGATCCACCCATCCTCCGACAGAGAAGACCTCCTTGCGATCGCGAAGACCCGGTAAAGGTCGAATTTCCGACAGACTTGGTTCCGCAGGCGAGGTCGAGAGCACCACACGCCAAGGCTGAGCTCCTAGAGACAAAAACTTGCGTGTTCGCAGATCAGTGTAGCCCCTTGGGTTTGCTGCGACCTGACTCAGGATAGCATCCTGGCCGAAATATCCGGCTCGAATATCCTCGAACTTGAGAGCAAAATCAAAGCTATTGCCCCATTCGTAATCGCGTTTCGCCTTCTTATACACTTCGACACTCGGTCCCGTTAAGACCGAAGTCGATGCAATCGCAAGCATACCCTTACCGATAGGATCATCGATACGATGCGCCCCACCCTGCCGCGAAAGACTGTTTCTTCGATAATCTTCCATCAGCTTGAGAGCTGATTTTTGACAGTTGAGTCCGTTCGGCAGGATAACATCTTTTTCCCAAATCTGACCGCGCATAGGAAGGCTACAGGCCGTGAGCAAAGCATCCATCTCTTTTTTAGGATAGTAGCTTTGATAGCCCGCATAGAAATCTCCAATGCGACCAACACTCTTCGCAAAGTTTTCCCAATTGAAAAATCCAGGAAAAAGGAAAATGCGCGGATCGGCAGCTTCCCATGAGCCAAATTTATTCACGTTTTCTTTGAGCTCGAGAATATGAAACTCGAGGTTTTTAAGATTACGAAAGGGATCTATCAGCGCTGGATTGATGAGACCATTGAGGTCAGGCGAACTCAGAACTTTAACGATATCACCGGCGATCTGTCCTGGGTTAGCCTTCAAGAGCGCCCCAAAGTCTTTGCGGGCAAAGATTTCTTTAAGCTTAGTCAGAACCCCGCTCAGGTTCATCACAGCCTGAACATCATCACCGTTTTTAAAGGCCTCGGCATACCCAAGCATGGATTTCAAAAGAAAAGATAAACGAAGACGTGTTTCTTCAGGTGTGCAGCTACGATCGCCGCACTGCGAGAGTAAGGGGTTCATCCGCATGGATTCGTAAATAAATGTCGTGATGCTGCCTGAACTCCCCCCAGCTATACCATCGAGAGGCGGATAATCTTCATGATAGTGACTGAGAGCTCCATAGTGAGCCATAATCAGGTTGCCATTCCCCCTGACACCTGCGCAAACCTTAGGTTCACCGGCTTCTCCTAGCACTTCGCTCTGCTGTCCTCGAGGATTTACAGTTTTGCAAGACACTGCCATACCCAAAAGCACAAGCAAGGATCCTACTCGTTTCATTCATCGGCCCTCACAGTTGCGATGATCTATGTTCATCAGAGACTTCAAGGATACCCTAAGAGAGTCGCGAGAATCCACTGTCACCTAAGATAAGTCAGAAGTTCGATGAATCAGGACTTTAGCGCCATAATTCGAGATAGCTTGGGGACTGATTCATCAGGGACTGCTGCATCTCTTCCAAGCGCTTGCTATCTGGCTCGACGGGAAGGCGCCCAAACCCTGAATAACCAAGACCCAGCCGCCCTTCCGAAAGATCGAACCCAAGAAAGTTGAGCACCGTTGGCAAAAGATCAAAATGCAGGATTTCTTCTCGATTCTTCTTAAACTTGCCTTCTCCGACGAAGACATTGAATATCGTACGATCGGTCTTGAGGAGCTTGTCATAGACAGTGTTTTCCATGGCGAGGTGATCCCCGACAATCACGACCTGAGTGTTCCTCAGATACCCCTTGACCCGCAGATAGCGGACAAAATCGGCGGTCATCAGAGCCGTGCACTCCACAATTCCTGTGAGCTCATGATAGCCCATGCTTTTACAGGTTTGAGACAGAATTCCATAGGTATGGTGGGTATCCACTAGAGCCATCGTAAGATTGAAAGGCTGTCGGCGTGAACGGAGTTGAGGCAAGATCCTCTTCGCCTCGGCAAAAAGGGAATCATCGGTGACACCCCAACCTCCTGGAACATAGCCGCGTTCGAGCAAATCCTCTGTGCCATAGACCTCATCAAAGCCATGCTGCCCCCAAAAGCGCCCCTGCCCCGCAAAATCAAGCGATGAACCCTGCAAAAAGACATTGTAGTAGCCATGCTCTCGCAAAATATCACCAAGACAATGGGCCGAGTGCAGAAAGGATTTCACCTGCTCTCCTTGAGCATTGCCATCAGCATTGTTCAAGATAACCTTCAAAGGTATTCCACACTGCGTTGCCACCTGCGCTGCGATCGTATAGTTGGTACCAGGTGCCTGCCGATAGGCTGCAAAGCTCACGCCCTTGAGTGCATCGGCATCCAAGGCTTCGATGAGATTCTTGTCAAAGAGTTTGGTATCACGATATCCCGTCTCCATGCTCTCAAGATAGATATAGATGAGATTTTTGGTACGCCGTCCTTTGATATCGCTTTGTTTAGGATCCCGATAGTGGTGACCAATATAATCGACACCAAACAGGCCACGCAGATAAGCGCCAAAAGAAAGTTGGGTCAACAAAAAGCAGAGACCTGTGGCGAGCCCTAACCAAGGCGCCAAAGGAAAACGCCACTTTTGAAGCCCGTAGAGCAAAAGTTCTATGCTACAGACAATAACGGTTGCTCCTAAAGGTAGCACGCCACACCAGAGCCGACCGGCTTCAATCAGAGCTGGATCGGTCTTAGCCAAGCCTGAAGGCTCATAGAAGACGGAAAAGAGAACCTGTTCGAACGAAGGCGCCCCAAAGCTCTCATGGATCCAGTGCCCCGCAAAAATCAAAAGAAAGGCGAGAAAATAGAGCAGAAAACGTAGACTGAAGAGGATGATCTGAGCACTGAGACTTCGATAGCCGAACATGCGACATATCCACCCTAGGTAAAATACCTCACGACCTGATAGACCAAGCAGCCTTGAGCTAAGGTCCCTAAAAATCCTGGTAGATATCGGAAATCTCAAGAAAAAACTGAGTCCCGCCTCTGATTCCAGCTGAAACCCCTGAAATCTTTGAGATTAAGGCCTAAGTTGACGATACCATGAGATTTTTTAGCTTTGTAAAGCCGCAGCGAAAATTTGAATTCGTTTCAGCTTATCTTTGTCATTCAGGGAATCACTCGAGCGTGATACCTCTTAAGTGAAATCGCAGTTCGAAGATGAACTGCAAGCCTCAGAAAGTCAGGTATGTTCTATGAAACGCTTCCTCGCACCCCTTGCTCTCCTTGCTGTTTTCCAAGCTCCTCAAACCTTGGCTGGCCCTGCTCAGACGGACCCTACAGAAACCGTCCGCCGCGCAATCGATGATGCCTGCGGTGATAGCTGGTGTGAAGGCGATTATAACTTCACCTTCAATCAAGTTGTCCTTAAGCCTCAGACCGCCACAACAGATGTCCACTTCACTCTGAGCTATCAGATTCCCACAGAGGGGATCACTGAAGAGGCCCTGAAAGAACAAAGCTTCGATCTCACCTGTACGATCGAAGGCTACGGCCAGGCTCAAGAGATCATGAGCCATCCCTACAGCTTGAACTGGGACTTTTATAAAAAGCTCGATGCCTGTATCGAAGCGCATGAGCATCGCTTGCGAGGTGAATGATAGAGGTAACCATACTCACAGGGAAAAAGTTAGAAGGGCCCTCGAGCGAAGTCCTTGTCGTATGCTGGGCCCCATAGATTTTGAATCTTTTTAGCATCTTAGTTGAGCTATGAAACATTGCTCCAAAAGTAAGAAAAGCTTATCGATTCTGTTAGGGTACTGGCTCAGTTTCTGTCTAACTTCACCGATCTCATTATCTGTGCAGAGTTTTTTTTAAACTCGAGACGATCGATGGAAGCTCTCCTTATACTCACAACTTTCTTTCTTTTGCTTTCTCAGAATGTGAGAGCAAATATTAATGCTATTCCTAAGCCCTTTGATAATCAAATTTTAGACGATCCTGATCACTTCGAAAAAGTTCTAGAAGCACGCTTTCGTGAAGATTACCGAAGTAAAAAAACGGAAGAATGGTGGAAGAGTCTCTGGGAATGGCAACATGTTCTGAATAGACCAGGAAGCAAAGTGACCAAAAGTCCTGAATCTGATCTCCTTCGCTTAGCCATGACCAAGGCAGAACAGCAAAGCGATAAGGAGGCTCTATTCGATCTCAAAAGATTACAGATCAAAGTTCTGAGGGAAGACACCCCAGGCGAGGAGCTCCGCCGAGACTATGAAAATCTGCTTGCTGATCCTGAGCTTTCGCAATGGCCAGAGATCAAAGCCCTTACACTTATGAATCTTGCAGAAACCTACACGAGTGATTCAGAATATCCTTTACGCAATAAAGCTGAACAGAACATATTCCGCTGGATCGAAACTCAAAAGCCGGTTCTTCCCATGTACATTCAAGTCCGCGTTCTGGGATTGCAGGCGGATATCCTTTATGACGAACACTTGAACGAAAAAGCACTCCAGCTTGACCTAGCGCTTGTCGCTCTTTGCGATACCTATGCCTGGCGCTACACGTGCATATCCCACTATACAAACGCTGCTCTGAGCCTTCTAAGGATCTCACCGGAACACAATCAAGACATCGTGAGCCAACTGCTCCACAAAGCAGAAGTCCTTTACGAAAAGCTACCCTATCCCGCCAAAAAATCGGAAATCCTTTATGCAAAATTTGAAAAAGCGATGTTTGAAGAAAATCTCAACGAGATGGAACAGCTAGCCAACGAAATTCTTTCAATGCCCCTTTCCGATGCAGGAGAAGGGAATCAAAGAAATACTCGAAATTTCATGGCAAGCAAACTGATGGAAAAAAACCAATTCACGAGAGCGTGGTCTTATCTTGAACCAAACTTTGAGCCAATGAATAAAGCTCAAATATACGAACTCACCCTCGGCTACAAGATCCTAAAAAGCAGCAGTCGATTTGAAGAAGCTCTGCACTTTCATGAACTTGTTTTAGAAAAAATTGAGGACGAGCAAAAGATTCGAAAGGAAGCTGACTACGAACGAATCAAAGCCGAGGTTGGACTTGCTTCAGAAGAACAAAGATCACAGTTCCTAACTCAAGATCTAAGCAATCAAAAAAAGATCGAAAAATTTCTGTGGATCATGCTCTCCCTTAGCCTCGGACTCCTGGGACTGGGCGTAGCCTTTATTCAGCAGCTTTTAAAGATCAAAAGCGCCAAGCGCAAAATCGATGCCATGCTAAAAAATATTCAACTTGGTATAGTGATGCTCAATCAGAAAGGTGAAATCGAAGGACAAGTTTCCCTCTTCATTGCCTATCTCTTGGAGCATGAGTGTAGTGGCAAAAATTTCTGGGAGCTCTTAAACGCAAAGCTTCCTAAGGAGGTGAGCCAAGATATGCGAGACAAAGTTATGGCTTGCATCGGACTCTCACGCTTGGCATGGCAAGATGCACACAGAAGCTTGCCAGAAACTCTCGAAATAGCACATTCTGAAGGCTTGAAGACCTTAGCTTGTACCTGGCAAGCTATTTGGAATCATAGGCAACAGGTTCGACACGTTCTACTCATCTTACGTGACATCACTCAAGAGCGACAATTGAAAGAGGATCTAGAAATACGCAATGAACGCCTGATCAATCTCGGCTTCGTGACAGCGACAATTGCTCATGATATTGCCAGCCCATCGCAAATCATTGGGATAGCCCAAGATGAAATCCAAGGGATTTTGAAGGAAATCCATGACTCCCTGAGAGCCATTTTTGAAGAACAAACGGACCAGGAAGCACAAGTTTTTTGGCACCATATCGAAGCTCGACTGCAAGAGGGGGGCGAAGCCTGCAGGAGAGCTACAACCGCCATCAAACGCATCACTTCGATTCAATCAGCTATTCGAAATCAGAGTCGAAGCGATGAAAGCATGACTCATTTTCAGCTTAAACCTCTTTTAGAAGAGAGTCTTATGCTTGGAAATCCTTACGTTCGGCAATTGCGCCTCCAGATTCATTGTCCGGATACACTAGGAGTCTTTGGATTCCGCACCCAGATCGGTCAAGTTTTGACAAATATTTGTAACAACGCAGCCGATGCAGTCGAAGAAAACAAAAGTACAGCTAACCATCGTGCCCATGATCTGATCATCGAAGTCATGACTCTGGACGGGGAGATTCAAATCTCCATTGAAGACGCAGGCGCGGGCATTCCAGAAGACAAACGAAGCAAAATTTTTGAGAGCTTTTATACAACAAAGCCTGTTGGCAAAGGAACGGGGCTCGGACTGCCTATATGCTTAAAAGTCATGAAAAATCATGGTGGCCAGCTCTATCTCGGCACTTCTAGCCGCCTGGGTGGGGCTCAGTTTATACTCAAGCTACCCCTTACTCAATGACTTCGATCTTCGCCTTGAGCTCTTGCAGCTGCCCTGCATCCTTTAAGGACACAGCACTGATCTCAAGACTCTTCTTAGGCGGATGGGCCAGCAGGCAGCTCAGATCTAAAGGCTCACTGCGAAGCGACGCAAGACTAAGACGTTCTATCTGAGTGTTCTTGACAAGGGCACAGAGGCTTTCCTGATCGATGCTCGAACTCACCCATTCGACCTCACGCGCGACCAAGCCCTCAGGGACTTCCAGCCGATCGATACGCTGAAAGTAAAGGCTGAGCTTTTCTATGGGTCCCAAGGTCTGCAGTGGAAAAAGACTTTGCAAAGGCGCTCGTTCAGGACCTTGCGAAGGTCGACCAAAACTGATTTCGGTGCGAACTCTCTCACGAACCATGCGTTCAGCATAGGCACAATCGGTGAACAAGGCCTTACTATCCACTCCATCTTCTTTAGCCACACCTGCAAAAAATTGCTGGAGAGTCGCCCAAGCGGGATCGCGGTAGTTGCTGTACCGACACCAATCGCCGAAGGCAAGGCTTTGGGGGCGTTTGGGTAAGGCTTTTTCGAAAGGGGGGCCGCCCTTCTGAACCGACCGTATCCAAGCCTTGGCCTGACGCACATCGGTGTAAAGACTCGTCCCTCCTTCACAAAGATCCTGCGCCTTCTCTCTGAGCTCAGGCATCAGATCTATCCATACACCGACTGTGGCCCCCACCAACTCCCAGTGAGACCCTTTCAAGCGAAAGGCCGGCCCACCCGAGTCACCAAAACAGGCTCCCGAGCCCGCTGGACTTTGAAGACGAAGCAGAGAAAAATAGCGAGGACCTTGATAGGCCTCCACGTAGCGGCTGCTCACCAAAAGCCCATGACCATGGCACTCATCGCTGGCACAGGTGGTGGCTTCTGCACCAAAACCTGCAAGGACCAAGGCTTCACCCTGAGCCAAAGCATCAGGATCGCCTATGTCCAAAAATTCTGAGGGCGCCCCAGCCAGATCCCCTATGTTCAAGAGGGCAAGGTCAAAGTTAGGAAATTCTCGACCTTTAAGCTCCGGCTCGTAAAACACGATACGCGCAATCGGAGCGGCCTCTTGCAAGGCCCCCTTTTGCCAGCGCACGACTTCCAAACTTGAGGCATCGCGTTCCCACACACAGTGAGCAGCCGTGAGGACCCAGTTGGGACTCAACCAGGTCCCTGTGCAAAAGGGGAGCTTGGCCGATTTTTCTCTGATAGCCAGAGTTACAGCCTCAAGCACAGGCTCCGTGCCGAGCGCTTTGCCCTGAACGATTTTTTCAAGAGACGGATGTGAAACCGAGGCACAGGCGCCAAGAGCTAAGACGACACTTAAGAGCAGCAGGAGTTGGGGCATAGGTTCTCCTCAAGTCATTTACCTTTGTACGTAGCTTGCCTCGGCATAGGGACAACTGTCAGTCCTATTTTACCTTTCCCCCATCCCATTGAAAATGATCCCTTTTTGCTTATTAACGCGTCTCACGCCGCCAATCCACCCGACCTAAGCTCCGTGGGGCAAGACCTTCGAGACGTGCCGCAACACTCCCATCCTGACGGTAGATGACAGCATCTAAAGGCTGATCCGGACTCGGATTAAAGACAAGACCATGAAGCTCATCATTCTTAGCAAAAACGCCATAGGAAGGGGTATTCGCATAGTAGCCGAGTGTCGGTTGACCGAGCTGATGGATCGAATGGATGAAGTGGTAGATCAAACTCCACGTCTCATGATCCTGCATGGGATTGTAGCTCTGCCCTCCCAAGCCAGCGAGTTCGTCGAAGCGAAAGCGCGCAACAGCTGCGTCTGCGTCTACCAGAGCCATCAGATTCAACATCGTGCCATGCCAGGTATCGAAGTCCACTTGATGGGCCGCTTTATTGCTTGCAGTCAGAGAAGACCAAAGTCTTTTGAGCCAAGGTCGCTGAAGAGCTGCATGCAGGGTCGAAGCATTAAGGGGAATGAACTGGATACCATAGAGCTCTTCGACATTCTTGGCTCCCCAATGGGTGGCGATTTCTGTAGCGCCTTCGCGAAGGAGGGGCACCACTGGAGTTTTCAGCTCAGGGTGCAGCACATCACCATCGACATCATACCAGTATTGTTCGACAGCCGAACGTTCGGTCCAGTAGAGATAGAGTCCCAGGTCCCGCCACTTCTTTTGACCCGTGATCTGCCCCCATTGGAAGATGGCCTGCCAAGCATTTAAGACTTCGGAAGTAGACTCGAGATCATTCCCCGTGTAATCGCCCCGATAGTAGTAGCCGCTTGCATAGCTCCGTCCCGTATAAGGATCAAACGGCCGTAGATACGGAAAGTAGGGATCCTTGCGATCCGGAGTCGCCACATGGCGCATCAAAAGCTCGAGCTCTCGTCCATAGTCACGCAAAAATTCGGGGTCATAACGCACCAAAGTGGCTGCAGCTGCAATCCAATACCCATAGTGCAGCGGCACATCATTCAAGGCTTGAGCTCCGTAGGAAGCTCGCCAGCCTATCAACTGACCCCAGTGATCGCCATCGGGTGGAAGCAGCGAGAAAAATTTATAGGCTTTTTGATCGCCCCAAAAAAGGGGCTCGTTCCCCGGACTGTAGCGAAACCAATCGGAAAGTTCCTTATGCAGTCCTTCTTTAATACGCTGATGGAGATCTGCAAGACCAAGACTGTGCGATAGATCGAGCGACTGCGCTGCCCTGAGCAGACTTTTCCCGGTTCCGTAGGTATCGATCCCATAGGATTGAGCGACATAATCCTCAGCCTGCATCCACTTTTGATGCTGAGAGCGCGAATAGCCCTGCCCCTCCTCGGGAGCATCAAATCCAGGCAAAATGCCTTCGTTCCGCAGCTGAGTCTGAAAGCTTTTGCCAACCCAGAGCTTCATCTGTCCTCGCAAGCTTGGATAGCTGCCAAGATTGGGGAGACTCTGAGCCATATGTTTATACTGATGAGGAAAGAGTGTCGTCAGCAGCTGATCGCTAAAACCCTTGCGGACGGATTGCGATTGAAACACAAAATCTGTCGTGATCAAGGCTTTGGCTTCATTGTAAGCAAAATCGGCCCGAGTTCCCGTGAGGCGTGCGTACGCATGCTCGTAAAATCGTGAGAAAGATTCGGCATCGGGTAAAGCTGCAACGTGGAGATAGTCTTTGCCTTCAGCCAAAACCAGGGAAAGATACTCGCCTCTGCGTTCCCAGCGTGTGCCATCCTCGGCAAAGAAAGCCCACTCACTGATCTCTTGAGTCACTGGCTGCTTGAGCTGGACTCGTAGACTATCGCCCTGATAGCTGCCATCCTGAGTTAAGATCTCTTGACCCTTGCCATCAAAAAATCGCATCAGACCTGCATAGCTATTGAGACGAAGGCGCGGTTGCCCTTCAGTAAAGCGATAGTAAGTAAAGGGCGATCCGGCGGCAATCGTCGCCGTGAAGCCGAGGCCACGCGCGTCCTTAGTTTCCGTTACAATATGCCAATCTCCGGTAGAAACGAGTCGTGTCTCGGTCGAGGCACGATCCATCGCTCCATTCCAAATGAGGTAGTGAGGTTGCACACGCGTCATGATACGACGCACGCGATTTCCTGGCAGCTCCGAAGTCGGATCGTCCCGCAGTTCAGGCTCTCCCGCTCCCTTCCGTGAGACGGCTAGTCCAAAACCCTCTCCTTCGGCAGGATACTCACGTACAGCTGTGCTATAGCTCAGGGGAAAAGGCGAGATCAGTTTCACCTCATCGCGCACAAGGAGAGCACTCCACCAACGATTCGAAGGCACAGGTCCGTGCCAGTTTGCAGATTTATGAAGCGGCGAACGAAGCTGAAAGGCTTCGGGATCGTCAGCCGAACCTTTTACGTCGCCTGGCGCGAAACTGCCTTGCTGTGCTCTTAGCGGAACTATCGCCCACCACATGACGAGAATTCCCAAAAACATAAACTTCATAGTTATCCCCCCAACACCCACAGTGACTTGGTGCCTTGCCCAGTATCTCAAACATATTCAAGGCGCTAAGATAGGCTCTCAACTGGCATCAAGCAATGAGAGGCTGGGAAAAATCACATTTAAAGAGCTTAAAATTCAGGGGTTTTGGAGTAAGAATAACTGACCGGTCGGGATATGAAACTGAAGTCGCCTCAGTGAGGCGACTCTGCTTTAGAAGGCCTACGCCGACAAAAAAGTCATTTTTCGCAAGTGGCAAAATCTCTTTTAGCCTGCCAGTATTCCTGATCAATTTTTTTCCAAAGGCAATAATGCACTTTAAGTCGCTTGCTTTTTGCAACCCAAAGAGCCCAGTAAAAATAAAGGCGCATAGCTCGCGTTCGATAGATATTACCAATGGCATCAGCACAAGCAGTGAAGTGCTTGTCAAAATTATCGTTCCAGCTTTGGATCGTACGTTCGTAATCCTTGTGGCAACCTTCCAGATCAAACAACTCAAAACCCGCTTTTTCAGCTGATTCAAGTCCCGTCACCAAAGGAAACTGCCAACCATCGGGGAATATATAGGAGTCCATAAACTTGTGAGTCGCTCTCTTCATGTTAAGCTTACAATTCATGAATTCGATAAAAAGAGTTCCATCTGCCCTAAGTAGCTGATGGACTTTTTTGAAGAAAAGTAAAAGCTCATCATCTTGCATATGCTCAGTCGACTGAAATGCTACGATCTTATCAAATTTCTTTCTCTCGTCCATTTCCATAATGTGGAGATAGGTAACCTGACAATTATCAAGACCAAGAGCTTTGATTCTTTCCTGTGCGTAACGAGCCTGATCCTCAGCGATGGTAACACCAAAGAACTGCGACTCCGGGAATTTCTGTGCTGCGTAGATCAAAAATCCTCCCCAACCACAGCCGACATCGAGTAGACTTTCCCCATTTTTAATTTCAATTTTGCGACAGGCCATCGCAAACTTGGCCTCTGAGGCTTCATCGATAGCATAGGAATCTTCAACATAGTAACCCGTCGTATAGAGGAGACTTTTCGAAAGAAGAAGTTGCCAAAAGGGCAATGGAAGATTGTAGTGGTAGGCAACGGCCTCCTTATCCCTCTCAATCGTATGCGGCTTGTGCTCGCTTTGAAATGCATAGGTTTCCGATTCTAGGATACTCTTCGGAAGACAGGCCAAACAAAAACCAAAAAATAAGCGCTCGAAATTGGATAATTTCGTCGTATGGCGCAAAGCATTCATGGAATCTATTAAAGAGAGAACATCAGACTTCACTTCAAGCATTCCATTGATGTAGGCCAAGCCGAACCCATACAGAGGATCTTTCTGAAACCAGACTCGAAGAGCTGCAAAGTCATGCAATGTGATTCGATGAGGAGCACTTTTTATTCCCCAGTTCCCTCCCATAGCAAACTCGATGAAAAACAATTCGGGTCTCAAGAGTATATCAAGAAGAGCTTTGCATGCAGCTCGCTTCAGTCCAATGGACCTGACCTGAGAAAAAAACGTAAGGGATATCTGCATCGGCTTCCACGTAGATTGTATCTTCGTCTCAACATGATCAGGGATAGCTGACATGGAAATCCTCCAAGCTCTGTAACTTTCGAAAAAGGAAGTATAAAGTGAAGCCTATATTCCGTCCAACACATTCTCGAATTCATCAAAAGTCTTCAGGTTCAGTAGACGATTGAAACTGAAAAAGATGAATACTCTCCACAGTAAGCTCTAAGAGCAAGAACTCCTAAAATCTTACGCAAAGTTAAAGGGTAAAGGGCACTTATCGCTGACTAAATTCAAACACAGGAAAGCTAATACCTGTCTGTTTTCATTGATTTTTTATAACTAATTAAGAAATCTTTCAATATTCCATCAACATGAGCGATAAGTTGGAGGCTTCGGAGATAATTGCATGCGACACGACCATGTTCAGATGCTTACCGTTGACGACATTACCATGCATGTTCGTACTATTTGTCATACCAACCATCCCAAGGAAAACATTCTCATGATCATGGGATTCATGGGGAATTTCCGATGGTGGCCAGAAGATTTGCTCACTTATTTAGCCCGACATCATCGCGTTATCATCTTTGACAATCGTGGTGTTGGTGAAACGACACGTGGTAAAAAAACTTATTCCCTCGGCACTCTAGCCAATGATGTTTGTCACCTCATGGATAAACTTCATCTGAAGCATGCTGTTATTCTAGGGGTATCGATGGGTGGGATGGTTGCCCTTGAATTCGCAATTCGCTACCCTGACAGAATAAGGAAATTGATTGTCGCCAATAGTATGAGAGAGCTCAAACTCAAGACAATTTGGAAGCGGGACTATCTTAAAAATGCCAAATTCTACACAAGTTCTCACCGCTTACGCCAGGCTCCATTGTACTTTAGTTTGCTCTTCACCTATGGATTTTTGCATAAATGTCCTGAAGAGCAATGGCAACCGATTCTCAGACGTCTGACAGAGAACCCCATCAGTCCGAAAACATCGTTGGCACAAATCCATTCTATCCTCACGTGGAAGCGAAACGCCAAAGACTTTCATAAAATTGAATGTCCAACCCTGGTTTTTTCAGGGGAGAAAGATCAGATTTGTCCCCCACGAAGTGCTCATGAATTCGTAGAAAATATTTGGGATGTGCGCCACATCACAGTCAAGGGCCAGGGACATGCGATGTTCTACGAGATCTTAGATGATCTATTGCCTTATTTTGACCAATTCCTTGCTTCTTGACTGTCACTCTCTACGGACAATTCTCTAGACATAGCTTACTTTTTTGACTTACATTAGGTTTGAAAAAGAGGGCCGTCATGATGATAAGAAACATTTTTTCTTTTTGTATCTTTGCATCAATCAAAATAGTTACAACTCTTTGCTATAGAAGACAATTTTGTTGGACCACACCTCCCCCAGCGTCTTTTCATGACGTTCGTATTCTCATCCTTCTCAATCACACAAGCCTCTACGATATGATGTATATAAGTGCTTTCCCGTTTTCCTGGCTTTGGCATGTTGCCAAGCACATCAGTGTCGCAGGAGCAGACATAACCCTCAATAGGCCCCTGGTAGGACTTTTCTGGAAACTAATGTGCCCCGGAATCCAAACTATTAGTCGTAAGCGAGATGAAAGCTGGGAGTTCTACCTCCAGTCTCTCCGCAACGATCATGTCGTATTTATAACTCCCGAAGGCCGAATGAAGCGGCCTAATGGACTCGACAAGCACGGAAGGCCTATGACTGTAAAAAGTGGTGTCGCCGAAATTCTTGAGAAGATGGAGGGAGGCACAGCTATCATTTGTCTGACCGGAGGTTTGCACCATGTCCAAGCTCCTGGCCAAAAATTTCCCCGCCTATTTCAGACTATTCGTATGAATATTGAATGTCATGAGATCCAAGAATATAAGGCAAATTTCGCACATCTTCTTCCGGAAGAAGCAAGAAAATCTCTCACCCAAGATCTTCAGTACAAGTTAGAACACTTATGCCCGACTCTATAATAGGTTAGGTTTTCTGAGGTCGTGAGGAAATTTGCAGTTTTCCCGATCCAAATCTTTCTCTTTCAAACCCTACGCAGACCAGCACGAAAGTTTAGGAGCGCATGCTCCGGCATGTTCTGTATCATGACTCTCTGCTCCTCCATGATATGAGACAGAGGAATCTGACTGTCTCGATCCAAACGAATCGCCAGATACTCTTCAGATATGCGAATTAGCTGCCCGGAGAGCTGCAGAATACCACGTTTGCGAGGCAGTTCAAGTGTGCCGTGCACCGGCTGATCTAAGACATAGGTGATGGGCTTTTGCTTGTCTGCTATATACAGGCGGAGGCCGCCCTCAGACAGATCCCAAACCCGAAAGATCTTGCGCCCCATTGCAAAATGAGGTGAATCACTTGGCGCATAGGGAACCCTAAAGTGTTCGCGCTCGTGAGGGAATGCATTGCTTTCCGATGGATTCATAAGTCCTCCCCGATTCGCTTGCCCTTGGCCTTAGCATACACGATTCAGCTAGGCACATATTTCCGACCCCTTGGGATATAGAATATAAAGATGACACGACAAAGGTTCTCCTATGCAGGCGTGCACAACTCAATGCTTCCCATCCATTCAGAAAGCTCTGAGGTCTGCGTGGCTTTGTGCCTTCTGGCAGCTTGTGCTCGCTCTCTCCATTCTCGGTCCGGCTCAAGCTTTTTCCAGTCCATCTTCAGACGAGGTTCCGAGTTTTTCCTGGGACGAGGGGCTCCACGATCTCAGCCTTGAAACATGGTATTTTTGGCCCAAACAGCTGCTGGAAGCCAAAGACCTTCAAGAACATCCTGAACTCTTCGCGCAAGCTCTTCGCAGTTCACAGCGCGAGAGCTGGGAGCTAGCCTTTCCGGGGCGCGTG
Organism: Oligoflexaceae bacterium; assembly: GCA_947454545.1. GTDB lineage: Bacteria > Bdellovibrionota_B > Oligoflexia > Oligoflexales > Oligoflexaceae > Oligoflexus. The sequence goes on from CANGNB010000010.1 coordinate 26,608, forward strand.
GAGAAGCACGATGTTGGGACCTATCTTCTTCGACTGCGCCTCGACGGTCCTAAAGGCCTCTGGGGTCTTCGCTTTCTGGGTCTCGGATCGGCCGCGGAATTAGAGCTGATCGACCATCCCGAACGTATTCGCAACGGTACACTGGGCAAGAGTCGCGCTAACGAGATCTTTTGGTGGAAGCGAAGCCTACTCCCTATCGCTACCCAGGGCGGACAGGAAACAATCACCCTCCTCATCCGGACCAGCAATTTTAACTATCGCATCGGTGGCATGACCCGACCCATCACACTCGGGCCCTACGCTCAGCTCTTGCGAGAGGAAGAGCGCACCTCCTATATCGAACTCTTTACGCTGGGAATGATTCTGATTCTGTGCTTATCCCATGTTTTGATTGCAGCTACGAATCAATGGGATCGCAGTAATCTCTACTTTGCAATCTTTGCAGGATTTACCTTTGTACGAAAATTTGTGACGGGTCGCACCCTCGAAAATTTTCTCGACCCTTCGGGACATGTGGCCTACGCAGAGATTTCATCTTGGTTTGAATATCTTGGTATACTGATGATTCCCTACTTTGTCCTTCGCTACATTCAGGTGCTTTTTCCCTTAATCCGATTCGAAAGACTCTTGCCCCTTTTTAATAAGTTCACACTGCTCGCCCTAAGCCTTCACGTCTGTCTTCCTCTCTATGCTTACCGCAATGAATTCCTTCTCTTCTATTTTTTCTACGCAGTCATCACCCTCTTTCTCGGGTGTACCCATGTGGTCTATGCAGGCCTTTTTGGGTCTCCACATCTCAGGAAGCAGGCCTGGATTATGGTCGGGCTATTTCTCATCTGCGGTTTCGCCATGGGTGCTGATATGCTTTCAGTCAAATCGGCAAACAAACACTATACAGAACAGTTGATCGCCCTGTTTTTTGTGGGCCAAAGTGCTATCGTTGCAGCAGCTCTTGCCGAGCAAAGTCGCCAAACGGGGCGCGAGCAATCGCAGCGTATGGTCCTCCAAAGACGCCTGAAGTCGGAACTTCAAACACGTATCGCCATCGTTGCAGACCTTGCTCACCGGACCAATAATCCTCTGCACGCTGCTTCCTTAGCCTGCCTCTCCGCTAAGAGTGGCTTAGATCAGCTCTCTGAGCATATCGAACTTATTTTCGATACGGAAAGCCGAAATCATGACCCCGAGGTCTCGCGCCTCTATGAAACTATGAGCAAAAATCTAAGTGACATGCGCGAATTTCTCACACAGATTCAGCAGGGAAATGAACGCTCAACTCATTCCATTGCCGACATTCGTGTCCTGAGCGGCGTCGATGGTTATGTCTCCACTAAAGTGTCCTTGCTTGAGGTGCTCCGCAGTACTTTCGATCGATTGCAGCAGGATCGAGGGCTCAAGATCATGGAGCGACTTGTCTGCGAACATTTCTCTCAAGCAGAAGCCTATCTACTCGCCCAAAAAAGTGTGCTGATCTATGCTTTTGATGCTATTTTTCAGTTTCTTTTAGTCAATCTTGAGGGGCCTATATCCCTGCGCTTTTCTTGGTCGCTTGAGAGAGATAGACCTCAGCTTTCGCTACAACTGAACACAAACGAGACATTGCATACCGAGGCCAAAAGTGAACTTCTGAGCCGCTTAGAAACCATGCTCTTGCCTTATGGGATGATCATAAGCTGGCCCGAAGATACGATTCAATTTTACAATGAACATCTCAATGATCGCGCTGCTGTTGGCTCCGACTTAAGCGAAGAGCAGCTTAGCCAAGAGGACAGAGACGATGCAGCTGCTTAAAGGGCTTTGCCTCACACTTTGCCTAAGCTTCCCTAGCGTCGCCACACAAGCCGCAGAGGCCACCATCGATAGAGTGGCCTTCACCTCGCTGCTCGAGTACACTACTGAGCCAGAAAATCCGAGCATCGACCCCGAAAAAGACATCGTGCGCCTGCAGAATTTTAAGCCTCTTCCAAAGGCGGA
>CANGNB010000011.1 GCA_947454545.1 Oligoflexaceae bacterium
ACTACGAGCTGGCGGCTCTCGTGTCCGCATTTGCAGATCAGGGGCAGCAGCAAATAATTTATAAGACTATGGATCGCCGTCGCCGTGAGCTGATTGAAGAAAATGTCGAGATGCTGCAAAACGAGCAGGCAGGTAACCTTCAAGAAGTCCAAAGAAAAGTGAAACTAAAGCTGTTAGAAGCGCTACGTGGGATGGCTAGGGCGGGCATCTTAGCTGATGCAAGTCTCGAAGACGTAGGGACTTCTAAAGATTCAGTGACCACAGCGGCCTGAGCCGTTTGGGGAGATGTTTCGATGTGTGAGTTGCGTTTATGAGGCCGGCATGGATGGCTGTTCATGGCCTCACCCTATTCATCTGGACTTGCTTCGGGTGCTTTTCGCCGCTGAAGGCAGAAGCGCCTTCTTCGTCAAAGGAGCGAGAGCTCTGGCAGCAGAGCCTTCATGCACCGGCGAGTCCAGAGGGGCAAAGAGCGGCTCGCATTCTTTTAGCCTTAGCACAGAAACGTCCCGATCAAGCGACGGATATCTGTGAACGCCTCCTGCTCATTCCTCAGTTTCAGCAAGGAGCTTTTGGCGAAGAACTGCGCCAAGTTCTGGAAGTACAGGCCTATCGTAAGATTCACCGCTTGCCAGGGGAACAAGAACAGGCGCGAGGGTTTGCTCAGCTCTATCAGCGCAATCCCAAGGGGGCATCGGCTAAGCGAAGCTTGCTTCGTGCGGTTCAGCTGTTTGAGAAGCAAGGGCAGCTCGATCGGGCCTTGAGTCTCTTGGAACTCCATTTCACTCTGGATGCTGATGAGCCCGATCGGGCCTTTCTTCGCCAAGAGATGCTGCGCATCAGCGATAAAGCGATGCTTTGGTCGCAGGCTCGGATCTATGTCAAAGAACTCATGCTGCTGGAACCCAAGTCCGAGCTCAGAGGCGAATGGCGGACCCAGCTCTGTCGCTATGATCAGATGGTTGCCCCCGAAGAGGCGGGTGTGAGCTGCGCCCTAGAGGGCGTGGAGAAGACAGAGCAATGGAATTACTCGCAAAGATTGCAGGCGCGCGGGGAAGTCTATGCGATGGCTCAGATCCTTAAATCGTCCTATCTGCTTCGCCAGGATTTGAGTCTTGAAGAAAGACTGCACGCTCTTATCGCGCTTGCTAATGAAGAGAGCTTATCGCTTCGCTTCCGAGAGGAAGCTGTTCAAGAAACTCTCCAGATCTATGCTGAACATCTGAAAACGCTTTCTCCTGAAGCACGCGAGCTGGTTGCGTCCATCGCCTATCAAAGTCTGAAGGACTCCTACCAAAGGTTTGCGCGCATGTCGGTTCAGGCTGTCGATCGAGAGAGCTTTTTAACAGCGTTGCAAAGTCAAAAACAGTCCTATGATCAGCTTGAACAGCTCTCTCAACGTGTCTGGAAAGTGAAGGATGCGCGTTGGAGTAGTCTCGTACTTTTGGAGATGGCGCAAGCCTCCTTGCATTTCTCCAATCAGCTGCAAAATCCGCCTCGCATGGAGGCTGTGGATAGCAAACAGCTGACAGCTGAGCTGAAAACCCGTGAAGCGGGATTGAAAGCAAAAGCCAAGGCTCACCTGGCGACAGCTGAAAAGGCTATGAATCGCTATGGAATCCTCCAAGATAGCAATCGTGAGATCCTGCGCCTCAGCCGCGAATTGCGTGATTCACCGGTGAAATTTGAAGACAAATTTCCCACTCCAGCTTGGGTGTCCTATGAAAACTAAAGAGTCATGGACGCGTCTGCTGTTTATCTTCGGTCTTTACGCGTGTCAGACCCATACCCCCAAGCTGTCTGCTAAGCTGATCGAAACCGCCCCTCCTCAGCTGAGCTCAGGAGCTGCCAGCTGGCGTTTGCTCGAAACCCAATTCAGAGAGCTACGGGCCAAAGCACCGGGCTATTCTCGAACGAAATTTTTGCTGGCCAGCGCTCAGCAAAAAATCGAAGAAGGTGCTTGGGATCTCGCTGAAGTTATCACCGATGAAGTCCTTCGCTCGCCCCATCCCGAAGAGCAAAAACAGGCCTGGAACCTGAAGGCTATTCTGGCTTACAAAAAGCATAAACCCTATCAGGCGGAAAAAGCCTGGCAGAATGCCCTTGAAATTGATCCTGCAGACCTCTTGATGAAGCGCAATCTTGGCTATTTTTATCTGAATTATGCCCAGTTTTCGAAAGTCGAGACGCTTTATGAGGAAGAGCCACAAGATTATCACGTCCAGTTGCAGCTGCTGATCGCTAAGCGTAATCTCGAAGATTCCAAAGAGGTTGATGCTCGCTGTGAGGCTATGCTGAAAAAGTATCCTGAGGATAAGTATGTTCTCTACAACTGTGCGCTGCATGAGTTTCAAAACAATCAGCATGCACAGCGTGCCGAAGAGCTCTTGGACCAGGCTCTTGCCGTAGTAAAAGAAGAAGATCCCATGCGAAAGGAAATCCAAGATAAGTGGAAAGAGGTCCGAGATGGGGTACCTCAGAGGCAAGAGCTGGAAAAGTGATCGCGCAGCTGCTCAGAGGTACTTGCGTGCTGAAAACAGCACCTCTGTGCTGGCTTCCTTAGCTCGTTCTACACTATTCGAGAGCGAGAGCAGTGTTAAACCCAGTTCGAATGACAAGGATAGGCCGCTATCTAGATTCAGGGAATAGACCAAACCCGATTCCAGGTTGATGGTTGTGCCTGAAAGGTCTTTAGCGCCAGCTGTTACCGGTGATGCCGAAAAGAAGTTTTGACTTAAACGCAGGGGAAAAGCGAGGTTGTGTCGGGTGGTCGAAACGATAGTCCCGAGCTTGATGCGGTCAAGGTCGCGCTTTTTACCTCCCAAAAGATAGAAGCTTTCGCCCAGAGCGATGCCTTTACGGACGATCTGCTTATTCTGCAGGTCGACCAAAAGGGAGGCTCGCACAGAGCTCGTACCCCAGTCCATGAGAGCGTCGCTGAACCAATCGCCTACGAGGGCAATCCCACCAAAATTTTTCGTGTCTGTGGTTTTGGACGAGTAAGTTCCAAAGCTGGCCCCGGTGGCTAGGGCCAGATCCCAAGCTTTGCTGGAAGGGGTCGAAATGGTTTTCATAGCCTTTTTATCCTCGGTCTTTTGCTGGCCGAGGAGGGGAGCTGCCAGGCTGAGCAAAAGCAGGCTACTGAGGTTTCTCAACTTCATGGTTTGGTCAACCTCAGGAGGGAGTCTATATCAAGATCTTCAGGATCTAGATTTTTTGCCTGTAAAAAAGCGGTTTTGGCGTTAGATTTCTTACCTTCAGACAAAAATGATAGCCCGATGATGACATAGGGAGCGGCAGCTTCGGGTGTTTCGCGGCTCAGCTGCTTGGCAAGTTCGCGAGCCGTATCCCACTCCTTGGCGGAGAGGGCTTGATAGGCACGAATGAGCATTCGAAAGTAGAGGTTCAGCTTTTGCTTGGCGGTATCGGCGGTTTCATTTTTCTCGCGACGATCGAGTTTGAGCGAAATCTCGGTGCGTTCCTGGACGAGGGGCTTGACGATCCAGTACTGCGTTTCCAGGCCTTCTCCCCAGATACGGATATACTGCTTTTTGAGTTTCTCGATGTCGAGTGTGACCGGTGTTTCACCCACGAGATCGCCATTGCCGGTGGCATCGTCAAATTCAACTAGGCTTACCTGGGCCTTTTCGCTGCTGACGAAGACGAGGCTCCGATGACTACAGGCAGACAAAGAGAGGATGCATAGGCAAATAGAAATACGCTGACGAATCGGTAGCATGCTATGCCCTCGTACTTGGGACTTTATCCCAAGAGCATATCATAGACGCGGCTAGTATTTCTACCTGGAGAGACGCAAAAGAGAGAACTCAGTCGGAGCTTGCACCCCATGCAGACCCGAAGCTAAACTAAGGGGAGCATAAATTCTCTCCCATCCAGAACTTCCACACCTGCCTTTGGGGATTGTGTTATGAACTACGGAACGCTGTTAGCATTGGTAGGTTCGTTCGTGGTCATCGGCATCACCGTGGTGATGTCCCTGCACGATCCCTTGGTGCTCCTCGACTTGCACTCGATAGTGATCGTCTTCGGTGGGACCTTTGCCGTGGCCTTTACTTGCTTTCCCTACAATCAGGTGATCAACCTCTTTAAAGTGTTTTTTAAAGGTGTCTTGGGCAAAGCGACCGTTCCCTATCTCGATATTGTCGATCAGGTGGCGAAACTAAGTCAGGCTCGGCGTCAAGGCAAGCAGGCCTTCGAACGAGCTGTGGAGGAGATCAAACATCCCTTTTTAAGAGAAGGAGCGAATGTTCTCTATTGGACGGAAGCGGATATCTCTCGCGAAGAGCTGAGAGATCTTTTGCAAACCCGAGCTGAGACGATGTACTCTGCCTATACGCAAGATGCTCATATTTTTAAAACGATCTCCAAGTTTCCTCCGGCCTTTGGTTTGACGGGTACTGTGATTGGGATGATCGCTCTCCTGCAAGCGATTGGTGAAGATGGGGGTGCGAACATCGGGCCCGCTATGTCTGTAGCACTTATGGCGACCTTCTATGGTATCGTTCTTTCCAACGTGGTCTTCGCCCCTATTGGCGAGTTTTTGAGCAAAAAATCTCAGGATGAGCTGATTTTAAGACGCATGATCATCGAGGGTCTGATGCTCATCCATGAGGGGAGACCGTCGAAGTATGTCGAAGAAAAGGTAAAATCCTTTATCTTGCCTGGTAAGCGTCAAAGAAAGGCGAGTTAGTTATGGCAGACTTCAATCAGCAGCACGGATCATCGGGGGGAGAGGAAGGAGAAGGAACGTGGATCTATTCCTATGCGGATATGATCAGCCTCCTTTTTTGCTTCTTTGTTCTGATGTATGCAGCGACGGCAGATAGGGAAAAGGTCAAAGAGATCAGCAAAGTCCTCTCAGAAGGCTTGGGGGGCTCACGCAATCTAAATGCGGAGCACAGCAAGGAAAGTGCTGATGAACGAGCGATTCGAGCCTTTCAGATGCTCTCCTCCATGCTCGATCTGGGCGACAGTGTCGAGGATGCGGTAGGCAATATCGAACGTAAGTTTGCCGCAACTAAAAATGCTGAGACTTTCAAACAGGAGCTAAGCAAAAATCCCCAAGCCCAGAAAATTTTGGATGGCTTGGTCCAGATGGGGCAGGGTGGTGAAGATAGACTGCTCAGCGTAGTGATACCCACCGATTTCGCCTTTGATTCAGGGGAAGCTCGACTTCGTCCGGAAGCTCTCCCCATACTCAAGACGCTAGCTCAAAGTATCATCGATGTGGCCAAGCAAGGACGTATCGAAGTGGTGGGTCATTCCGATGATGTGCCGCTGCGCAATGGCCAGCGTTGGCAATCCAACTGGGAGCTCTCGGCAGCGCGCGCTGCAGCCGTGGGCGAACAGCTGCGTGAGCTAGGACTTCCGGGAGAGACTTTGGTCATCTCTGGGGTTGCCGAGTATCAGCCTATGGTCTCGCCGAAAGGTCTGTCTGGAAGTGCTCTCGAAGCTGTTCGAAAGCAGAATCGCCGAGTTGAAGTGCGCGTTTTGCAGGGTTCTGCTTACGAGGCGAAAAAAGGGAAAAAGTGATGCCGAAGATATTTTTAAAGCGATTTTTGCTGCTGCTGTTCGTCGTGCTTGGCTTGGTGCTGGGGAGTTTTTCCTGGTATCTTTTGAGCGCCTGGTTCAGTTCAGAGCTTAGCTATCGACGGCACGTCAGTTTTTTAAACTTCGAACAGGCTGGGTATCGCCTACGCGATTCCTTGACGCGAAACTATGCCTGGGGCCAAGCTCAAGCGGAAGCTCCCGCAGGATTTCTGCTGCTCAAAGGCAAACCCCAGGTTGTCGCGGGAACTTTTTCTGCCGACCTTTTGCCCATGCTCAAGCCAGAGCTGAGCCAGCAGGTACTCCAGATAGCAGGACAGCAAGTCCTTGTGCGCCGCTGGGAAACGAGCGAAAGCTTTGTCTGGCAAAATCAGACTTTCCCTGCGGGCGTCTATGGTGTCGTCTGGCCGCTTCGGGCCGACAGTTTACAGATGATCGATGTGCCTTTTTCAGGTCAGGTCTGGCTGCTGAATCTGCAAGGTCAGCTCCTGATGGCCAACGATCCGCAGCTGCGCATTGCCGAACTGCTGCGACGCTCCTTGGTGCAAAATTTTATTCAAGCTCCCGTCAATCGCTTTCAGATACCCGTTGAGACTGAGGATAAACACGGGGCTTTTGGTTTTGCTATGCTTATTCCCGAAACCAATCTCGTGCTTTTCGCTGAAATTCCTCTTAATATCTGGGTGTCGCCCATTTTAAAGACTTTTGGAAAGGCCGTCTTAGGCCTGGTTTTAGGTCTGTTTTTTCTGAGTATTTTAACTCGCAGCTATGTGCTCAGTCTGCGCGAACAGGTCCAGGGCATTGCCAAAATTCTTGAAAATTTTTCAGGTGGCTACTTTATTCCACCTGATCTGAGTGATCTCAAAGTGTTTCACGAGCTTGAACCTATCCACTCGGCTGTGTCCTATAGTACCAAGCGCGTGCGACAAAAACTGAATGAGCTTGAGCGCGAAGTGCAAACAGGAGATCAGGCATGAGGCTCATCTTGGGCCTGATCTTAGGCTTCGTTCTTGCTTCTCAAGCGAGTGCCCATGGCTTTCGCGTAGTGAGCAAAAAGGGTGATGTCAAAATTCTCCCGCTGGGCTCGAGCGATTGGCAGCCTTTGAGTCAGAGGGAGCTTCCCCACGGCACTCTCGTTTTGGTTTCCCAAGGGGGCAGTCTTGAGCTTTCCCATGGGGCATCGGCTCAAGGTGCCAAGGAGCGGCTCCGTATCGAAAAAACTATGGCACTCCGTTTAGATGACGAGATTTTACGCAATTTTCAATATAAAGATTACACGATAGATCGACTCTTTGCCGGCTCGAAGAGCGAACTCAACCCGGTCAAAGATAAGCCAACTCTCACATTAAAGGACGCGCTCCAACGTTACATGCTGCGCTATGCCTCCAAGGAGATTCCAAAGGGGCGTCAGGTCGATCCAGAAAAACCACAGATTTCGGCAGGTAAAACTCTGACTCCTATCGATCTCTATGCGCCAGCAGATGGCAGTCTCCTCTATGTAAAGGAGGGTCAAGCTGAACTTACCGCGCGGTGGCTCGCGCTGCCCGCGGCGCGTCGGTACCTAGTCTATAGCTGGCGAGCGACTGAGAATCGTGGCGAGCCCCTTCTTGATACCTTGGATACACACGCTACGGTTCGCTTTCAGCAGACAGGGCTCTATCGCCTGATGGTCAGCAGTGAAGATGGGACGGCTCGTTCCCCTATTCTCCAGATTCAAGTTTTGAATGCCAACCCCACCAGTGAGGCGCGCGAGAGCTTTCTTAAGAGTGCTCTGCGCCGCGATAAGATGGGATTGACTCCAACGCAGCCGGCGCCTCATGCTGAGGTCTTGCAAAAAGACAAGCTGAGTCCGATCACCTTTGCCTGGAAAGATGCTCAGCCCCTAGGTCTCGACGAGACCTATGTTCTCCATCTGAAGGAGGAACAGGGGCAGGCTTATCGAATCCGTAGTCTCACGTCATGGGTGCAAACGCAGATTCCCTTCGGACGGTATCGCTGGCAGGTGACGCGGGAGAATAGCCGCACCGGGGAAGTGAGCAAGGATTCGGGCTCTTCTTGGATGCTGGCGGTGAAGCCCTTTACGAGTGATGCTCTAGCCAAAAGCCTTCGCGACAATCTGCTCGAAAAGACCTCATTGCGGCAAACTATTGTTTTGGATCTGTAGTCACTGCGACCTGCGGATTTTTATTGCTCAGGGCCTCTTTTAGGACCTGAGCCTGCTTATCTTCTGGACGCAATAGCAGAGCCTGCTCGATATCGCGCTGTGCCAGCTCAAAGAGCCCTTGTTGGTAGGCTACCAGAGCTGTTCCTAGCCAGGCGGTGCTGCAAGCAGGACAGAGATTTTTGACCTTGGTAAATTCCTTTTGAGCGGCCTCGATCTGGCCCAAGCGTAGATTCATCAGACCCAAATTGAGCCGAGCAGCGGCAAGCTGCGGCCCACTTTCTACGGCGAGCAGAAAGTAGGTGAGGGCTCTGCGATCATCTTCTAGACTATGTGATTTTTGCCAGAGAATCAGCCCCATCAGATTGAGGGCCATGGGATCTTTTGGGTCCTGTCTGAGCAGCATATCCGTCAGCAGCGAAGCCTGAGCTAAGCGAGCTTCTCGTAAAGCTTTAAAGGCGAGAGCTTTGATCGCCTGCTTGTCGCCCGGATGTTGCTTGAGAAAGAGTTCAGGCTGGGCTGGTCCAGACGGTGCTTGCAGGTCGAACGTAAGACTTTGCTGAACAAACTGGCCCATATAAGGAACGGGAGTGCGCAGGGGAGAAGAACTTGCCGCCATGCGGGTCTGACAAGCGAAGGTGAGCCAGACGCAAGACCCTACCAGGATCAGTGTTGAGAGTGTGCGCATCATCATGGCTTTGTCTCCGTTTGAGGCAGGGTACCAGCACCCTCACCTTCGACCAAACTTAGTCCGGCCAGAGGACCATCAGCTGACCAGAGCCACCGCTGCAAGGGGTCTTTTGCGTCTTTGGCTATGGTTTTTTGCCAGCTCAGATCGATGGGACCCAGCTGCTTAAGTTCCTGGATACGCGTTTCTAAGGAGGCCTCGTCTGTGGCTGTGGCAGCTAAAAAGGCTTCCCGCTCCTTGGCCAGATCCTGGTCCAAGCCTTGCGAGCCCAACACGAGATCTTGAGTAAGACTGCGATAGCGCCTCACTTCCGCGAGGAGAGCTGTGACAGCTTGCGTACAGGAGCTGCCAGCACCCTCGGCACAGGGCTTCATAAAGTCGAGATGGAGACCTTGGTAGATCTGGGAGACGAGCGTGAAGGCGATTTTGTCCTTAGCCAGGAGTGAGCGCTTCACAGTGTCCCACTGCTTTTGAGCGCGAGCTTGGGCGTGACAGAGTTCGATCCAAGCTAGGAGCTCTGAGACGGCAAAGATCTGTTGGTCTTCATGAGAAAAACTCTTCCGAAGATCCAGTGGAGGGAGTTGGCCTTGGTTCCACTGTATGCGATAGAGTGCTGTCAGATAAAGAGCCCTCAGTCGCGGCTGCTCCTGGAAAAAGCTATCCCATTGGCTAAGGTCCTCGGCGATCCGATCCGCTTGGTTTTTCTCTTGAGAAATCCACAGTAATTTTTGCAGGATGGTTTCCTTTTGATCTGCCTCTGAGACGAGAGGAAAAGCTTTTCTGTAGGAGTTGCGCGCATCATCCCATTTTTGCTCAGCCATGGCCAGATCACCTAAAAGCATCCAAATGGCTGCAGAATCCTGATCCTCAGGAGCGATCTGAACGCATTTTTGATAGGCGCGGAAAGCAGGAGCAAACTCGCCCCTGAGAACATGGAGGCGTCCCTGTTCACGGAGACCACTTTTCCATACTGTATCGATCAGCTGCTCCCCTTCGAGGCGCCGAAGAGTACTGAGAGTCCTATCGTAATCCTGGTTTTGTCGATGGAGCAGGGCGAGCCGATAGAGGCTGTCATTGCGTTTTGGAGAGGGGCCTAAGTTGGCGATGAGCGCTTCCATTTTGCCAGCAACGGGCTTAAGGTCTTTTTTCGCCGTGAGAATCTGAATCTGCTTTTCCAAAGACAGAACCAAAAGACCCTGTAGACCTACAGTCGCTAGCTCCTCTTGAGTCAGCTTGAGGTTTTGTCTGAGAGCGCGTTGAGTGAGAATTTCAAGCTGTGTCCACTGTTCGAGGTCTACAGCATTTTTGAGGGCAAGATTGAAGGCTTTTTCGTAGAGAGCTTTGGGCAATTGGGTCAGTATAGGCAAAAGTCGCTTTTGCGAGGCCACGAGACGCTTGGTCTTGGCTTCGATAAGAGCCAGAGTGAGAGAGTCAGCCCATCGGGGCCTTTGTCTTTGAGGAGCTAGAGCGAGGCGCTGCGAGAGCAGACGATAGAGGAGCTCAAGATCCTGGGTATCTTGGGGAAGCGGCTTTGCAAAAGGATCCATGAGATCTAACGAGAACTTCTGGCAAGCCAGGCTGAGAGCTTTTTCGCTGTGCTCTTGTCTTAAGGCCATACTGGGGTCATTGCCAAGAAGAAACAGTTCCTCGATGCCTTCGTCCCTATAGCCAAAGTGCAGGAGAACCTGAACATAAAGCGGGCTCAGTGCTTTAACTTCAGATGCTTCCGGGTAGCTCGTGCGAAAGCGCTCCCACATCTGGCGCGAGGGCAGTATCGTTGCCGACTTGGGATCGAGGCTGAGAGCTCCTGTAAGCTCTTGCCGAACATAGGCTAAGGTCATCATTGCAATCTTGGGAGCGTAGGAGCTGCCGGTAAAGGTGCGCTGGGCTTTCCGCAAGATCTCTTCATAGGCGAGCTTATCCTGGGCATCGAGGGCTTTAGCTTGCTCAAGCTGAAAAATTCGCCAATCGAGTTCCAGTGCTTTAGGGGCAGCTGATGGAGCTGCGCGCGCTTTTTTGTAGAGGATGAGGCTGGCTTCGTAAGCTTTGGGGTTTTTGGCCAGAGTGCTTAGGGCCAATCTTTCCAGAATAACAGGAAAATCAGGACTTTTCTCGTAGCAGTCGAAGCGAAAGGGGCGTTCAAGTGTGGGGCCAATATCCTTTTGGACCTCGAGCCAGAGCGAGGTGCTGAAGCGAAAGAGCGATTGCTTCTCCTTGTCCGACAGACTTTGGCAGAGGCGTGACACGAGCTCAAGAGGAGCTTGAAAGGCGCGATCAGCCCTTCTTACCTTTTGCCCCTGCTGATTGAAGCCCGCTTGGCTGCGAGCCACGACGAGAGAAGCCAAAAGCCGTGGGTAGCGGTTCAGAGAGGCATCGAGAGCGGAAAGGGTTTCGAAGGCTCTGCTGCGGCGAGCCGGATCATCAGCTTGGGCGTTGAGCAGCTGAAGCAAGAGATTGAGAAGCATTTGCTTTTCGCTGCTATAGGATAGCTTATTAGCTTGCTCGATAAAGACCAGGGTCGATTTTTCTGCAAGTTTGCTCTTAGCCATCAGCACGGCTATGTCATAGGTGAGATCGGCCCTTGCTTCAGCATTTTTAGCCTGTTTAAGCAGTCCAAGCTTTTGTCGGGTAAGACTTTCTGGGCTCTGTGGCAAGGCTTTGCTAGGTTTTGGATCCGGAAAAACCTCTTGCCAAAAGGGCAAAGGATCCAGTTCACCGCGAAAGGGAATTACGGGTGGGTAAAGCTGTGTCGAAGGTATGGCGTCCGAAGCCCAAAGATGCGCTGCGAAGCCTACACATAGCCCCATGAGCAGTTTAACGATGCGGGACATACTGGACTCCTATGATCCCTTCAAAGGTGTAGGGATGCAGCCGGTGTGCGAGAGCTTGATCGAGGTCGCTTCGGGCGGAACCTTGGAAGCTGATGCGATCAGGTACGTTGACGCCCCCTTCAAAACTCTTTTGAACGACTCCAAGCGGCAAACCAGCTTGGAGCGACAGGATCCAGGCCACACTCTTGGTGTGCAGTTCGAGGCCCAAAAGACTGCGGGTGCTAAGGTGCAGAAGGCGTGTGTTGCCATAGGCAAGCAGCTGCGGGTTGAGGGGGTCAAGGCCAGCGACTTCACTCCGAAAGCGAATCTGGGTGTCGTAGGCATCTAGCCCTAAACCAAGTTTAAGAGAGAGCAAGGGAAAAAGTGGCCAGATCCAGCCGGTTTCAAGACTGCTCGCTTGCTGGAGAGCCTCGGTGCGGGCGCGGGTCAAAAACCTCTCATCAATAGCATCATAGCGTGTTTCAGACGCGATTCGCGAGAAAGACTGGCGCCGCCAGCCGAGGCTTACATAGCGCGCTTGATTACGAATCACGCCAATCTCAAAACCGATGCCACTTTGGGAATGAAGTGTGGTCCTATTAGCTTTCCAGAGGCTGGTGCGAGTCAGCTCATCGGCCTCTAAAGTGCGAAAGCGAAGGGTCGTAAGATCGACGGTCGGGACTAAAGCCCTTTGAGATAGAAGGCTCGTGAAAATATCGTAACGGATAGGAGCCGGCTCGATCGATGGGCGATCGGCTGCAACTTCGCTTTCTTCTGCGGAAGTTTCGTTCGCTCGATTGGACTCAGCAAAGCTGATGGGCTCGCTGGCTTTGTCTTGAAAGATTTTGCGAATCGCATCGGTTGTTTGCTTGGTTTTATCAGCCGCTCCCGATGGCGCTTTCCCTTTCGATGAGGGTTTGGGCAGATAAATTTCAGGGAAGTCTTCGGCCTTGAATTCGGTTGGCTCGACGATAGGCTCGGGTTCATCACCGCCAGGAAGCTTTTTATCTTTGAGCTCACCTTCGAGCTGTTTTTGCGTTTCCCCTTGAGACTTTAACTGACGCAACTGACTTTCAAAGAGATTCGGGCTCAGGTAAGGATTCTCGTCGCCTTGGCCTGCGAGAAAAATCTTTTTGACTAGAATCTGGCGCCCTACGCTGAGCTTGCTCAGAACTGGGCGCGGAACAAAGAGAAAATCTTTCCCGTTAAGTTTTTGAGCTCGCACATCGCACGTCAGTAAAGTTCCCCACGCACTGAGGAGGCAAGCACGATCACCATTGCGAACTTCTGAGGACGGAGGATCGACCAGGAGAGCTTCCTTGTCGAGATCCAGCCAAACTATTTCAGAACTGCTCGTCTGCAGGTTCTGTGCAGTCGCGGTAGACGCAAAGAAAAGGGGGCTAAGAGCTAGGCTGAGCCCTGCTAGCCTTCTGGGGCGCAAGAATGTTGGTCGCATCGTCATGGTCTACCATCCTGAGCGTGGTATCGGCAGAGCTGAACAAAATGTGATAGTTGAGCCCCAAAAGGAAATCCTTATCGGGTGCCAGCTGGGGAGGGAAGGAGCTGCAAAACAGGGTGTGTAAATGACCGAAAAGTATGCATAAAAAGACTTTTTCTAGGGTGTGGAAAAAACTGTCCGATACCCTCATTGGGCCTTTTGGAAAAAGATTATGAGAACTTGTAAGAAAACTTGGACTCTCCTCATGGGATTTGCGTTAGCTGCCTGCCAGGATAAGGTGGGAGCTTTACGTGAGGACGATGTGGCTAGCCTTGACCCAAAAGCCCCCTTGGCCTTGGGAGAGCTAGTCCTGAGTCCAGATTCCCGCGAACTGTTCGTGGGAGAACGATTCCCTATCTCTGCGCTTTTGTTTCTGCCCTATCAGAGAACCGAAGATGTCAGCCGAGACGTGGTTTGGGAGACGTCAGCTCCCGAAAGTTTGGCCCTTGAGACCTCATCTGATGGAGCCTACGTCAAGGCCCTGGGCGAGGGCAAAGCTATCCTCTCAGCGCGCTACGGCGGCAAGCTCGCGACGAGTCAACTCCATGTGAATCCGAATTCGGTCGCTAATGCTTTCTTGGGAGTAGCTCAAAAAACTCTTGTCCTCTCACGTTTGCAGAGTTCGTTTATTCCCTTAGAGCTGAGTGCCCATCTGATCGGAATGATGCAAGATGGAAGCACCAAAAATCTGAATGCTGAAGGGCAATGGTCAAGCTCCGACGAGCAGCGGCTCAAGCTGCTGAGGCCTGGCCAATTTCAAGCTTTGGCTCCGGGGCAGGTCACTGTCAGCGTCGTCTGGGAGGGTAAGACCTATCAGCAAGCTGTCGTTATCGATGCGGTTGAAAAGACGATCGAAGGCCTTGAATTAGCCAGTTCAGCGAGGATTTTGGCGCTGCAAACCCCAGAGAATTTTCAGATTGAAGCCGTGTTTAATGATGGCACCCGCACGGCCGTGACGGCTCTGGCCACGCTGGCGAGTGCTCAGCCCCAAATCCTTCGTATTGAGTCAAGTCCCAACTTTCGCCTGCTTGGGCTTCAAGAGGGCAGTACGACGCTGACGGCTCAGTTTCAAGGGAAATCCCTTCAGGTTCCCATCCGAGTCGTCGATCCGCTGTACCAGTCGCTGCGTCTCGAGGCGACGTCCAGTCCAGCCATACCTCTCGGGGGAAGCGAGTTCTGGAAAGCCTATCTTGTGCTCTCCGATGGCTCGGAAGAGGATGTCAGTACACGCGTGGTCTGGACCAGTAGTGTGCCAACTCTCGCCGAGTTTTCTGCGCTTGAGACCGAGAAAGGCCGGATCTTCGGACGCCGCCTGGGGACAGCAACGGTGCAAGCGAATTTCTTGGGGCTTTTGCAGAGCGCAGCAGTGAGCGTTGAGGCGGCACGCCCTCTCACCCTTGAGATTTCAGGAGTAGGAACAGGCCCCTTGGGACTCTATCTGAGCCGTGATTTCAGGGCTTACGGAGATTTTACCGACGGCATCCGTCGTGAGATCACCCGCTCGGTCAGCTGGACTGTCGAGTCCCTTGGCGGCAATGCTTATTTCGACCCTTCCGCAGCGGCTCGCTTGGTGGCAAGTGCTACCGGCAATGTTCGCGTCGTAGCGCGTATCCTCAATCTTCAGTCCGTAAGTTCCGTCGCAATTGGGAGTGTGAGTCCTGTCTATATGGAGATCCTGGGTGCTCAAACAGCGATCTCGCTCTCAGGCCCAAGTCCGAGGGTCTTGACGACACGGGTGACGATGAGTGATGGTCAGCTTTTGGATAAGACCCTTACGACCGAGTGGACCTATACGGTCATCGGTGAGGGTTTGAGCTTTGCTGCCTACGTCGAAAATAGTGGACAAAGGAAGGGGCTTTGCACACCTCTTCAAGTCGGAAAGATCAGTGTCAAGGCAAGCTATGAAGCTCTTCAAGCGACAGCCTTGGTGGAGGTGCAGCCATGATCAGAGGCTTGCTCCTTCTGCTGATCAGCCTGCAGGCTTGCCACAAATCCCAAGAGTCGGCATCGCCTCTGAGTGCTTCGGTTCAAGACACCCAGCTAGCTGCCGACACTCAGACCAATGAAGAGGCAGCCCTGCGTCTTCCGCCTAAATTTCTGATGATCCTGCCTCAGGAGGCTAAGGCTCAAGTCGGTGACCGTCTCCCTCTGAGCTGTCTGGCCGAGTTTCCCTACAGTGTTCGCAGAGACATCACGACTCTGGTTCACTGGAGCGTCGAAGCCGAAGACTTAGCGAAGATCGATAGTTCGGGTAACTTAGCCGTAATGGCTCCAGGCGAGGTCCTCGTGACAGCAGACTATCGGGGCGTCTCGACATCTCGCAAAGTGACTCTCACCGAGAGGACTGTGCGCCAGCTCTTGATATTCCCTCAAGACCTCTCCTTGGAGTTGCCGGCTACGGTCGGTCGGTATGAGTCGAGGTCCTTTGTTCTGGAAGCCTATGGTCTGTTTTCAGACGGGCAGTTAACGGATATGAGTCAGCAGTGCCAGTGGGTTTGGACCGGTGGCAATGGTCTGAGTGCTTTGGAACCTAAAGGTAAATTCAGAGCGACAGCTGCAGGGGAATACGTGTTCCACGTCACCTGTCTCAACTTTTCAGCAGAGCGCAAGGTCAGCGTTCACTACGGGACGAAAAAACCGAAGTCTCTCACCATTCCAGAAGGTCCTTTGGTGCTATCAAAAGGAGAAAGTCATAGCTTTTCCGTGATTCTCACCTACAGTGATGGCTCTGTGGAAACCGTGACTCAGAGCGCTGAACTCAGTGGAGGGGAAAGCTTAGTCTCACGGCAGGGCGCTCAGCTCCGTGCGATCGGGAGCGGCGATGCTATCATCCTCGTTCGCCAGTCGGGTCTCACCGCGGAACTGCCCCTGCATGTCTCGCCAGCACGACCCACGGCCCTTCGGTTTCAGCCCACGGGATTCTCCCTTCAGATCGGGACGCGCTTTCCTGTGCGGGTTTATGCTGATATGAGTGATGGGACAGCCGAAGAAGTGACGAGTGGAACAAGTCTGCGCTCTTTGGCCGAGGCTCACTTTCGAGTCCCTGCGGACAGTTTTTCCATCGAAGGAGTTCAAGCCGGAACAGGTCAGCTTGAGGCTAGCTACAAAGGGGTCACAGCCACCGCTCCCGTCGTCGTTGGAGCAGCTGTTCTCGACAAGCTGACGGTTGAGCCCGAACGCCTCGAAGTTGTGGCAGGCCTCACGACGAGCTACCGCGTCTGGGGACACCTGACTGACGGGCAGTGGATAGAGCTTACGGCTGTGGCGACGGCTGTGCCGCTGAGCTTAAGTCGTGCCGAAGTACCCGCGGGGCAAAAGGGGCAGGTCCTTGGTAAAACGCAAGGAACGACCTCGCTCAGTGTAACCTATATCGATCCCGATGGTCGTAACCTGACCACGACAGCAGGCTTGAGTGTCTTGCCGGCTCAGCTTGTGAGTATGAGCCTCGAACCCTCGGAGTCGAGCGTGGCCATGGGGCGCGTCCAAGAGTTTCGCGTGCGTGGGCTTTATACAGACCAATCTGAGCAGGATTTGACCGAGAAGGTTGAGGTCATGGCCAATGTTCAAGGACCTCTCTACGCTCCCGTAGCACGTATTTTTCTGACCAGTTCGGGGCGCATTCGCTTGCAAAGCACAGCGGTGGGAGCTATGGAGCTTCAGGTGAAAATGGGATCCTTCACGGACAGTTCGACTTTGACCGTGACGGAAAAAGTCCTCGATGATCTCTATATTCAGCGTTTAGCCCTCAGTGGACCCTCTGGGCAGATCTCCAAAGGGCAAAGTGCTCGCTTTCGAGCTTTTGCCGTATTTAGTGATCAGACCAGTGAGGATGTGACGACGAGCGGATCGGGCTTTACCAGCACCTGGACACCGCCGGCGGCTGCTCGTGCAGACTTCGCCGATAGTAATGGGGACAAGCTGTTTACAGCGCTAAGCGAAGGTGATGCTCAGTTCTCTCTGCAGTATACGGGAAGCCGTGGAACTCGGTCCGCGACCTTTAACATCGGTGTTTATACAGCCTGTAGCGCGCCTGGACATGTCGATAGTTACTACTGCTACTATCTGGGAAATGTGGCTGAAAGCTGCACTGCGACCTGCTCAGCCCAAGGGCGTCTGCCGCATCCAGCAACCCTGGAGGCCATCGGCAGCAGTGGGACCTCAGATGCCTGTAACCGTGTTCTCACCAATGGCTTTCGTTCGGCTATGAGCAACTTCAATTATGCAGCGTCCGCTCCTGCGGGGATCGGCTGTGCTATCTTCACTCTTTCGGATCTCAATCTTGGGATTCGCGAGGGGACGCGCGTGACCAACGATGCAGCAAGCGCAGCGGACTTCCGCCGCGTTTGCGCCTGTCAGTGAGGAGGTGATGATGAAGCAGCAGCCTTCTTTCTTCAAGCACCTCTGGCTTTTGCTGGGGAACGCTGCCTTGGTTGCTGCTTGTTCCGCAACCCCTGAGTCCCAGCAGCAGGTGATCGATAAGGCCAAGCTCGAGCAGGTTCGCAGTATCCTTGCGTCTGAAGAACAAAGCAATACAGGGTCGACACCAACTCCGAAGCCAGCTCCCCAAGCTCCAGATGGAAGCCAACTGGTTCGCCTTCTTGTCCGTCCCGAGACTCTGCGTTTGACGGAAGACACGACCCTGGAATTTCGTGTGCTGGGTGTGCGTAAAGATACTCGAGAAATCACTCTCGATCAGGGGGTCAACTTAAGTCTAGGAAACCCAGGTCTGGCCAGTCTCTTCGATGCCCCGGACTCGGCAAGGTTTGAAGTGAAAGGTTTAGTGCCAGGAACAACACTCCTGCACGTCAGCTATAAAGATTTAGCGATGGATGTGCAGGTCCAGGTTGTAGCCAAGGAACTTTTGTCTTTGGAAATCGTTCCTAAAACGGCTCTCTTGGGTTCGCCGACACGTTTTAGTCTCGTGGGCCTCTATGATAACGGGAGTCAAGCCCCCGTTCCCGGTCAGGTGCAGTGGGAGTCGACAGACAGCCTAGCCTTCACCTTCGCGGGCACAGCAACGGATCCTTCCGTATTTATGGGGCGCAAAACCGGTATTTACGGAGTTCGGGCCATCTATGGCAGCTCGACTGTTATCAGTCGCACCCGCATCCAAATGCCTAGCCTTAAGGCGCTTTCGATCGAAAATGATGGCCAAAGTTTGAGGGTTGGTTCGTTTATTCCTTTGAAGGCTATCGCAACCTTTCAAAACGATGAGATCTTCGACATCAGCTCTTCGGTGCTTTGGACTACGAGTGATCCCAGTTTGGCCCTTATTGATCCTGCGGGAGTCCTTGAAGCGAAGGCGGCAGGTGATATTGGGGTGCGTGCTGTCTATGATCGCTTTGTCGCCGAGTCAGAGTTCAATCTCAGTGACACGACCTACGTGAGCTATCAGGTGGAACCGACAGCTCTGAGTGTGCCCCTGGGAATGACGACAAGCTTTGCCATCTATGGGACCCAGCTCAATGGGACGCGCACCAACCTGACCGATGCTTTGCAGATTCGTATCGATGATCCAGCTATCGTGCAACTGGGGGGACTCCAGCCACCCGAGCAAAAGGGTGTTCTTGGGGGCCTAGCAAAGGGGCAAACGGTGCTCAGAGCTCGCTATGGTCAGCGCCTCTGGACCCTCCCTGTGACTGTAGTCGACGCTGTGCCCCGCGAACTTAGCATCAGTTCGATGCAAGCCGATGGCGCCTGCGGTGTTTATAAGCCTAAGTTTACCGCTGAAGCGACCTTGAGTGATGGCAGTAAACGTGATGTGACGCGCGAGGTCACTTGGGGTGTAGAACCTCCTTCGATGGGGATAGCGAGCAATGCTGCGGATGATACAAAAGGTGTGATTACGACAACCGCGCCAGGCACAGCGCAGGTGACAGCAAGTTTAGCCAGCTTTGCGGCTCAAGTACTTCAGGTCAATGCTCCCATCAAAATCGGAGCCCCCGTAGTTCTGGGGCTTGCTATTAAAGCGCCACAAGCTTCGCTAGCGATTGGAGAATCCATGGCGCTCACCGTTGGCACTCAGCTTTCCTGCGGGAGTGGAACAGATCTGACCACTCAAGCGCTTTGGGCGAGTAACCAAACAGCTCTCGTCGCAGTGAGTAACACGACGGGAACGCGCGGTCTTCTCACTACCAAAGGCAGTCTGACGGCACCTCAACGTGTGACTGTGCGGGCAGATAAAGGCGATTGGAATGGGACGCTGGAGATCGAGGTGCGTCCCAAAGAAATCAAATCGATAAGTCTGCGCCCGTTAGCGACAGAGATTGTCGTCAATGGTCAAACCACCTCGCATCTTGTTGAAGCACGCTACAGCGACGCAAGCGTGGTCGACATCACGTCTCTTGCGGGTATGACGGGCTACAGCCTTCGCTATGAGCTCACCGATTGCACGGGTGGCCCCTGTGCCGCGATCGATAGAGGAACCGGCGTTCTTACAGCTGCGAGTGTAGAAGGTCTCGTACGTCCTTACGTGACCTTGACCAGTCCTCAAAATACCAGCCTGACCTCAGCCAAGACCTCGGTAAAAGTGATCAGTAAGTGTCTTGGGGGAACCCGCTCGTCTTACTACTGCGTGTCCCTGGGAAGCGCAGGAGCCAACTGCAATGAGGTTTGCTCGGGGCGAGGCGCAAGCTATCATAGCGCTACGAGCAGTTTCTTTGGTAAGGCCGGTGATCCCAATGAGTGCAGTGTCGCTCTCAAGGCCTTAGGTTATCCAAAGGGGCTGGAAACCACCAACTTCACCTATGCCCAACCTGTCGGCTGTGCGATTTTTAATATTGCGACCCTGGGAATACAGCAAGGGGTGCGTGAGATGAGTGCGACTCCGACAGCAGAAGCAGCTCATGCCTCTATGCAAAGGGTCTGTGCCTGTCGGGAGTAGGAAGAGAATAAAGAAAGATCCTCCTCAGCCTCACGAAATTTTTGACAGTTCTTGATCCTCCGCATGACAGGGCAGGCTGAGGACGAAGCAAGGATGATCCTGGCTTGCATCGTAGCTGAGATCCCCGGCAGCGTCTTGGGCTAGCCGACGCGAAACATCGAGACCAATGCCACTGCCCTTTTCACCCTTGGTTGTAAAGCCGCGGGAAAAGAGCTTTTCTCGCGTTTCCTGGGGAATGATCGGGCCTCCATTTTCGACTCTCACTTCGAGTAAACCTTGATGGTTTTTCTGACTCTTGATTGTGATAAATTGCTGCTCACGCTCCAATCCTCCAACAGCTTCGATCGCATTGAGGAGAAGATTCAGCAGAATCTGAAGCAGGTGGCCCTGGCTGATCAGAACCTTAGCATCGACGATCTCTCGCGTCCAGACTATGGGATACTTACGAGCTCGGGTCGCAATGAGTCTGTCCACTTGCTGGTGCACGGAGGCAAAGGCGCAGCCGCTGCTGTCTTCCCTATGACGAACGAAAGATAGGACGGCCAACGAAAGCTCACGTCCAAGACTCATAGAGCGAGCCAGAGATTGGGTGTGGATCATGATGCGGAGTTGGTTTTCCAAAAAGATCAATTCCTCATCGGCCAGGGCCAGCAGACGATTCCAAAGTGCTATGACTTCGGCGTCGTCGCCTTTGAATTGTGCGATCATGCCGCGCAGGCGGCGTTTCGAAGTGAAGTGCGGGGCTTGGCGATCGAGGTCTAGTTGATTGGCACGATCCGCTTTGCCTTGCCAGTAGGTGAAATTGATGATGTTTCCTAATATAAAGGAGCGATCTCTCTCTTGGAGACTTAAAGGGGCGAGACTTAGGTGCACATCCTGTTCACGCAAAGTCTCTTCCTCTGCATTGCTATGGAATATATTCTTAAGCTCATGACTTAAATCGCTGAAGAGTTCGCCGAGCTGAAGGAGTTTGGCCTGGTCTTCCATATGACGGTTTTGATGGAGAAAGGCTCGCTCTCGAAGTCGCTGAGCACGCTCGCTGAGGATATAGATGACAATGAAGGAGACAGAGATGACGATCAGATAGGCAAGAGTAGCTAGGCGCAGAAATAGTTGCATGTTGTGAAAAGACTTGAGCGCTACTTGCTCTGGGGTCGCAACGACGATCTTCCAGCCTGTTTCATTCACCTCAGTCTTAAAAATAAGAGGTTTTTCGATGGAAGCTAGGGCTTTTTCTGCAGGAATATCCAGGAGAGTGAGGGCCTTCTTGCTGGGTTCCAAAGCGCGCGCAGCTTCAATGAGGCTGTGTTCTTCAGGGTGAGCGAGCAGCTTATTGGAACTGCCGACGACATAAATAACGTCTTTGCCCCTTTGATTTATGGAGTTCACAAGCTCTTGCAGCTGAGGGAGTATCATGTCGATTGAGATAACACCACGCACCGTATGCTGCTTTCGATCGTAGAATGGAAAGGCTACGGTCATATACACAAGACCGCTGTCCCAGTAGGGATCGGTAAAGACCGGATGGTCCTTGGCACTCAATCCTGCTTGATACCAGGGCTGTGTAGGGAAATTGTATTCGGCTGTCGTCCATTCATAGGTCAGAGTTCTCTCGCCAGGGTTTTGGCCTCGGTGTACGTAGGGGCCAAAAAATTTCGTTTGGGCTTCAAAGCGAAAAGGTTCATACCAAGCCCCGGCTCCATAGACCAGAGTTTCTGGCGCACTTTCGACGATACGCTGAAGGTACTCCTCGATCTGAGTTCTGTCGGATCCTTGGTAATTTTCGAGAAGGATGCGCAAAGTTTCCGCGAGTTGAGTTGCGCTGAGCAAAAAGCTTTGAATTTTGTTGCGTACTTCTTGGGCACGACTTTCCTGATAGCGCTGAACTTCAGAAATTGCCGAATTATAAGCGCTTTTTTCGACTAAAAAAGCGGCTACGATGCCAGTTCCCGCTAAGAGCAAAAACTCAAGTCCTATCAGTATAGCCTTCTTCCAATGACGAGGCTCTTTTGATTTTTGTAACATGTCAGAGATCTCCAGTATGGTGCGCTCGAGGCGCAGACTAATTGATCTTCCAGATCGAAACCTTGACCTTGGTGATCGCTGAGAGCGTCCCAAAATTAGGTGAGGAGACGGAACTGCCTAAATTTTCTGCGATGCGAACGCGGACGGATGTGGGCGTAATGTTTTCGATCAAGACTCTCGGAGTGCGTGAGGCGACGAGATAGCCACTGGAAAAAGCATACTGATCGAGGAGAGGATAAGTGGGGGAAGTGGCTTTCATTTCAAAGTGTATCTTGAGTTTGTCCGTATTGAGCTTGTGGTTAAAGACAAAGGGAGGCGATAGCCACTCACTGATCACGTCGGGGGGAGGGAAAGCTCCGACATAGCCCCCGCACAGCGTGATGCCATCCCCATAGAGCAGAGTGTTGGGGTGAGACCACGTCTCGACCTTTTTAGAAACTGGATCAGGGATAAAATCGGCATCTTGTGTCGAGAGGAGAGTGCCACTGGGATTCAAACGAGCGGCGCGAATAACAAAGCCATCGTTGCTTGGGCTACATTCGGCACGTAGAGTCCACGAGCCATATTTCCTTCCAGCACCCGTTTTGCTGATAAAATTTTCGACAAGCCCGTCTTGAGTGATCTTGTTCAGGTCCGCGAATCCTGTTAGCGGACAGGCTGAAGCAGGTTGAGACTCCTCACAGGCCACCATTTTGATGACCATCATCTTGATCAGTTCACGTTCGTAGTTGATGCTGTTGTCAGTCTGTAAGCGCTTATTGAGCAAATAGTTTTTCTCTAAAAGCACAAAAGCTGGCGTTAAAACGGCCAGGCACACGAGTACCTCTACGATGCTCAAGCCAGATTCTCGGTTTCTTCTAAAAGCCATAGGGCACCACGATTGTGCGAAGATAATAATTCCCGATATAGGTGTCGAACGTCGCCGTTGAAATCGTTCCATTGGCTGCGCGAGCCTCCACAATATCGAGATCGTTATTTTGGTGGTCATCAGTAAAAAAGCGCAACACCCCGTAGCCAGGAAAGCCATAGGTGTTTATCGACATAAAGACCAGGCCTGTGGCTTCATAAAGCTGTTTGGCATTGACCGCATCGTACATTTCAATTTTAGTAAAATACTGGTTGGTATTGAGATTGTGGGTGTACGTGCGAGGATAGGGAGCCGTGTACCAAGGGCTTATTTTATAGCGATCGCCATTGATTTTAGTGAACTTGTCATTGACGGGACAAAGCGCCATGCTGTTCGGAAACAGGAGGGTTTGCTGTGAGGTCCATGTCACATTCTGGCCACTGATAGGATCGGTGAAAAAGTCTGCGGGATTGGTGGAGGCGAGCGTGCCCGAAGGGCGAAGTCGAGCTGCACGAATCAGCAGTCCATCTTTGCTCGATGAACACTCGGCACGGACAGTCCAATCTCCAAATTTCGTGCCAGCTCCGCTTCCAGAATAGAGCACATCGCCATTGTTATCCCGCAGCGTGATCAGTTTTCCCGGACTCGAGCAGTCATAAGCTGCAAGTGAGTTGTCACAGTCGACGAAATTGATCAGGCGACCGCGGAGAGCAAGGAGCTCACCTTCAAGTTTTAACTTATCGATTTTCTTGCTGCTTCTGACAAAGTCTGCCGTTCCTAAGGCGATGAGAACGCCTGTTAAGCTCACGCCCACAAGTACAGATGCGAGTGAGTTCATGCTATACTCTTTGAGTAGTAGGCTTCAGCTAGAGTAGCCAAAGTGTCCTTCCTATGATAGCGCATTTTTTGTAGGAAGGGGAGAAGGGATGCCAGCGTCATGAGTCGCAAACCAGGTAGTGGTGAAGAGGGTATAGTTCTCTTTGTGCTTTCCGCGTTTATTTCAGCTGGTATGATCGCTTACCTTGTCTATAACGATGCCTCAATCTTTAGTAAAAAAGAACAGCAGCATGCTTCGCTCACAGCTGACCGACAGGCGCTGCTGGAGTACTTTCAGCGCCAGGTTTCCTGTGCCTATTCGTATTCGGATCTCACCTGTCCCTCTTCGACCTTCGTTCCGCTCTATAAAAACTATAACGGGTCTAAAAAAACTATAGTCGAGCCAACGGGAACTAAGTTTGGTAATTGGACGGTTCGGGCTGAGTGCAGTCCCAATAATAAGGGACTTGTCGTCCGAGCGGTTCGTCTTAAAGCCGGTGGCACGGTAAATTCAACAGATACAGCTCAATTTCTTCCCGATCCTCTGACTCAGACCACCTACACCTGGAATTCTCCTCTGGCGCTGCTCCAGCCGAGCCCACAGACGATTTGTCCTAAAACCTCAAGCAAGGGCTTTCCGAAGCCTGATTTTGACAGTGGTTGGGTCACAGTTCCGGCGACGATACAGCACGGACTGGGCACCAACTCCTTTGACTATGTCACCTACTGTCGCGATGGGAGCAACGTGTTTCTGTGCTGGACGAATAACACCTTTGCCTATGGGGCAGCGAATGGCTTTATCAATGCCATGGCCTACTCTTACATCACCCTCACAGCCCGTGATGCGAGCTCCATCAGTATCGATAAGGGGGGATGGTATCGCTCCTATTCCTACAATCTGAATGTCCATGATTATAAGTATTATTCAAAAGCGGATGAGGCTCGCGTGCTGCTTTGGAAAGTGAATCTCTAAAGGGAGGGCCATGCGCTTGAATCAAAAACTATCCAAGCCCAAATCGGCGTTGTCATACCTTTATCTCTTAGGCGCGGTGCTCATCCTTGTCTTCCTTCTCTATAGAAAATTCGGAGGCAAGCATTCCCACGAGGTGACGCCCTCGGATACGCAGGCTGTTCACACCCAAGAATCATCCCTCAAAAATCCGGAAGCAGCCGATAGCGACACTCTACTTCCCACTTTTCACGGGAAAGACGATCGAAATGCTTCTGCGCGTAATTTGACGCCCGAAGAGGAGCAAGCCCTACCCAAGGAAGATCTGATGACGCTGCCAGCGGTGGCCCCAGGGAGTACTCCTCCTGGTGTCGCACCTGGGACCCCCAGTGTTGGCAAAGGCCCAGACAGTCCAGATGGCAAGCTTGAAATGCAGCACCTGCACACGGATTCGCATGAAGCGGGATAAGAGGACTAAAGGTGCAGGAAAAGTTACCTTAAAGTCAGTTTTGCACTCATTTGAGAATGATGCGACTCCTCGATTTAGCCTTTATACGAAGCCATGTTCTGCCGATCTCCCCCTGGTAAGTTCCAAGAATCTGAAGGGGGAGGCTGAAGTGAAGGGTCCATACACAGCGCGTGCTATTCTCCTGATTTTGACCCTGCAAGCCTGTGATTCCTCGAAGAAAAGTGCCTCTCCTGCCCCGCAAGAGCTCCCGGGGGATTCGGGAGGAAGTGGCTGTCTCCATCTCGCCAATGGTGTGCCTACCCAGGATTACCCCGCAGTTGTTCGTCTGTTGGCCTTAACAGCAGATGGGGCGAGCATTTGTACAGGAACCTTCATCAGCCCGACGGCTGTGATGACCGCAGCGCACTGTATCGATAGCAGCGCCAATGGGGGAGTCAGCTATGTCCCAGGGGCAAAGATCGACTTTGACAGCTCTCAGAAGCCTTCCGGAATGGTTGCAGCCCAAGCAGCCTTTGCCGTCGGCCCTGTGGGTGAAGCGATCGATGCTCAGGACCCCACGAGTGTCGCTCAAGATGTCGCTATCCTTATCTTTCCAAAAGGTCTGACGCGTTCTTATCTCGGGATAGAAGCGCAGCGCCCTGCTCCCGGCACCAAGGTTGATCTTGTGGCCTATGGTTTGACCTCCTATCCCGATGCAGAACTAGATCCCCAGTATGACGCCAGCAAACACAAAGGCTCGACCCAAGTCATCGCTGGTGATGAAGAGGTCAATATCTATGTTGGGGGCTACAGTAAGACTGAGGCGCAGGCTGCAGGGAGTTCGAAGGCGGTCAATAACAGCGGAGATTCCGGTGGTCCTCTTTTGGTCAATGGATCTATAGCTGGGACACTCTCTGTTGGTGGTGTTGATACCATGCAGGCAAGTCCGATCTATTTTGCAGCCTACGTTGATATCA
Organism: Oligoflexaceae bacterium; assembly: GCA_947454545.1. Taxonomy (GTDB): domain Bacteria; phylum Bdellovibrionota_B; class Oligoflexia; order Oligoflexales; family Oligoflexaceae; genus Oligoflexus. The sequence continues at coordinate 25,668 of CANGNB010000011.1, forward strand.
ATCGACCGCTGATTCGAGAACTCATCGGTCGAGCCAATGCTGCTGGAGCTGGTATTCCGGATGCAGGAACGAATCCTGGAGCTGTTTGTACTGGCCCCTAAGCTTTATTAGGGACATTCCAATCTTTCATCAAGAGACAGTCAAGGTTTTTATCACGTTGGTCGATACACGAAATGTCTAGGCTATCCATGATAGTCTTTTTTTATAGTGTGGTGGACCAGGGTGACAAAGGCCGAATTCTATTCCAAATCCAGACTACAACTCTTAGCTGCTTTAGGGTTGTTCTTCCTCCTGCTAAAGCCCTTTGAGATGAGGGCGGAGTTTGCTTCAAGTCATTTGGACCTCTCTCAGCTCAGGATCGAGGGCGAGGTTTTTAAGCTGTCCGGCCCATGGGACTTTTATTGGGGTGAGCTCCTTGTGCCTCAGCAAGTATCCACTGCTCAAGCTTTGATTATGCCGCGCATTCGCCCTTGGAATCATATGGCTGGTGAGGGATTTCCGAAGTTCCCAGCCAAGGGTCTAGCAACCTACAGAATGAGCCTCATAGGCCTAAGTGCCCATCCACGTGGCTATTATCTCTCTATTCCAGGACAGGTGGGCGCACGCCGCTTGATTGTTACCGAGGGGGAGGATTTCAAAGTCTTAGCGGACTATAACACAGGCCACATTGATCCCAATGGGGGGCGTGATGCTCTGCGGGACATCATGCTGCCAATATTTCCCAGCGGAAACAAAAGAGTCGACATCACCATTCAAACTCAGACTTTCGGTGGACCCTATGGGGGATTTATCTTTAGCCCCCAGATTTCCTTGGGAGACGGGGTGCTGTCGAGGCAGATGATGTTTTTAAGCGTAGATCTGTTTGCGCTTACGGTTGGGATATTGGTAGGGGTATACAATCTTACGGTTTGGTTCATGCGTCCCAGAGACAAAGCAGCTTTATATTTGGCTCTTGCGGCCTTTATGATGATCCTTAGAATACTCGGCACATCCTATGTGTTTCGGCAGATGTTTTCAGAAGAAGCCTTTGAAATCTTACGTAAGTGTGAGTATCTGCCGATTTGCTTGGCTCCCTATTTCATATTTCTTTTTTTGCAAAGAACCTTCCCTGTCGGGGCGCATTCACAAGTCATCGAACAGATTTTGAAGTTTTTGGTCGTGGTGTTTACGCTCACAGTTCTGAACTTAACTTATACAGTGTATTCAGAAATCTTGCTGGCGTTTCAGGTGTTTAGCCTACTTTTGGCGGCAATGAGTTCTTATATTTTGTTACGAGCTTTCTTTAGAAAACAGCCAGATATCCATATTGCGCTGTTTGGCTATAGTCTTCTGTTTGGAGTTCTAGTCTGGGATATAGTGTTTGTGTTTATTTTGAGTTGGGTGGACCTTCAAGCTGTTCCTTTTGGTGTGAGTATGTTTTTCATTGTTCAGTCTTATCTCATCATGATACGAACAGAGCGTATGGCTCAAGCAGCGCGCGAACTCGCCGAGCAAAATGCAGATATCCAGAAAAATCTGCTCTTTGAGACGGAAGAACGTTTGATACTCGCTGCAACAGTCGCGCATAACATCAATAATCCTCTGAACTATATTCAAACCAGCAAAGAGTCCTTAAGCTTGGACCTCAGCCAATACAATGATTTGCTCCATTCTCTATTAGGAGAAGAGGATCCCAATCAACCTGATCTCTACAGGGTTCAACTGTCTGTGAAGGCCCTCGGTCTACAAGCCCTGGCTGCCATGGAGACTATGGATAATGGGCTGAAAAGGGCTTCGAAAGCTGTGCGTGATATAAGAATTTTGAGTGGTATCGATGGGAATCCCGTCTCTGATATTGTGCTGGAGCAGCTCATGACAACACTGCTGCAACGATTAGGGGAAGTTGAATCCCAGCTCCAACTGGCACGCATTCAGTATCGGTCTCGACTCCTGAAAGAATCAAAAATCATAGGGAATGAAGCGCTTTTGATTCATGCTCTTGAATTTGTTATGGCGCTTGCGCTCGAGCATGGACGCGAAGAGCTCGTTCTCTACGACAGTCAACCAAAGGACAATAGCTATCGCCTTTTAATCAGTGGGATACTGAAAATCTCTGAAGGAGAGCAAGAGCTGGCCCTCAAGCGCCTTAACCATATTCTCCATTCCAGCTCCTATCTCTTTGAACTTCGCTTTGGTGAAGAGTCTTGGAGCATAGAAGTGACTCCCGTTATTGAGGAGAACGAGGGAGTCGATTAGGACAGCGCACAGTGTTATCTTTATAGACAAAATCTTCTGCAGGACCATACTGTAACATATGAATATTTAAGAGATCTTAAATGGCCTATTTTTGGCTTTTCGAACGGGCTGGAGTCCTATTCGAGAGGGATGCCCTATGTTGCCTTTTGCACGATCGCATGCCGCAGTGGTTCTTACGCTCTTCAGTGTCTCTTGTGCCAAACATCAGTCTTCCGATTTAGCCGTCGCC
>CANGNB010000012.1 GCA_947454545.1 Oligoflexaceae bacterium
CCCTTGAACCTCAATCAGGACGCCCGTCTCTTTTACGCTTGCCTCACGGCAGGCAAAGAGCTTTCCTTGCCGCTTGCTCCGGAGAAGCATGCTTGGGTGCAGCTCATCTCTGGACGCATTACTGCCGGAACTTCGGACTTAAAGTCAGGCGATGGCTTGGGGGTGAGTCGAGAAGAAATTCTCAAGTTTCAGGCCCATGAGGACGCCGAATTTTTGGTCTTCGAGCTGACCTGAAACCCAGCCGCCCAGGCTCTAAGCTTGCGTCAGATCAAGTTATTCCATCCCTAGCCGATACCCCTCACGGCCCGTCCTGGGCCGGCGTCCGCGGGCTTGTTCCCAGGGATAGGGAGTGTCGAAGATGTTGGGACGAATGACCTTTGTTTTAAGTTTTATGCTGGCCACCAAAGCTTTTGCCCAGCGTGAAATCACTCTCAGCGAATTTATACGCAAAGTCTCCGCTCAAAATAGCGCGTTCAAGGCGCAAGATAAACTGCAGGAAGCTTCCGAACAAAAGCGTGCGGATGCCGAACGGGTGAGCAGCACCGAAGTCTTCAGTGATGCCCTTTGGGCGAGTGATAAAAGTCCGGTGCTGACCCCGAACTTCAATGGTACCGATCGTCAGAGTCGGCGCCTTACGCTCGGTTTGCAAAAGCAGTGGAGCTTTGGTCTGCGTTCGCGCGTTTATGGCTTTAGCGATACCTCTCTCATGCGTCACGCTCTGGCCATGCCCTCTCCGGACATGAGCCTCGAAAAACGCGGCGGAGCCGTCGAGCTTGAATGGGCTCTGCTTCGCAACGGCCTCGGTCGCGAGCAGCGCTTTCAACGGGAAGCATTAGAGGCAAGTTCCCAGGGCGAAAAGCTCTTGGCAGCCTTCGACGAGCAGCGACTTTTGGTCGAGGCGCAGCTGCTTTTTATTCGCTTTGCTCAGCTGCAAGAGGCTTTGCAGATTCAAACCGAATTGGTGCGTCAAGGGGAAAGCCTTGTGAACTGGGCGTCCCGTCAGGTTCGCGATCGCCTCCTGGAGAGCGTGCATCAGTCCGAAGCAGAAGTGGCCTTAGAGGCCCGAAAACTCGGCTATGAGCAGCGCGAGCTGCAGCTGGAGAGTCTGCGCCAGCAGCTCTTTGCGGTCCTTGAAGAACGCCCCAATGGGCTGCGTGTCGAAGGGCTCAACCGTCTTGAGACTCAAATTCAGGCGCCTCGCACCTTGGGGCAACGCGGTGATGTCGGGGCACGCGAAGCCTTCCTCCAAGCACAGAAAGCCGATCTGTCCTTGCAGCGCGAAGCTTATCGCCCGGAACTCAAGCTAACAGCTCAGTACCAGACCTTTCAAAAACGAGCCGACGATGATGACACCCAGCGTTGTGCAGATCCTACGGCCTGCGCGACCCGCGTCTTGGGCTTAAACTTAGCGGTGCCCTTGGATCAAGGCACTCAGCGTCGCGGTCGCGAAGCGCTTTCGGCTCAGCTAGCCGCGCGTGAGCTTGAGCTCCGGCGAGCTCAAGTTGAGGCGGAACGCGATCGCCAGTTGATCCAAGAGCAGATGCAGCGCCTAGGAGATCAGCAGCGGGTCCTAAGAACGCTCATTTCCAAGCAGGAAGAACGGCTCGAAGCCGAGCGCCGCCGCCAAAAACAGGGACGCGCGACGACCTTTGATCTGATCCAAGCTGAACAGCAGCTCTTTGAATCGCGCGAACAGCTCCTTATGCTGCGTGGTCAGCGCCTTGAACTCTTGACTCAGCTGAAACTCTACGAGGTGCGCTCATGAGTCTTCCTTCGCTTTCGGTCAAGCGACCGGTCTTCATTTCGAGCATTGTCTTGCTGATGGTTTTTACCGGCCTGGTCAGCTTAAAAAAGCTGCCCGTCAGCCTTTTCCCTGAGACCAACGTCCCTTTTCTTTCGGTGACGACCTTGTATCCGGGAGCAGGCCCGCGCGAGGTCGAACTCTCGGTCTCCAAACCCCTTGAAGATGAACTAGCCACAATCGAGGGCGTAAAAAAGATAGCCGCCAGTAGCCAGGACTCCCTGTCTTTGGTGTGGGTTGAGTTTCGTACCGGCATGAACATGGATGCGGTCGAACAAAGGCTCCGCGATCGCGTGGCACTGGCCCGTTCGCGCTTTCCTGCTGAAGTGAAAGACCCAGTGATCGAGCGTTTCAATCCTTCTCAGCAGCCTGTTGTCGGCCTCTTTGTGGGCGGGGATAGCATGAGCCCTGTCGAGTTGGGGAGCTGGGTCGAACAAGAACTTAAACCAGCCCTGGCTCGTATTCCCAAGGTCGGGCGTATCGATATCATCGGCCAAAAAAAGCGGCAGATCGATATCCTCGTCGATCCCGCTAAGGTCGAGCAGTATCGAATCCCCCTCTTGCAGATGGCCCAGAGCCTCAAAAATGGGGGGAGCAACATCCCTGCCGGTAATCTGATCAGCGGCAACGAAGAGGTGTCGCTGCGTGCCGTGGGCCAGTATGCGACGCTCGAGGATATCGAAAATAAGGTGATCGCTTTTGGGAACGGGGAAACCTCGATCCGGGTTCGTAACATGGGCAAGGCCATCGATACCGCCGCACGCGAACGCTCCCAAGCTTTTTATGGTGACAAGCGCGGCGTTATCTTGCAGATCTATCGGCAATCGGGTGCGAATACCCTCGAGGTTGCAGATCGGGTCAAAAAAGAAGTCGAAAAGCTCAACAAAGAGCGCAAAGGCAAAACCCCCGAGATCGTCCTGGTGCGCGATGGAAGTCGTATGATTCGCGACAACGTTGATGATGTCTGGGAATCGATTGCGATAGGGGTGGTTCTGACTATCCTTATCGTCTATCTGTTCTTGGGATCTCTTCGTTCCACCCTGATCACCGGTTTTGCTATCCCCAACTCTCTGCTCGGCGCTTTTGTGCTTATGGCGGTTGCTGGATTTTCTATCAATATCCTAACTCTTCTCGCTCTTTCCCTTTGTGTCGGCCTACTGGTCGATGATGCGATCGTCGTCCGTGAAAATATCTTTAAGCACATCGAGCAGGGGATGCCCCCTAAGGAAGCTGCCGTGTTTGGAGCCAACGAGGTCGCCATGGCTGTCGTCGCTGTGACGGCTGCGGTGATCTCGATGTTTGGTCCTGTTGGCTTTCTCCAAGGGGTCACCGGACAATTCTTTCGAGAGTTCGGTCTCAGTGTCTGCTTTGCTATGATCGTGAGTCTCTACGATGCTATGGCCGTGGCACCTATGCTTTCCGCCTACTGGGCGGGAGCTAAGGGGCATGGTCAGGGCGGCTTTTCGCCTTTTGGCTTTCTGCTCAGAGCCTTCGATAGGTTCCAGAGCTGGCTAGAGCGTAGCTATGGGCGTTTGCTGAGCTGGACCAGTCGGGCACCCTTCGTGAGTATCGTCGTGATCACCGCCATTTCTATTGGCTTGGCGACGCGCGTGACCAGCCTACCTTCAGGCTTTCTGCCCGTCGATGAATCCCCCGAGTTTAATGTGCGCATTCAACTGCCCTCAGGTTCCAACCTTGAAACGACGGCTAAGGTCGCACGTTATGTCGATCATTATATAGGGGAAAGTCCCTTTGTCAGCTATACAGTTTTAACGGTAGGTAATGCGCTGCAGGAGGTGCATAAAGCCGATATCTACGTTAGGCTCAAGGCACCCAAAGAGCGCCAGGGCTATATGCCCAGCGAGATTCGTGATGTGATCCGCAATGAACTGCAGTCGCTCAAAGATTTGCCAGCCGGCACGGAGCTGCGGGTTTTGCAGAATGATATTACCGGGGGTGGCTTTCGTCCCTTTAGCTTAGTGCTGCAGACCAAAGATTTGGGCGAACTCGAAAAAGCCTCGCAAAAAGTTTTTGCAGCGCTCTCGAAAAATCCAAGTCTCATCGCCCCCGATTTTGAGTTGCGACCGGGGAGTCGCGAGCTCCAAGTTCGACTCAAGGATGCCGAGGCCGAACGCTTTGGAGTGACTCCCTTTACTGTCGGCAGCGAGATGCGAGCGCGGGTCGAAGGCATTGAGGTGGGGCATCTGCGTGAGCGCGGCTATGAATACCCCATCAACCTGACGACCAAAGACAGTGCCGACCTCTGGCTGTTAAGAAGCCAGGATATTTTGGTGCCCAACGTGAACATGACGCCCGTTGATATTCGGAAGGTGGCTTCCTTTGCTGAGGTCCGCTCGCCTTCCAAGATCGAAAGGGTCAATCGAGCCTATGCCACGCGCATAGTCGCCGATCTCAAGGCTGGTTCGCGGATCACGGACATTATGCAAGAGGTCGATCAGATCCTCGCCGAGGTTGCCAAAGAGGTTCCCGGTGTGACCCGCCTCTATGAGGGCGATGCGGAGAGCTTCGAAGAGATGGCTGAAAGTATGAGCTTGGCTATGCTCTTTGGGATAGTGCTGCTGTTCTTGGTGCTTTCGAGCCTTTACGAGTCTTTCCTTTTGGCCCTGCTCAATATTTTGAGCTTACCCCTGGCGATTTCCGGAGCCATCTTTGCCCTTTGGCTCTTTCACGACGGACTCTTTATCTACTCGGTGATTGGAGTTCTGCTGCTCTTAGGGGTAGCGACCAAGAACTCTATTCTCCTGATCGATACGGCGAATCATCGCTTGAAAGATGAGTCCTTGCTCACACTCGAAGACAAGCGCGCGGCCATCGTCGAAGCTTCAACACGACGACTGCGTCCCATTCTCATGACCAGCTTGGCCCTGATCGCCGGCTGTATCCCGATCGCTATCGGACTGAACGAAGCTTCAGCCCAGCGGACCGGTATGGGGATCGCGATCGTGGGAGGGACGGTAACTTCGACCCTCTTCACCCTATTTTTGATCCCAGCTCTGGTGCTTTTGGTCGAGACTTGGCGGCAGTTCGGCAAACGTCCGCCTCAGTGACTTTCGTGCGAAGCGTGAGCGTTCCCCACGGGAGCGATCTGGGAATGAGTGGCTTCAAAGATCGCATAGGAGAGATCGGAGCCAAAGCTCATGCGCACCAAAAAGCCTAAAAAAGCGATGAGGATCACAAAGAGACCGAAGTAATACTGGATGGTTTTTGCAAGACGACGAGCCATGATGCTGCTTCCTTTCGACGACAACTTGCCTCACAGATGCCACAAAGATGCGATGCTGAGGGAACATCGGAGCCCAAACGGTAGGGGCTCGCCTCAGGCCTGTGCAAACTCAGCTCCAAGGGTGAGCTCTGTCCTATCTTAGCGGACATGAGGGCTTTTTAAGAAGAGAGGGGGCCGCCCCTTTCTGTGGAGAGCGGCGACCCCTGTCTAAGATTTAGGCGTTTTCAGCCGGTTTAGCGGTGATGGGGCGGCGAGGTCTGAGGACATGTGTAGCGCGAGTAGGGATGAAGACCGGCTTTGGCCCCTGTTCCCAAGGGGTAGCTGAGGCCTAGCTCGAGGGTCGCCCAATCACTCCGAGGCGTCGGATCAAGCCACAGCGGCTCTGGGCACCGTTGCTCCATAACAAAAGCTCCTGGAAGGACGCGCTCCTGTTCACTCAGGAGGTAAGCCCTTTGAGCCTCTACGGTGAGGACTTCGCGCGTGGGCACGACACCGCTAGCCCCCGTTTCCCATATCCAACATCCTACGCAGAGGAGAGCCTTCATGAGCCAACGCATCGAAAACCTCCTTCGCCCTTAATGGGCCTTGTTGAGGGCAGCATGTTCCTGATCGGGTACCACAAGTGTGGCGATATGCTCTTCCACCATAGCTTGGTACGGAATTTTGCCGAGGGCGAAGCTCTTTTTGTGCAGAAGATGATGTCGACCAAAAATCATGATCTGAGCTTTGTGAGCCTTGGCAAGTTTTTGGAGCTCTTCGCTGGGCGAACCGAAAGCGATAGCTACCTGATAGCGAGACATCAGCCCCTGAGCCCCGATGCTGTTATGAAAGCGGTAGAGGAGATCGTCTTTGATCCGGTGTTTGAGACCTTCCTTGTAAGTCTCAACAGAGAACTCTGGTTGGATGGGGATTTTGCCCTCGTTCATCGCGGTTTGGATATGTCCGACCAGGTGTTCTATCTCATGTTTATCGATAGGGTAGATGTGAGCATGCAAAACTTCGTTGCATTGCAGAGCGTGAGCTAAGAACAGTGCATTTTCCAGGGCAGCTCGCCCTTCTTTTTCTAGATTGTCAGCGATAAGAATGCGGAGATCACCACTCAGATCGAGTTCAACCCCCAGCGGCAGCATGAGAATAGGAATTTCGCCATGAGCGGCGAGCGAAAAGGCGGTAGAGAATCCAGACAGGATGCCCTTTTCTTGGGGGATCTGCACGCCGCAGATAATGAGCGAGGCATGGAGCTCAGCTCCAAGAGTCGCCAGAGCTTCAGCCGGGTAATCGCGCATGACGAGAGTGTCGACGATGATGTCTTCGGGAATTTCTTTGGCGAGAGCTTTAAGTTGCGTCTTGGCCTGTTCCTCTTCCATATCATTGAGGACTTTATCGTAGCCATAGTACGGATTAATCGAGACATCGCCCGCTCCCAGGTAGTGAAAGATCGGACGCACGGCATGGACAAGCGTGAGCGGCTTTTGAAGACGACGAGCTAAAGCTACGGCTGCCTTGATCAGGCTGTGATCGCTCTCATTGAGCAAGAGGCCTAGGATGATGGGACGGGGTCTGCTGGTCATGACTATCTCCCTTCGTCAGGCGTGATCTCGCGCGTGTCGCAAGGGGACAAAGCGCGTCGATTCCTTCCAAAAGAGACAAAGCAAAAGCTGGGCCAGTCTTTTTTGTGAATAGATTCAATGATTTGTAATTAGGCAGGGACCGATGAGGCCCTCTTGCCGCGCGAGTGGATCCCAATTGCGGGAAATGCAACTTGGTAAACTGACAAAAAGAAAAAGGCTTTCCGGCTCAAACTTTGGGGCTCGGAACGATGACGCGTTGCTCTTCTTCGGTCCAGCGGCGAAAGCCACCCGCAAGACTGTGAACTTGGGTGTAGCCCATCTTCTGCAAACTTTCCGCACTGAGAGCTGAGCGATAACCCCCACCGCAGTAAAGCACGAGGCAAGCGTTCGGATCGGGTATCGCCTTTTCTATGTCGCGTTCGAGTATGCCGCGCCCCAGGTGGATGGCTCCGGGCAGATGCCCTGCGGCCCATTCCGACTCTTCCCGCACATCGACGAGGACAAAGGTCTTGCCATCGCGCTGCCAAGAGAGCAGATCTGTCGTGCTTATTTCGTGAACACGATCAAGAATCGCGCTGACCAGTTTTAAAAATCCCGGACTATGGTCCATACTGAGGCTCTCCTATCAGGTCTTACGCAAGCGATCATAGTCGATCACGACCCCTTGTGCTAGCTCAGCTTGCACCAGTCTTGAGGCAAGAGGACGCCCCTTCGGCACCGTGAGGCCATCGTCTCGGATAGGAAAAAACAGCCACAGCTTCATAGGTTTATCGGGTGCCGACCTTTCCGGTACAATGGAAGGGATGCAGACCGTCGATCATGAGGATCTTTATGAGCCGGATACCCAGGCAGCTTTCAGTGAGTCTTGGATTGTGGTTACTCACCCAACCCCAAGCGTTCGGTCGCACTCTTTCTTTGGAAGAGTACTTGACGCAGGTTCGTGCCAAAAATCACGAGGTCCAGGCAGCCATGGCCACGATAGAGTCCACAGCCTTGCGCGAGGATTCGACGGATATCATGTTTGCCCCACAATTTGTTTCGCAGCTGGTGCGACAGGTTGATGAAAAGCCTCAGGCTTCAGCGCTTGCTGGCAAGTCTACGGCTGTAAGTAGCGCGAGCTTTGGAGTGCAAAAGCTCTGGTCTTTTGGTCTGCAAAGTCAGGTGACTTATGCTCTCAATGATATCGATATCGAACGCGATCCGCTGCCGCCCTTTCTTGCCCCTAATATTCCCAACCCCTTGGCACCTTTAGGGAAAAGTAGCTCCTATTCGGAAGCTCAGCTCAAGTTCGAACTGCTCCAACCTCTCTGGAAAAATGGGATGGGGCGAGACTTTGATACCGTGCGCGAGTCGACTCAGGCTAGGCTCATGGCTCAGCGGCAGGGAGAACAGTACAAGGGGCGCCTCCTTCGGACCAAAGCCGAGTTTACCTACTGGCAGCTGGCTCTCGCAACCGAAGCGGTGCGAGCGCAGGAACAAGCATTAGGCCGTTTTCAAAAAATCCGCGACTGGGTCCAGTCGCGCGTTAACATGCAGCTTGCCGATAAAGCCGATCTCTTGCAGGCGGAAGCCGGTGTCAAAGCCAGACGTCTTGAGCTCGATCTCTCCAAGCGCGATCGGGTGCAAGTGGCGCGTGCTCTCAACGCTCTACGGGCTGTTCCGGGCGAGAACGTCGATGATCTCCAGCCCATCAGCAGTCGTGTACTCAATGATGCCCCCGCGGCAACCTCAGGCGTCAAGCGACTTGATGTCGAAATCTCCAAGCAGCTTGAAAAAGTCTCAGAGCTCGACGTCGATGCCAATCGGGAAAAGTTCAAGCCTCAGCTGGATATCTTTACGACGATAGGTCTCAATTCAGCTCAAAAAGATAGCATGGGACAAGCTTTCCGCAATGTCTCGACCGACAAGCCAACCCTAGTCGTTGGGGTGAAGTTTTCGACCCCACTTGGACGCGATCTGATCAGCCGTGAGCGCAGTGGTCTAGTCAAAGCTTCGGAAGCTGCACGAGCTGAGCGAGAAGCCAAAGAGTTTAATGCGCAGACGGAATGGGATGATCTGCAGCGCCAGTTGGCAGATGCCAGGATACGGTTGCAGCTCTCTAACGAAATCGAACAGGCCCAAAAGCAAAAACTGGAATACGAGCGCGAGCGCCATCAGCGGGGCCGCTCGACGACCTATCAGATCATTATGTTTGAGCAGGACTTTGCCAATGCCCAGCTCGCTACGATAAAAACCAAAGCTGATATCCTCGGCCTTCAGGCTAAGCTGAAATCCTTCGGAGATGCCCTATGAATCTTGCTTCGCTGTCCATACGAAGGCCCGTCTTCATCACCTGTATTGTGATCGCGATGCTCACGGTCGGCTTTCTCTCTTTAAAGCGCCTTGGCGTCGACATGTTCCCGAATATCACTTTCCCTATCGTTACTGTGTATACGACTTATCCCGGGGCAGGTCCCAAGGAGATCGAAACGCTGGTCTCTAAAGTGATCGAGGAGCAGGTCAGCTCGTCCCCAGGGATCAAGTACGCGCGTTCTATAAGCCGTGAAGGGCTTTCCGTCGTCATCTGCGAATTTTCACTGGAAACGGATGTAAAGTACGCCGAGCAGCAGATCAAAGACAAAGTCGCTGCCGCGAAGCGCAAGCTCCCCGATGGGATCGATGAGCCTGTGATTCGACGGATCGAACCGAGCGAGCAGCCGGTTGCTATCATTGCGCTTGAAGCCGATATCCCTGCGACCAAGCTGTTTGAACTCGGCGATCTCACCATACGGACCAAGCTCGAGCAGGTGCCCAACGTGGGGCTGGTCGATATCATTGGTGGTCGTAAGCGCGAGATTCATGTGCTGCTCGATCGGGCTAAGCTCAAGGAGCGCGAGCTTTCGGTGATGCAGGTCTCCAATCGTCTGGGCGCCTCAGGTATGAATATCCCGGCCGGGAAGGTGGTCGAAGGCAAGCAGGAAGTCGTCTACCGTACCCTCGGGGAGTATGGCTCGCTGGCTGAGATTGGCAACACGGTGATCAACTTTTTGGGCAATGAAGTGCCTGTGCGCATTCGCGATATAGCCGAAGTCCGCGACTCCATGCGCGATGAGACTGCTCGAACCTTTTTCAACGGGCGCTCTTCGATCTTCATCAACGTCTACCGACAGTCGGGTGCGAATACCGTCGCTGTGGTCAATCAGGTCGCCAAAAAGGTTACAGCGCTGCAGTCTGAGCTCGATAAGATGCCCGGGGCTCCTAAGATCACTATGGTGCGCGATGGATCGAAGATGATCAAGGCCAACCTTGACGATGTTGAAGAGTCGATCTTTATCGGTATCATCCTGACCATCCTTGTAGTGTATTTCTTCTTGGCCAATGGCCGTTCGACAATGATCACCGGCTTAGCATTGCCCAACTCTTTGCTGGGTGCCTTCATCTTGATGGCCGCGTGCGGTTTCACCATCAACGTGATGACGCTCTTGGCCCTGAGTTTAGCCGTCGGACTCTTGGTCGATGATGCGATCGTCGTCCGCGAGAATATCTTTCGTCATATCGAGATGGGCGAAAAGCCTAAAGATGCAGCTTACAATGGGACGGTAGAGGTGACCCTGGCGGTCGTGGCGACAACGCTCGCTGTGATCGCGGTGTTCGGACCTATCGCTTTTCTCAAAGGTATCGTTGGCCAATTTTTCAAAGAGTTTGGCCTCACCATATGCTTTGCCATGGCCATTTCCCTTTTTGATGCTTTAACGATCGCTCCCATGCTCTCAGCCTATCTTGCTGGGGCTTCCCACCATTCCGATAAAAAGGGTGTCCACTACTATACGCTCGGCTTTTTACTGCGCGGCTTTTCTAAATTCCAGGATATGCTCGAAGAAGCTTATGCCTGGCTGCTTAAGTCTGTCATCCGTATGCCGGCGCTGTTCATCCTCTTGGCTATCGGACTTTTTGTTGGCAGCCTGATGCTTGCGAAGTACGTCCCTAAGACCTTCTTACCGCCACAGGACTTTGGCGAGTTTATGGTGAGTCTTGATCTTCCCCCGGGAACCAGCCTCGATGAGATGGCGAAGGTTGCACTCGACGTCGAACAAACCATTCGCAGTTTCGCTGAAGTCGATCACACAGCCCTCACCGTTGGCCGCGAAGGCGAACCCAACTGGGCCGAATTTTTTGTCGAACTGGTCCCCCGCAAAAAGCGGAATATGAACACTTCGGAATTTAAAGATGAGCTGCGCAAAAAGCTCCAGGCTTATGCCTCAGCGAATCCCATAGTCAAGGATATCGATGTGGTGGCCGGGGGGATGCGCCCCTTTGCAGTCAATATCGTCGGTCAGGATCTCAAAGAGATCGAAAAGGTCGCGATGGAGCTGCAGGCCAAGCTCAAAGAAGAGCCGGCCCTCAAAGATGTCGATATCGGCTATCGTCCTGGAAAACCCGAGGTTCAGATCTCTTTGGATCAAGCACGCGCTGAACGCCTGGGTGTCCTTACGAATACAGTTGGAGCCGAACTTCGCGGTCAAGTGGAAGGTATCACACCCGCTGTATTTCGAGTGCAAGGAGAAGAGTATGATATTCGTCTGAGGATGCAGGATACTCAGCGCAACCTCAAAAAGGAATGGAGCTCCATTCACGTCCCGAACATGAACTTTTCCAACGTCCGACTCAGCGATTTTGCCAAATTTCAGGAAGCCACGGGTCCGACCTCGATCAACCGGCAGAACCGCGCCCGCTATATTCAGGTCAACTCCGATTTGACCCCAGGTGGGGCTGGTATGGCCCGCGCGATGCAAGTGACGCGGGATCTGCTCACCAACGGTACGATCAAAGTTCCTGAAGGTGTGACCTTTACCTTCGTGGGGCAGGCCGAGAGCTTTGCCGAGATGGTGGAAAACCTGATCGTGGCTCTGGTTCTGGCTGTTATCTTCATTTATCTCGTGCTTTCCAGCCTCTATGAGTCCTTCGTAACGCCCTTTACCATTATGTTGGTCTTACCCTTGGCCATCTGTGGTGCCTTGGGTGGTCTCTATGTAACTCAGAAATCGCTGGATCTTTATTCGATGATCGGTTGTATCCTTCTGCTTGGGGTGGCGATCAAAAACTCAATCCTTTTGGTGGACTTCGCCAATCATAAGGTGAGTGAAGGCATGGAGCGTAATGAGGCGATGATCCTCGCGGGGCGGACCCGGCTTCGACCGATTCTGATGACGACCTTTGCTCTGATCGCCGGCATGCTCCCGATTGCTATCGGTTTGAACGAGGCTTCCGCGCAGCGTACCAGCATGGGCGTGGCTGTGATCGGAGGCTTGATTTCCTCGACAGCTTTGACTTTGGTGGTGATTCCTGCGGCATATTCCTACATCGACCGTTTCCGCTTGTGGAGTCTGGGGTGGATGAAACGGATTTTTACGGTACACTAAAGTTGAGAGTATACCTAAGACTTCGCCTCAGGGAGGAGGACCTATGCCTTCGATCACGCTCACAGATGGATGCAAGATTCATGTGCGCGCTCTAGGAAGAGGGCCAACCGTCCTTTTGTTGCATGGCTTTGGCCTTGATGGGCGGCAGTGGTTGCCTCTCGCCCGTATTTGGCAGCATAAGTATCGATTTATCATCCCTGATCTCAGGGGCCATGGGAAATCGACTTTGGGCACCTATGACGAGGCTCATCCTATCGAACGTCTGGCTCAAGATGTATGTGAGATTCGCGAGCAGTTTCAATTGGGTGATGAGCTGAAAATCGCCGGCTATTCCATGGGAGCCATGGTAGGTATGGCTCATCTCTGCTCCCCCGAGCGCCCGCGGGTAGCCCATTACCTTCATATCGAGATGGGGCCGCGCTTTGCCCATAGCCCCGACTGGAGCTTTGGCTTTCACAAAGGTGTGACGGCTGATGCTCTGCACCTTGTCGACACCCATAAGCAGCAAGGCTGGTCCCATGAAAGTCGTTGGCTTTACGAACGACTTCTCCTCAGGCTGATGTGGGAGGCTTTTCCTCATGGCTTTTTGCGCATGTTCGCCAAACATCTGCCTTTGGCTGCCGCCCAACTTTCCAAAGCGCATCCAGATCTTTCTATCAAACTTTACGGACATCTGGTGACCGAGGGCTTTGATTTTCGTTCGGCCATTCAAAGCCTGCATGTTCCTGCCACGATAGCCTATGGAGCCCAGTCACGCTACTTTCACGAAGGCTCGAGCCTGTGGATGCATCGGAATTGGCATGGATCCGAGCTCGTCCGCTTTGATCGCAGCGGTCACGGCCTCATGGTGTCCGAGCCTCATCGCTTTGCTCGGCTCTTTGCAAAATTTTTAGGTGAGGCGCCCAGCCTCGCAGTACCTCAGGCTGAGCCTGCCTAAAGAGAGGAGTTGGAGTATGCGTAAAGAGGCCCTTTGCTTGGCCATGGGAGCGAGTCTTTTCGCTTGTCGCACAACCCAGGGCGTGAGCCCAAAACTATCCGACTCTGACGGGATCGAAAATCCTGGTGAACTGAATGCTCCCGGCGAAGGCGAGGCGAGTGCGCAAAGTTCAGCTTCCAGTGCTAGCTCCACCCCGCGATCCACCTCATCGGGCAGTGTACCGAGGCCGACCAGCGCCAATGAACTTCAACTCAAGCAGACCTGTGATCGTCCTATACAACTGCTCGAACACAGCTATGCCTTGCGCTTTGCCGCTCGCTCTGGCTGCTCGTTTGGCATCACCCCGCATCACCCGGCGAGTCCAGGAATCCTGAGCGCTTATGCGACCTCGACCCAGGACGTATCGCTGCCATCGAACGAACAGGTCTGTGGGTTTCGCCTGCAGTTAGCGGCCGATCGTTTTCGCTATACTGATGTGCTTCAGCTCAATGTTCAGGACTACACTCTCTTTACGAGCCAGGCGACAGGACCCCGCAATCCAAGCAGTGCGACGCCTGGTCTTTTCGATCCGAGCTCACTCTACGGGGTAGCCATCGATACCGAAGCGACAGCCTCCTGTGCTTCAGCGAGCACCTGCCGTTGGCCCAAGGCGACTCAAGAAGGTCCTCTCGCTTTTGATCAAAAGCAAGAGGGAGGTCCTCTCATCACTGCGATGATTCAGCAAAAATCGGCTCGCGTGCAGCTCGCTATCTGGGGCGATCAAGATCCCGGGGACTGCACTCACAGCGAACTGACAGGAACTCTCACCCTCTACACTATCAAGCCTTGAGACCTCTGGCCTAAAGCTTGCAAACTTATCCTCTGAAGGCTCCGGTAGATACCCGCAAGGGGTCTATCGCGTAGCTCTGCTGTTCAGCTGTCGAATCTTTCGACAGGGAACCATGCGCTGTTGTTGTGTTGTTGCTCTTATCTGCTGAGCTGTGTTGTTGCCGGAGTAAAGCATGAAATTCCCTCTGTTAGGGCTCCTTATGGGGCTGGCCGTAGTGCTCTCTTCCTGTGGTGGGGACAGTGTCGATCACCGTCGTTATAAGGGTAAAGCCGATGCTGGTAACTGCAATCAGGCTCTGGGAGCTTATCAAAAGCTGCTCAAGCCCATCATTGAACAACGCTGTGTCGCCTGTCACTCGGCTGGACGGTCCGGGGCTCTCAGTGGACAATTTGCGATGAATCAGGACGAAGCCAATGTCATGGCATTGAGCCGCATGCTCGGAGGCGATGCGAAGGCGATCTATCAGAAGGCCAGCGACCCCTTGAAGCATGCCGGTGGCAAGCAATGGGAAGTCAGTGATGAGCCCAAGCTGGTCGAATTTTTTGCAGCCCTTCAAGCCTGTCGCAGCAATGCCAATCAGCAGATCAATCGGACGGCTAAACTCTGCAATGCCGAACCCCTGCCGCGGCGTGTAAATCTTCTCACGGAGCGTGAGTACCATAACACTGTCCTCGACCTGACCGGTGTTGATATCCAGGTGAGCATCCCAGCTCCCCGGACTATCCTTGATGCCAACGGCAATCCTCGCTTAGCTTTTGCCAACGATCAAAAATCCCGAACGATTGACAGCAATCTGGCCTTTAGTCTGCAAAAAGCTTCGGAAACGGTCGTAAGTAAAATCAGCCCCGAAAAGCGAGCCGCCTACGGCTGTGCTGCTGATGCTTTGACCGATGAGTGTATTCAGCGATTTGGAGCCAAGGCGTTTCGTCGACCGCTCAGCAATGATGAACTCTCGGCCTTTCGCCTGCTCGGAAGCTTTCCGGCCCTGCTGCGCTTTGTGTTGCAAGCACCCGATTTTCTTTATATATCCCAGCTTGGGGATGCGGCCTCTGGGGCCAACATGAGCGCCTATGAGATCGCTGCAACGATGGCCTATGCGCTGACCTCGTTTCCGCCCGATGCCGAACTTACGACGCTGGCGCAGCAAGGGAAACTCTTCGATAGCAAGGTGCGCGCCCAGCAGGCTCGTCGTCTTTTGGCAGCAGCGACAGAGATTGACCAGCCCATGGTGCAGTTCTTTGCCGATTGGCTCGAGCTCGCTCCCAGTGAAACAGCGAGCAAGACAGGTTCCTATGATGGCAAGGCGGTCTATCGCGAAAGCCTCAGTTTTATTCAAAATCAGCTGCGCAAAGGAGGAAGCCTCAGTTCGCTGTTTACAACGGAAAACCAAGGCCGTAAAGGGATCCTCGAACAGCGCGCCTTCATCGCTTCGCATGCAAGTGATAAAAGTACTTCGCCAGTAAAAGTAGGTAAGACTATTGCGCGGAACCTCCTCTGCCTGAGCTTGCCGCCGCCTCCTCCTGGGATCAGCACCAATCTCCCCGAAGCAGGGGCCGTAACCACCCGGGCGAAGTTGGAAGCCCACACGAAAAATGCCGCCTGTGCCAGCTGCCATAGCCGCATCGATCCCTTTGGCTTCGCCTTTGAAGGCTTTGATCCTCTGGGACAACGGCGAAGTATCGATAATGGCGTTGCCGTCGATACTAAGGCCAGCGTGAAACTCGGGCTGTCCTTTGATCGGGACTATGCCGGCAGCAAAGAGCTGATTACGAGTATGGCGGAAAGCGCTGAGCTAGCAGCCTGTTTTGACAGTTTCTTTCAGCAAAAAATCTATGGCGCGCAGACCTGTGAAGCCCAAGAAGTGCAGGCGAGCGAGAGCATCACAGACTATGTTGCGCGTCTGTTGAGTTCGGAACGTTTCATCAAGCGTAAGTAAGAGAGAAAGCTATGCAAGCAAAGTCGAGACGAGCCCTCTTAAAAGATCTAGGTCTTTTGGCCTGCAGTCCGCTGTGGGCGGGAGCCTTAGGCAGCCTCTTGCCGACGGAAAAGCTGATGGCACAGGCTTCGGGGAGCGGTGCCCCCCTAAAACTGCTCCTGCTCTCGTTTCCTCATGGCCTGGTGAACGGTGCATGGGAGCCTACGCGCCTCGGTGATGGGACTTTGACTTTCCAAAACTCTCCCGTTCTCGCTCCGCTCGAGCGCTTCAAAGATAAGATTAATATCTTGAGTGGCCTTGGCTTTGAAAACCTCAAGCCGACCAGTATCCTACGTCCTCAGTTCTCTCATGGAGGCTTAGCCTCGGCCTTTACCGGTGCCGCTCGTGGTGATGAGCAGGGTGCCGCAGCATCTCTCGATTATCTTTTATCGCTCAAGCTCTTTGGGGCGGATCGGGTCCTGCGCTTAGGCAGCTTTTTAGCCTACAATGCCCCGCAAGGCCTCGATGATGCGCAGAGCAACATATGTTTCTCTGGTTCCGGTGATTCCAATAAGCTGAGTGTCCTTGGTAACCCTCGCAAGGCCTATGAGAAGGCCTTTGCTGATTTTGTACCCCAAGGCGGAAGTGCCGATGCTGATCGGCGTAAGCAAGAACAGCTCGCCCTCCATGCGGCACTGAGTCGACAGTTGAGTCAGATGGAAAAACGTCTCGCTGGCGACGAGTTGGCTCTGATCCGCATGCACCAAGAAACCCTGACGGGCATGATGCAGAATACCTCAAGCTTCACCTGTCAGAGTCGGCCTGAGCTGATGGTCGATGGCTTTCAGGCGCGCGAAGAGGATGCGGGTAGACTCACTCAAAGACAGATGGATCTTGCTGTGGCGGCCCTGCAGTGCGGTGGCACCCGCATCGCAACCCTTGAGCTCTTGGCCCATTCCCATGGCAGCTATAATATGGCTAAAATCATCGCGAACGATCCCCTCAGCCGCGGGCAGAGTCCTTCGCCACTGCTCGATACCACCAACTTTCACGCGCAGATTGCTCATAACGTCAGTATCGGAGGACGCTTTGAAGGCTCAGCAACTCCTGCTATCCAAGAAGCTTTTCTGCAGTCGCAGCGCTGGTTTTTTACGCAATTCGCCTACCTTCTCGAGCGCCTGCAGAGTGCCGGCATCTTGGATAGCACCCTGGTGATGGTCGGCACCGAAATGGGCAGTCCCCAGCATCTTGGTGATTCGGCTCCCTTCCTCATCGCCGGTGGGGGCTTTGGTATGGGACGCTGGTTTGAGTATGAAACCACGCGAGTGTCCGATTATGAGCACCGCTGCACACCGCATCAAGGCCTTCTTGTGAGTGTTGCTCAGCGCTTTGGACTGAATGTGAACACCTTCGGTGATGAGCGCTTTATGGGGCCTTTGGGCCGCGATAAAAGAGGCCAGGTGCTGAGTCCGGTCTGAGGAGCCTTCAGAGCTGTCGCAGCCTGAAGCAAGCCTTCGAATATTCGCTTGCTCAAAGGACGGCCATGGCCTAGATTCCGCTCCCAGGCGAAATAAGTGCATACGACCCTCTCAGGGGCAGGCTTCCTAGCCTCAGTCCTGAGTACTTAGTGCCGCAATGACGTGAATTATGTCTGGAGTTCCGCGTGCAATCCCCCTTTATGATCGCTGTGTCAGGTGGTTCAGGTTCAGGCAAGACAACCTTTGTCCATAAGCTCTGGAATCGACTAGAGGTTTTGCGGCCCCAGATCATCAGTATCGATCACTACTACCGCGACCTTTCACACCTGCCAGTTGAGCAGCGAGGGGCCTATAATTTCGACGATCCCGATGCCATCGAACGCGATCTCTTACACGAACAGATCAGTCTGTTGCGCAACGGTCTAGCAGTCGATCGGCCTTGCTATGATTTCACGACTCACACGCGTGCGAGTGAGGTCGAACGCCTCGAGCCCAGCCGCATCATCATCGTCGATGGTATCTTTTCCCTTTGCTATCCCGAACTCCTCAAACTTTTTGACCTCAAAATATTTCTCGATGTCGACCAAGACGTGCGCGTTGTAAGGCGTATCCGCCGTGACATGGCCGAGCGTGGGCGAAGTTTTGAAAGCTGCGCCGCGCAGTATCTTGGAACAGTGAAGAGCATGCATGAGAAACATATCGAGCCCAACAAGCGGCACGCAGACTTTGTCGTGCCTTGGGCACATTTTAACGAACGTGCTGTGGTTTTTCTCGCGTCCATGATCCATTCCGAAGTCGAACAGAGGACCCCTGCGAAGATCTAAGTTCCGAAAAGAACTTAATCCTTACCCCTTTTATGAATTTAAAAAAAATTCCCATCCCATCCCCCGGCGTATGCTTTAGGGGGACTTTTTTTCGCTTTTGTCACAAAGATGTTTTTTAGCTCGCTCAAAACCTAAGGGAATAAGCTTTAAAGAACAGCGGTCTAAAGCCTGTATTCAAGAGGAGACAGGACTTACCGTTCGGTATTTTTAGTTGCCGATCGCGGCTAACAACCGAAGCCACCCTTAGAACGTGCTTGGATGGCTGTCATTAGAGGAGAGACCACATGCGAAGTATACGCGCCCGTTGGGGTATGACGCTCATTTGCCCCTTACTTCTCAGTTCTATCAGTGGCTGCGATGCCCCACCTCCAGCTTTTAAAGAGCTTGCGGCCGCAGGTCCTAACGGAGAAGGTCAAGGATATTCAGGGGATGCCCTCGATCCAAACCACGGTGCTGGCGACAACGATCCTGAGCATGATGACAGAACCCCAGCCGATCGCGGCGAGGCCGACCAAGGTCCGCTTAATCCCTACGCGCGCTGGAGTTTTCGTGCGTCTAAGATGGAGCAGGGGAGCTTGGCTCTCGATCTTGCGGGTGGCCAGCTCGAGCAGCGCTTTAGCATGGACTCCAATCTCATCACTCAAAACCTGAGCTTTACCCAAATCAGTCGTCCGGTAATTACGGAAAGCTTCGCTCAAGGCTCGACCCAAGAGAGTCGTCAGGAGCTCTTCACCCAAAACCAAAATCCCTCGGGACTCCTCGATATCCTTCTGGTTGTCGATGACTCGGGATCCATGAAAGAAGAACAGGCCAATCTCTCCAATAAACTCATGCCTTTGCTAAGCTATGTCCAGGATAGTGATTGGCGCATCGGTGTGGTGACGACCGATCCAGCCGAAGGCTGCCTGCGGGGTCTCATCAAAAAAGGTGATGCTCAAGCTTCAGCTCTCTTTGCCCAGGCCGTCAATGCCGGTACGCAGGGGAGTGGAAACGAACGCGGCATCTTGCAAGCCGTCTCGGGCCTCAAGGGCGAATGCAACGCGAACGGCTCTTGGGTGCGCAAGCAATCGACCCTCGCAGTCCTGATCGTGAGCGACGAGGACAACTGTTCGGACGCCAAGGGCTGCGGCACCGATCCCTGGGCTAGCAGTGCCTATCTCTACGACTATCTCGCTTCGATTCGCCAGGTAGGGACGAACGCTCGCGTCTATGGTCTGATCTGGCATCCAACTCAGCTGCAAAGTGCTTGTAATACAGGCTACAACAAGGGTTCTACCTATGCGGACGTGATCTCACGAACCGGTGGGAGCTGGGGTTCGATCTGTGATACGGACTATTCCAAAACCCTCCAGTCGGTCAGTAAGGATCTGAGTGTCATCCTCAAGACCCAATTTGCTCTTCAGTATGCACCCACTGCGACGAGTCTTAAAGTCTTCGTCAATGGCAGCCTTCTAACGAGTGGCTATCAAGTCCGCGGCAACGTCCTCGAATTTCTCCAAGCACCTGCTGCCGGATCGCAGATCCAGGTCCAGTACAGCTTTGTTGCTCAGCCTCCTAAGCGGTCTTTCGCTCTGACTCAAGACGCTGATCCGAGCACACTGCAGGTCTATCTCGATGGAGCCAAGACTACGGCGTTTAGCTTCGATGCAGCAACCCAGACTGTGAACTTTTCGCAAGCTCCCCAGGTCCAAGAAGTGCGGGTCGTTTATCGCCGCCCTGGTGAACTCAAACGCGACTTCACCATCGGGGGTCCTGTCAAAGCCGGAACCTTACAGGTCAAGGTCAATCAGCAGGTTCTCGCGAGCAGCGCTTACAGCTATCAGAGTGCCAGTGGCATCATGACTTTGAATCAGGCTCCCGTCGACCAGGCTGCGATCGAAGTCAGCTTCAGCCAAGAGACGGCTCCACGCCTGCGCTATCCGATCTATGCCACCGACAGTCAGAAGGCTGGTCTTCAGGTTTATGATGCTCAGACTCGGACGGCTTTGCGAGTAAGTGTGGATGGCGATGAGCTGGTTTTTGATGCCGGTCAGTTCCGTCCCCTTCGTTCCATTCTTGTCCGTTACCCCCAAGGAGTCGAGGAAAGTCGCGTACTGGAATTACCCTATGCTTACCTGCCAGCTTCGGTGCAAGTGAAGGGCGAACGTTCCGGTCTGTGTCGCTCGGCGGTTATTTCTGAGGGACGCATCGATATGAGAAGCTGTCGATTCTTAGCTGATGAAGGGATTGCGGTGAACTTTCTCTACGAAAAAGAACACCAGACCAGCTTTGATCTCGGCAATCTGGATCTCGATCTGAGCCAGTATCGCTGGCGCGTGACTGTCAATGGTCAGGCGACTCAAGACTACCAGATCAACCAACAACGCTTGGACTTTGTGAGTTTGCCCTTGGATGCGGTGGTGGAGGTCACTCTAAGCCCCCGCTGAGCAAGGCGAACCCACGAGCAGGACGAAAGTCCTGTGCCTTAGAGAAAGGCAGACATCCATAGAGTCCTCCTCTGCATGCAGAGGAGGACTTTTTGTTTGCTAGGGCTTAGAAGCATTGTGTGGGGTCTAAACAATTTTGGACGAGCTCACAGGAGCTGACCGTGCCGTCGCTGGCTTTGGAAGTGGCTCCATCTGCATTGAGGGCTTCGTACACACAGTTCAAGCCTAAAGCTTTGCAGGCAGCATCGTTCGCGCTGCAGCTTGGTGTGGACGAGCAGCCTTTGTCGGCCTGCGCCGAAAATTTCTTTAAGGCTATTTCGATAGCATTCAAAGAGCTGCTGCCACTGCTCGTATCAAGGAAGGTGCAGCTTTCGGTCGCTTTCAAAATAAGTCCAAAGCGCGCTTGCGCTGAGCTTATGAGAGCAAGGCTCGAAGTGAGATTGGTGGTGTCAGGGCAGCTCGCACTGGGGTTGCTCGTGTTGGTCGTAGCAGCGATGCTATTGAGGCTGCTGATCGTGCTTTGGACTGCTGAGTTCGTATCTTCCACAGTGGGAAGAGCCATGACACCGGCGAGAAAGCACGACATATTCCGCACCCGTGCCGCCGAGGCGTCAGGAGCGGCAAGCAAATCCTCGACAGCTGAACTCAGGGCTTCGAGGCGCGAGGTTTTGGTTTCACCCGTGCCGACCACTGCAGAAGAGATCGAGTTGAACACCTGGTCGGTCCCCGAGGTCGTATCGGTTTTGCTGTAGCTCGTGCCATCGATAGCTGTAAGCAGAACACTCCAAAGACTAAGACCGGATTGACCGAGGCGGGCGGCTGAGCGAATCAAGCGCAGTTCGTTGCTATCGCTGCCGACATGGTTGAGAGCTTCGAGGGCATCGCCGAAGGATTCTTGGTCGATCTGAATGCGCGCCTCTTCCAGCCAATAGGCATCGCTATTTTTGCTGGCGACGGATTCAAACACATTGACGTCACAGCCTGCCGTAGCAAGACACAGAACCGAGCAGCTGAGGAAGCGAGTCAAGGCTGTGCGCATAGGGGCTCCTTTTAAAAGCTCAAGCTAGTTTGCAAACTCAAAGCCCAGCGACGATCGATGCGCTGGCCGACGCCTTCTCCAATTTCCAGGGCATAGTTGGCAAGCTCCAGGCGAGCAACCCAAAGATCAGCAAAGGCCCCCCCTGTGAAGTAGCCTTCCTGGAGACCTGCAGTAAGACCAATGTCGTGATGCTTGCCGTAGAGAGACCGGGCGAGTTCGGTGCCAAGATTCAGGTGGCGGAGCAGGTTGGTCGCTTGACGATTGACGAGGTCGTGAGCCTCGATCATGGTGTCGAGATCCCAAGTACCCAGTTTGCTGCGCAGGTGAGCACCCAGATTTACTTGCTGCTGAAGGGCGGGGGGAGCGGGATCTGTCGTGCTCGAGGAGGTGAACGAAGTGTCACCAAGGTCCATGACGGTGAGGCCGAGGCGGAGGTTTGTTCGGGCCTGCCAGAGCAGGCCAAGATCTGCACCATAGCCAGTTCCCACACGCGAGGGAACAAGGTCGGTGAATTTGGTTTGTGATGGGGGCGTAAATTCAAAGATATCCGTAAAGGCGAGATTACCTGCAAAGTAGGCTCGACCGAGCCCTTTGACAGTGAAGCCCGCACTGACATTGCCAGGGAGCTGCAGCCCCAGCGAGGCCTGAAGGCCACCGATGGTATCTGAGAGAAAACTCGCCTGGGGGGTGGTGGGATCACGAAGCTCCAACCAGGAGCCATTGGAGACGAAGGGAGCGATTTCAAAATTTTTGATACGCAAGGCTACCGGAGTCAGCTGACCCCGCAGGTACTGGCGTTTGCCAAATTTTGAATCAAAGCCCCGCAGATAGCCCAAGCCATCGCTCACATTGGCTAGCGAAAACAGCTCTGAGACTGTGTTGACTGAGTTTTTTCCGACAAATCCTTCCATCTCCATAAAGCGCAGCGAAACACTGCTCGTAGAATCCTTGAGCAAAGCTGGATTTATATGGGCGCTGTCGACGGTATCGTAGGAGGCAAGACCCGTATCACCGCGGCCGAGACTGCGCGGAGATAGAAAAGCGCGTGGCTGTTCCGCAGCCCAAAGACTCGGTGCTAACGTGCAGCCGCACATAAGCCATGTCCAGCCTTTCATAGGCTTTCTCCTAAGCTGAGGGAAGGATCCGTTGAGGAATGTAGGGAAATTTCTGAATTTATTGTCGCAGGGGGGGGCGAACTTCGTCAAGTCAGCGGACGCAAGCACCTAAGCGGGAAGGCTGAAGGCTGAGGATGAAAGGAAGAGCTGTGAGGAGGGCTGCGGTCTCGGAGAGACCGTGGAGCCCTTCAAAAAACCTTAGATAGACGCAGATTCGAAGGCGCCTTCGAGCGACATGCTGTCGTCTTCTGCAGCAGCAACTTCAAACTGATAGTTGGCCTTGTAGCGCTCAAGCGATTGGGTCACGATCCCTTCAAAACGCTCATAGAGATCTTGACGAGCTTTTTGCAGATCTTTGGGACCTTCAGGTAAATTCTGCTCTTTCATCAAGCGTGAGGGAGCTTGACGGAAAGTTTTACGGAAAAACCGTGAAAAGTGCTGAGGACTATTGAAACCACAAAGGGTGAGGACATCCATCAAAGGTAAGCCAAGGCCCATTTCGATGATATCGCGAGCGAGATGAGCTCGGAAAGACCACAGCCAACGCATAGGAGCTACACCGTAGCGCTTATGGAAGAGGCGGGTCAGGGCGAACTTCGAGATGCCCACTGCTTGGGAAAGATCATCGAGGCTGAGATTTTCGCCAACATTCTTGATGAGGTAAGGATCAAGAGCTGTCATGGCTTGGCTAGAGGCGGCTGCGGCGGCACGAAGAGCATGAGACTGGGCAAGGGTTTCGACAAACAACATAATTTCTTCTCCACGTCAAAAGAGCCGTAAGGCTGATCGGACTCTACCACGACAAAACTACATGTCAAGCTTTTTTGGATGGAATTTTACAAAAACAATTAAATAACCTAGAAACAGCTAGTTACAGGAGACTGGTAAAGAATGGTGTATTATTTTGGCGTACATAATCTAAGCCGTTGATCTTCTAGCTCTAAGTTTTGGTGTTTGGGATAAGGGTAGACAGCCATTCCAGCACCATGCTAAAGGGAGCCCATTAACTTTGACTGGTCCGTGAGGATAGTGTGAAACGATTGGGTTCTCTAGGCTTAAGCTTATGTCTGTGGATAGCAAGCCACATGTCTCAGGCTATTGCCCAGAGCGAGGCGGCTCACATCATGCTGGACCTCTCGCGGTCCAAGGTGAATTCTGCAACGGCGATTCGCGTAAAGATCTTTCCTCACGAGCGGGATTATCCCCCTCATGGCATCGATAAGCTCCGTGATAGCCTCTTGGTCGAATCAGATAAGCCTTGCACCCTCTTTGCCGCTCCTGCCGACCAGATGGTCGCGAGCGGTAAAGCTCTCAAAAGAGGTCTCAGTTTTCGCTTTTCAGCGCCGGAGTGGGAGGGAGCAGGACGCATGCTGCAATGCCCCGCGGGCTTTCGCCTGATGCGTGGCCAAAAAAATGAGCTGACGTATACAGGGCGTCTTTATCTGCATCTCAGCGATGGGGCGATCGAAGCGATCAACCTCGTCAGCCTCGATGAGTACATACGGGGCGTGGTCCCCTCAGAAGTTTATCGTGATTGGCCTATGGAGGCTCTCAAAACTCAAGCCGTGGCAGCTCGCACTTATGCGGTCTATCATTACCTCAACTCGCAACGCAGTAATAGCGGACGGCTTTGGGATGTGGATGATACGATTCAGTTTCAAGCCTATACGGGCACCTCACTTCGTCACCCCAGGACAGACGCAGCTGTAGAAGCGACTGATGGTCAAATCCTCACCTATCAAGGACAGGTGATTCAGGCTTTCTATCATGCCGAAAGCGGAGGCCATACAGAGGAGGCCACAGCCGTCTGGGATAGACCCATTCCTTTCACTGCTTCCAGGCCCGAAGCGGCAGGACTTCCCATGAAGCATAGCATCTGGGAACGAAAGATTGATCTCGACGAACTTGGACGCGAGCTGATCGAAGCAGGGATCCTCAAAGAAGGGCAGCTCCTTCGCCAGATTACCGTGCCTCTTGCCGGTCGCACACCTTCCGGGCGTGTGCGTTTTTTGACTGCTTTTGATCAGAAGGGGCGGGCTGTAACGTTTCCCCTGCAGCATTTGCGACGTCTCGTGGGTAATCTTCCTTCTCTGCTGTTTGAAATTCAAGTGCAGAGCAAAAGCTTTGTCGAGCTCAGAGGCATCGGCAATGGCCATGGCATCGGCATGAGCCAGATGGGGGCTGCTGCCCTTGCGTCTCAAAAGTCTTGGAGCTATCCCCAAATTCTTTCGTACTATTACGTGAAGACCACTCTGTGTCATCTCAATGACCAGCCGCTCGAAACCCGCTTGCCTAACTGCTTTGAAGATTCTTCACGCTACGCTGCAGGACGTCGTTCACCGCTTTCTCCAGCCGGTTAACCCCCAGGGCTTGCGTTCTTTGGGTAAAATTCGCATGATGAAGGTTCTTGTGGGAGAGAGCCGATGCGAAACAAGGAATGGCAAAGTTTAGACGATCGTATCCTGTTGCAGGAGCTGCACGCGATCAATCAAAAGGATCGCCAAGCCCTCTGCCTTTTTCTGCGAGGACTCGCGGAAGCAGAAAAAAGGGCCCTGCACCTGCACATGGGTTATCCTAATCTCTTCGAATTTTGTCGCGTCGAATTTGGTCTGTCCGAAGGCTGCATCTACAGGCGTATCCAGGTCGCGCGACAGGTGCTCTCGTTTCCCCAGTTGCTTGAGGCCTTGGCCTCCGGCGCCATCAATCTCACTCTGGCCTCTATGCTTTGTCCACACCTGGGAACGACGCCTTGGGATCGCCTGCTTAACGCTGTTGAGGGTCAAAGCAAGAGGGCGGCCCACAAGGCCCTTGTCGATCTTCTCGAACAGCCGCTAGACGGCGAAAAGGTACCTTCAGCCCGAGTGCGTTACGCAGGCCGGGAAGCTTATCACTATCGCTTGCGTATCCCTGCTACGCTGCACCACGATCTCGAACGAGCCCGAGAAATCCTTTCCCATCAGATTGGAGATGGGGATTGGGTCGACGTTCTCGATACACTCGTGCGCTCCTATCTGATGCGACACGACCCTCAGCAAGCGGCCCCTTTGCGACAAGATTTTTGGGAGAGCTATCAAAGCTCGCAACGTTATATCCCGCGAGGTCTCAAGCAAAAGCTATTGGAAGCGGCTCAATTCCGCTGTCAGTACCAGAGTCCTGAAGGGCAGCGCTGTCCACAGACGCGCTACCTTGATGTCGATCATATTGTGCCCATGGCGCGAGGCGGTAAGACGGAACTTAAGAATCTCCAAATCCTGTGTCGGGCTCACAATGCCTGGAAAGGGGATCGTCTTGTTACTGACCATAACCGTTCTGGTTCCGTAGTTCCTTTAAACCCCACAGACCCCCTGACGCTTCCCACGTTAAAAGAGAGATTCCTCAAGGAAAAACGGAGCTCAGTTCGACAGGATGTCTAAACTCTAGACAGAGGGAGAGGAGCTAAGCTCCTGTCTTTTCAGCGGCCTCACATAGGAACGATTCCTGCTTTCTTCTCAATCTATTGGACAGATCTAGAGAAGAAAGTGAGCTCCCATGAAGCACTGGTTTCATCCGATAGGTTTCCTGCTGCTTTCCGCTGTGCTCGCACAATCCTGTGTCTCCCATTCTCAGCTCCAAAGTTTTCGGAGTTTGAGCTTTGACAACATGACCACCGAACTCGAAGAGAGCGCCCTTTCAACCGTTGGCCTCCCATCCTGCACAGGAGTTCTGATAGGATCCGATCTCGTCCTCACGCGCCAAACCTGCCTTGCCGCCACTCAAGAACGGGGTTACGTCGTCCTTGGGCAAGCCCGCGAGCATCCTGTACGAAAGCTACTGCCTGTTCTGGAAACCCAGGCATTAGGGGAGGGCTTAGGCCTGATTCGCCTTAGCGAATCGGCACCGCAGCCCTACCGCGCCCTGAGTCTCAATACCGAAGACATTCCTGTCCTCGTCGGCCAGACCCTCTGGTCGTACTCTTACGCTCCCGAGGGTGACCTCCAGTCTTTCGGTCAGCTCAGCCAACACCGCGCCCAACTTCTCGAGCAAAGTCCTACGCAGCTGCAGGTCGAAGGCCGCTGCGTATCGCCCGGATCCCCTCTGGTCCTGCGTTACAAGGGAAGAGGCATCCTTTTGGGTCTAGCCCCAGACACCCCTGATGAATGCCAAGCAGGCCAAGAGTCCACTCGGTTCGATCGCCCCCAACTGACGGCACAGGTCCTTGAGCAAGTGCTGAAAGCCCTAAAAAATACGACCGAACTTCCGCGGATGCGGTCTCCTCTAGCTACCGTGGAAGACTTTCGTCTGCTTTCTGAAATCAAATTGGATCAGGCTCCCTTTACCGCAGCAATTTCTCTGGGGGCACAGGCGAAACAAGCGACTTGCGAGTATTCGCTGCGTGTTGTTCGCCACAATAGCTTTTTTGAGACCCGGTACAACCTTCGCTCGCAACCTGTTCATGCGGGCAAACTTGGAAGGGCACAGCTCATCTTCGAAGACATATATGCTAACTTGAGTCCGTTGATAGGACGCGTTAAGCACGTCGAGCTGAGTTCGACATCTTGTCAAAGTGCTTGAATGCTAAGCATTTCGAGTGTTTTGTCTCTGCTGACTTGACCCCTAAGCCCGAAACTTGATAGCACTGACAGTGTAAGGGTCGGCAGCTCTCGGGAGCTTTCTGCCCGAACTTTGCAAGAGGGGAATGCACGTGCCACAAGTTATCGATTCCAATTCGATCAGTCTCGAAAAATCTTGGATCAGTAGTTATCCCGTTGGGAGTCGGATTTATAAAGCCGATATGTCTTTCAAAGTTTTGTCTGCAGGCATAGATTTCTTAGTTCTGAAACGCGAACCTGATGGACTCCTCGAACGCGTACATCGCAATACAGTTGAAAGCCTCGAGTATTCAAGTTTGCCAAGAGCCAGGTCTGTGGAAAAAAGTTTGCCGCAGCCTTAAGCCCCCTACCACATAGCCGATAACCCTTATAGGCGTCCTAAGGGACGAGAGGGTTGCATGTGGCAAATAAAAACTAAAAAAAACAGAATCTTGGCTCTGCTGCTGAGCACAGGTCTCGGGGGCCAAGCAGCCCCTGCGAAGAGCTCTTCCCGCTGGCAAAATGCCTTCGATCGCCTCAGCCAAGAACAGCTTATAGATCCTTTC
>CANGNB010000013.1 GCA_947454545.1 Oligoflexaceae bacterium
CTCCCTTCATGATAGGATAGGACGCCACATCGAGGGCGCGATCTTGAATAAGATAGCGCGAAGGCAACTCTTTGACCATTTCTTCAGCTAAGAAAGGCTGATCGAAGATTTGGGCATAAAACACTTGAAAGCTCTCTCGATCACGCTCACTCAGACCCAGAATATTGGCTATAGGGGCTTGCTTGAGGCCTTGCTCCGTAGACGCAAGAAGCTGCGTACACGAAGCAGAGAATCCTTCCTGAACTTTTCCATTTTTGTCTGCTCTTAACAAGCCAAAGCTCACATTGTCGACGATGGCGGCCAACTGGTTCTTTTCATGCCGGATCGCATCCAAGGCTCGCACTTTTAAGACTCGAACCTTCTCAGTAAAATAGTAGACCAAGCCAAAGCAGATCGCACTGGCCAAGAGATACGCAGCTAGGCACACATAGATCAGAACTTTGGTACTATGATAGGCTGCCAGGATAACCTTTTCAGGGCTTGCGACAACCACCTTCCATTCATTTTCGTCCATCTGACTCCGGTACACTAAAGGATCTGCAACGGTCCCCACACCGAAGGCTTCAGGAATGTCGAGAATGCTCGCGTAAGCTGCCTCAGGCCGCAGCGCTTTTTGCGACTTCAAAAAAGTCTCAGCCTCTGGGAAAGCCAAAATCTTGTTGGATTTGCCGACAATATAGACGACATCACGGCTGTTTTGATTGGCCGCATCGATCAAGACCTGAAGCTGCGGCAGGATCATGTCAACTGAGATCACGCCCCGCTGATTCCCCACCTTTCGGTCCCGAAACGAAAGCGCCATCGTCATATAAACAATGCCAGCATCCAAATAGGGCTCCGTGAACGAAGGCTTGCCATTGGCCTGCACACCCGCTTGGTACCAAGCCTGCTGATGAAAGTTGTACTCTTTGGTGGTCCACTCGTAGGTCAGAACACGTTCCCCTGGTTTTTCACCCCGGTGAACGTAGGGCCCAAAGTAGGTATTTCCCTGTTCAAAGCGAGAGGGCTCATACCAAGCGCCAGTGCCATAGACGAGATCCTCAGGAGAGCTCTCCAAAATACGATCGAGGTACTCTTCTATGCTCTTTCGATCCGATCCGTCGTACTTTTCGAGAAGAACCCGCAGAGTTTCTGCCAGCTGGGTAGCGCTGGACAGAAAGCCTCTGATTTTGTTGACGACTGTTTGAGCCTTACTACTTTGGTAACGTTCAGCCTCAACTTTGGCTGCATGGTAATAACTTCTATCGATGAGAACTGCTAAGGTGATCCCCATGATGGCCAGGCTGAGAAAGCCGGCGAGATACCAGATGAGACGCGTGCTTTGCTCTTTATCTTCGGTAAACTGGGGCATGGGTTCTCCTTTTGCCCTGTGTGTCGAAGAACTCGACAGCACAAGTTTGAACACCAGTCCCCTTCGGTACACTCATCCCTATCTTTAGTCGAAATAGGGGGCTTTCCGTGAAGCTTGCGTCTTAGCGACGAAAGATGGTTTTTCCTGCCTTGATGGTTTCGAGAACTTTGATGTCCTTGATGGCAGCAGGATCGACGCTCAGAGGATTCTTATCGAGAATCACAAGATCGGCGAGCTTACCCTTTTCCAAACTCCCCTTCTGAGCCTCTTCTCCATACTGGCGAGCCGCATCCAAAGTCATCGCACGCAATCCTTCCAGCGGGCTGATACGTTGGTCGGCCCCTATCACGTTGCCTGCTCTCGACACCCGATTGACAGCCGAGTGCAGCATAAACATCTGATCGAGCGGAACCACCACAAAATCGGTGTGATTGGTGGGATGCAGCCCCTTCTTCAAAGCATCGCGAAACGGACTTATGTACTGGGTCTCGGCAGCCCCGCGATTCGCAGTGTGGGCCTCAGCAAAGTAGTAGGTGTGCAGAGTGTAAAAGGACGGCGTAATATGAAACCTGACAAAGCTGTCGAGCTGCTCGGGATGCACAAACTGCGAATGAATCATGGTTACATGCCTATCCCGCGTGGGATCGTCTGCGGCTGCTTCTTGATGCGCCTTCAAAAACACATCGATCGCTGCATCGCCGTTGGCATGAAGATTCAAGGGTACACCCAGTCCGTACACACGCTTGACCATCTGCGTAATCATAGTCTCGGGAAATGAGAGTTCTCCTCGCCAATCTTTTTCACCGCTCGGTCCTCCCGTCAGATAGGGGGTACGAAAAAAGGCTGTCCGTCCCTGGGGCGAACCATCAATCGTAATCTTTACCCCCCCGATTTTAAGACCATCGCGATAGGTGCCCCAAGTCTGGACAGGATTCTCTTTGAGGACAGCATCAAGGTCGGTAATAAAAGGAAAGGCCACGATATCGATCAGATGTGCCCCTGCTTTTGCTGCGCGTTTCATGAGAGCAAGCTCATCGGCGTGAGTGGCTCCCTCGTGAGCTGTTGTGATACCTGCCTCAGCATAAAGCTTTTGTCCCGCGAGACTCCATGCGACCTCTTCGTCCGCCGAAGGCTTAGGCAGGTGGGCGAAGATCGGCAGAAAGGCCGTCTCCATGATGAGGCCCCAAGGCTCTTCCGTCCCAGGCTTTCGAACGATAATCCCACCGGGAGGTGTCGGCGTGCTGGCCGTGATGCCCCATTTTTCCAAAGCACGGCTGTTCAGGACAGCTCCGTGCATCGAGACGTGCCCCACCAAGACAGGGTTATCAGGAAATGCAGCATCAAGGTCATCGCGATTCAAGAGACGGCCCCCCGGCATGACGGTATCGTCGTAACCATAGGCCTGAATGATCTCGCCTTTGCCTATCTTTTGGCTTTCCTTGAAGGCTTTCAGAGTGGCGATCAGAGTGTCGACATCCTTGGCGGGTCCAGCGGGGGGAGCATAAACGTTCGCCTGATGAGCGACGCTCAGCGAACTGAAGTAGTGGCTATGGGCGTCGATAAAGCCCGGAAGCAAAGTTTTACCTGCTAGGGAGACGAGTTTGGTTTTGGGACCGCGGTAGAGTTTTTCGATCTGCTTTTGAGAACCGATGGCGAGGATCTTACCGTCTGCTATGGCGAGAGCCTCAGGGTTGCCCGCAGTCTCAGAGACAGTAACGATGTCTCCTCCTGTATAAATCTGCTCGGCATATGTTTTTGCTTTGGCAAAGCCTAGATGCGAGTTACCCGAAAGGACCAGGCCGAGAACGAAGGGCAAATGAGTCCGAAGAAGTCGCGGGGACATGAGTACTCCGTATGAGATGAGCGGTAGATGCGCGGATACTAAGCAAGCTTCGAGAAATTTGCGACGGCAAACTTCCTTTTTGGCCTTTCTTTCCCCCTGCCACTTTTGTATAAGACGGCTCCTCAACCAGAGAAAGGACCTCCTATGCGCTCGCTCCTGAATTTTTTTCTTATATTTTTAGCTACTTACCTAGCGCTTCCCCAAAGCTTTGCGGCCGACTCCTGCAGCCAACTGATCGGCAGCTGCGACTACTATACCTGCATCGATACGCAGCGTCTGAGCTGTGGGGATCAGGGCTACGCTCTTGGTTACGGTCGACGGTTTTGCCAAAAATTTACCGGCATGAGCTTTGCTCCAGCTCGCACTCGACTGGAAGCGGAACTCTTTCCAGCATCCGGCGATGCTTGGCGTGATGAGGTCCGCAGCTGTCTCCAAGAGGAGCTCGAGACTTTCTTCACCGACACCCAGAACGCAAGTTGCGAGCAGTTGCGCACCTTTGCCTTCGCTTCTCACCCCCACTGCTATACCAAAGGCCCGTCCTTCTGCGAACTCAGCCCAGAGAATGTCGTCCGCATCGGCCTGACTATCAAAACCGACCTTCTCACTGGAGAAAGCTTCCAGCAGATACGCGATACCGCCGAAATCTGTGACGCCCAGCTGCAGGCTCGTATCGACACCGAACCCAAGGCTCTGCTACGCTGGCAGCTTGCCCACTATCAAGGCCTCTGGCGCCTTATCGCGGCTGACCCTCTGCAAGTTCACCGTTTCCTTGAGACCGTCCGTCCGTGATCTAAGCCCTCGAATCCCCTGACGTTTTTTTGATGCACAATTTTTGTCTATATTTTTTGTATACAAATATTATATTGTACACAAGGAAATGCCGATAAGAAGTTTCAACGTCGGGGGAGTCCTGATGAAGTCTTCGCTCATAGTGATAAGTCTCTGGATAAGCAGTACTTTGCCTGCTCTAGCTGCGGCACCCATCGAGAAGCTCAGCTACAAAGGCCTCGATGGCAAGTCGCATACCCTTGCGGAATACCAGGGCAAGACCCTCCTGATTGTCAATACGGCCTCGCACTGTGGGTACACAGGTCAGTTTAAGGGCTTGCAAAGCCTCTACGAGAAGTATAAGCAAAAAGGCCTGGTAATACTGGGCTTTCCCTCACAAAGTTTCGGTCAGGAATTCCAGGAAGCTGGTGCAGCTGCGAAATTTTGCCAACGCAATTATGGCGTAAAATTTCCCATGGCTTCTCTGGTAGAAGTGACTGGGAAGAACAAGCATCCCCTGTTCCAAGCCTTGCTTGAGGGCTACCAAGGTCCAGACAAAGGCGAGATAGCCTGGAACTTCGAAAAATTCCTGGTGGATCGCAACGGCAAGGTCGGTCAGCGCTTTCGTTCTTCGGTCGAACCTGACAGTCAAGAACTCTCGAGCGCTATCGAACAGGCTCTAAAGTAAAGACAACGGATCCCCGCATAAAAGGAACGCACCACTACCAAGAGATGAGGTCCTTATGAGAAAAGAAAAGATGCAGCCCCCACGTCCAACTCCAGGCGAGCTCAGCAAGGAGTCGCTCGGAGATCTCAGTCGCGAAACTTCGCGGGTCTTTGCCAATCAACAGAACGCTGTCGAGGCGGGTCGTCGCATTCTCGAACTGACCGGAGAAAATCTCGACCGAGAAGGTCTCAAAGATACGCCCCAACGTTTTGCGAAGGCTTATAAGGCGCTTTTCAGCGGCTATGACATGAGCCCAGAAGAAGCTATTGGCAAGGGTGTCTTCGCCGCCGAGGGACGAGGACTCGTTTCGGTCGAAGACGTCGAGTTTTATTCCCTCTGCGAGCATCATCTCCTACCCTTCTGGGGCAAGGCGACTGTCGTGTACTTTCCTCGTGATAAAATCTTGGGTCTTTCCAAGATCCCACGCTTGGTGAATCTCTTCGCGCGTCGGGTCCAGGTTCAGGAGCGCATCACCCAGCAGCTGCAGGATGCTCTCGTCAAACTCATCGATCCTCGTGCTGTGATGATACAGGTCCAAGCTCAGCATCTCTGTATGATGATGCGCGGCGTCGAAAAGCAGCAATCACAGACCACCACGCAATCGATCTACGGCTTCGATCAGCTCGAAGATTACGAAAAACAACAGCTCACACGCCTCATGAAATAAGTGTAGACTTAGGAAGATCGCGAAGGAAAAGCCTCGCGATCTTTTTTTCATGGTTTGCACAAGGATAGATCCGTGCTCCAAAATCCCCTGCTCAAGGATCCCAAGGTCCTCCTCTACCTCAGCTATCGCCTCCTCGTAACCCTAGCGATCCAGATGCAATCGGTCGGTGTCGCCTGGCAGATCTATGAAATCACTCACAGCCCAATGCATCTCGGATATGTAGGCCTCGCTATTTTTGTTCCAAATCTGCTCTTTGCGCTGCCCGGGGGCCGGGCCGCTGATCGTTATCCACGACGCCGCCTCATGAGCCTTTCGGTGGGCTTGCTTTTGGCCGCCAGCCTGTTTCTATGGAGCGGGACTTACTCTTCGAACCCTTCCGTTTGGGCCATCTATGCCATCCTCATGGTCATAGGGGTCGCGCGGGCTTATGGCGGCCCGTCTACAAGCTCTTACCTGCCGCAGCTTGTAGCACCCGAGCATCTGAGCAAGGCGATCGCTCTCAACTCAACGGTATTTCAGTTCGGCATTATTGCTGGCCCTGCCCTTGCCGGCTTCATTGTCAGTCTCACCTCTGGCTCTTTGCGTTGGCTTTATGCAGCCTGCGCTCTTGCTCTTGGGGCGGCTTTGCTCGGTATCAGCAAGCTTCCCAGCTTTGCCCCTCCCGAGCAGCAGCGCGAGCTTGACCTGCTAGGGGGCCTACGTTTTGTCTGGCGCGAAAAGATCGTCCTCGGAGCCCTCTCACTTGATCTTTTTGCCGTCCTCCTTGGGGGCGCAGTCGCTTTGCTCCCGATCTATGCTCGAGAGATTTTGAAGGTCGGCCCCACGGGTCTTGGTGCTATGCGCAGCGCACCTGCTGTGGGGGCTCTGGCAATGGCTCTGCTCCTTTCCTTGTGGCCACCCCGCAAACACGTCGGCGTTCTTATGTTTGTTTCGGTTCTCCTCTTCGGCCTCTTCACCATACTCTTCGGGCTCTCGACGCATTATGGATGGTCGCTGTTTTGTCTCGCCATGCTAGGTGCTACCGATATGATCAGCGTCGTCATCCGCACAACTCTGGTTCAAGTCCTCACGCCGGAACAGGTGCGAGGCCGAGTGAATGCTGTCAATATGGTGTTCATTGGGGCCTCCAACGAACTCGGCGAGTTTGAGTCTGGTCTTACGGCGGCATGGCTTGGCACAGTCCCTGCCGTTGTGTGGGGTGGTCTTGGCACCTGCCTTGTCGTTCTCCTCTGGTGCCTTCTCTTTCCTGCTCTTCGCAAAGCCGATAAGATGACGTAGATTGCACAGGTTTTTCATGCTTTTCCGAAAAGCCTTTGCTAGAATGAGGGCTTTCCGTATCTATCGTTGCTGTCACGGGAGGATCTCATGAGCGAATTTGATAACGATAAACTGAAACTTGCATCGGCCGAACTTGACATCGAAGATTACGAAGAAGAAGAGGAAGAAGAAGAGCTCGAAGAGATCGAGGTCGACACGGCTTTGTTTGCTGAGCAGGCTCTGCGTTTTCCCTGCTTTAACGAGGCTCCCCGCGACAAAAGTGGCGACGAACTGTTCGATATCATCTTTGGTGCTTACCAAGATGAAAATCTGACAGAAGAACAGGATCACGTAGTCGAGCTCTTGCTGCACCTGCAGCAGGAAGAAAGCCCCTTTCATCTCTCGCGCGCCATGGAAGTCTGGTCGCATGATAACCGAAAGGCATTTCTCGACTTGCTGCAAGAGCTTCATCTCATGCTCGATGAAGAGAGCGAAGAAGAACTCGACGACGAATAAGTTCCGCTAGAGGACCTTTGCCAGAGTTGAGAAGAGTGGCCCCCTCTTAGCGATCGGGGCCCTTAGCTAAATTCTGCACAGTACCGTGACTAACGTTGAGCTCATCGGCAATCTGCTGATAGGTCCAGCCCTCAGCCCTGAGGGCACGCACCCGCACCTGATCTTCTTTTTGTAACTTATTTGGCCTTCCGAGCTTAACCCCTCGCCTTTTTGCAGCTTCAAGACCGCTTCGTACCCGAGAGACGATCGTATCGCGCTCAATTTCTGCGATTTCAGAGAAGGCTGCAAGCATCGTCCTACGAAAGGGATTGTCGAGGCCTAGGTTGAGGACAGGCTGTGTGATTGCCACAAAGCCAACGCCTGCCTGATCCAGGGTGAGGAGGACTTGAATAGCCTCTGTCGCATTACGACTCAAACGATCGAGCCTATAGACGACAATGGTATCTATTCTTTGTTCGAAAGCGGCACGCAGCAGCTTCTGATAGGCTTCCCGCTGACTTTTTTTACCTGATTGAGCAAAATCCTGAAAGACTTCGATCGACAGCGGCCGAGAAACTTCAGGGAGAGCGTCGTGCCAGGCTTGAAACGCTGTCTTTTGGCTCGCAAGGTCCTGTTTATCCGTTGAAACACGATAGTAAACGCCAATATGCTTCATGCTAGCCGCTCCTTGTCCCATCTCTCTCAAGGTAGCGAAGAACTAGCTGCTCTGTCCATCTCAAGAAAAAAAATACCCCCTGCGATCAAATCACAGGGGGACTGTGTACAATGCTTACCTCCGCGAACCGGGGTAGGCTAGGCGCTACGTTCAAGGGCAATGCTAGGATCGACAATACCGACAGCTTCCGTGTCTGATTCAGGAACGAAAGCTTCGGGATAGGAATCCCAGAAAGCTGCCCGCAGGGCTTCCCAAAACCGCGTCTCCGCCACAGGATACGAGAGTCCCTCGTAGAGGTGGTGTTCTTTCATGAGAGCGTGAACCTTGGGAAGATTGAAGAATGGAACATTGGGGAAAAGGTGATGTTCCGTGTGGTAGTTGATGTAGAAGAAGAATGCTGTCCAAGCTGGGTGGACATAGGAACGGGTTCGTTCCAGCTTTTCTCTGCCCATACCTGCATGTTCAAGATAGGGACGAAGACCGGAGATAGAGAAGGCTCCGAAGTGACCCAATCCGATGAGAAGGACGGTGTAAAGTGGGTTGAATGCAAAGAGCGCTGCGTAAATCCCGAGCCATGCTGCGACTGTCAGCACGTTTGCCCAAGCATAGAGCCTCAGCTTTTTCCGAGACATAGGAAAGGGAGCCTTAAATCCTAAAGGCAAGTTGAAGGCGATTTTAAAGGTATTGAGTCCATACAAGAGCCCAGCAGCTGGTCGCGCGACCAGAGCCCGCACAAAACCATTGGTAAATTTTACGAATAGCTGCGCATCGGGATCCTTGTCGGTGTTCGCGTAGTAGTGATGATTCCAGTGTGAGATGGAAAAGCCCACATCGAAATGTCCGATCGCAGCAGACGAGAAAAACAGGCCCAAGCTTGCGCTCACATCTTTATTCTTATGAAGCGTGAAGTGGAACCCTTCATGCCCCGAGATTCCCAGAAGGTGAAGGCCCTGTCCGCTAAAGATAGTACAGATAATAACCCCGGGCACGACAAGATACAGGGGAAGAGCCGAACTTACCAGGAGGTAAGAAAAGGCCGCAAAACCGAAGTAAAGAAAGGATGCGAAGCCTATGAACTGCATGCTCTTCCAGAGGTTTGCCTCATAGAGCTCACTGGGAATATTCGGTATTTTCCTGGGTTTCGTATCCACGATGACTCCCTCATCCAGGTGTTACTCGTTGCAAAAGCGCCTATGCTAGTCTTTACGGCGAGCCTTCGCGAAGCTTGAGATCTTTCCCTGGCTAACGTCTAAGCATCTATTCATACTCGTCTTTTCTCGTGTTTTAGAATCCCTATTTAAAACCATCTTCGGAGCTCTCGTCGGTGAGAAGGGCAACCATCCAAAGAAAATCAACCCCCGTAAACTCTTCGGTGCAGAGGCTGCTAACCGCTCGATACTCAAGACTCGAGCGCTGCCAAAGGTAGTCGGCCCCTCGATCACAGTTGCGCGGCAGTGTTTGCGCTGGAAATTGAGGCATTGCCAAAAGTTTTTGGAGCAGCTCGAGGCGCGCAGCTGCAGTCAGGCGACCCTGGGCGGAAACGGCTGCGAGATACTGAAAAAACAGATTCTCCGGGTCGACCTTCACCAAGGCTTGGCTCAAGACTGCAAAACGTTGCCGCATCCGTTCTGCATCTTGCGGTTGCGCTCGCCCTTCACGCCAGGGCGCACCTAGACTGCGAAAGGCATAGCGCTGATGCCATAGCTCACGCTCCAACCAAAGAGCCATTGCATTGAGGTGCGATGTATAGCCAGGACTCCCCCACCAGCTATCCCACTCGAGAGTTGAAAACCCTACCCGCACCTCAGCTGGCAGGGTTTCAGGAGCAAGTCCAGCCTCGAGGCTGAGCAGGCGTAGGATCTCGGCGATGCCAGGACTGAGACGACTCACATAAAACGGACCTGGATCCACAGAACCATCGGTGGCCTCGATGATGTCAAGGAGCTTAACGAGCTGGGATTGATAGCCAGGGGGTTTGAGCACCAGAGCCGAAAGCAAACCGATGATCATATCGCGCGAAGTCGTCTTGAAAGCACACTGAGGATGCCTTATCCAGCGTCCTCCCTGATAAGACCTTTCGATAGCATGCCAAGCTTTGTCGGCACGATCTTGCCAGCCGAGCTTTTTCAAAGCGACAAATCGTAAACTGGAAAAGAGCAGACTGTCACATTGGGAGAGAGCGCGCCCGTCATGAGCCCGTTCGACCACCATCCCCGATTCAAGATGTCGCGCCTCAATCAAGCGTTCGTAGAGCCAGGCCCGTTCCCTAGCCTGTATTGCCAGCTCCCGTCCGAGCTGCTCTTGAGCTTGTTGCGAGAGTCTGAGGGTCTCACTGCCTCTTCGCGCCCATAGGCTTTGTGGAGTTTCTGGGGATCTTTTGCAGGCTGTCTCACTCCCCGCCCAGAGGCAGCTCAGGCAGACAATGCATAGCTTTACTCTCAGAAACTCCATAAATCCCCCTATCCATAACATCGGACCTGAGGGAGAAACTCTGGGGCGGAGTCTCTTTTATGAACAATGTTAGATGATTAGGGCTTGCATTCAAACCCAGGCTCTGGCAGCATCGGGTCTGCCCTGAGGACCTGTGGCCCTCAGAGCACAACTGCGGCTTAAATGCTTTTTGCATTTCAAGAGCGCTTCCTTTAAGGATAGTGTGTCGAGTCGCTTTGCTGATTGCGGCAGTCGAAAGTCCCGCATATCCATCTTAAATTTCTGGAGTACTGCACATGAAATTGAAACTCGCTCTTGGTTCCCTGATTGTTGCCCTTGGTACCACAGCTTGTGTCACTCAAGATCCTTACACAGGTGAAAAAGAAGTCTCCTCTGCGACAATCGGAGCTGTTTCAGGTGCAGTCGCGGGTGTTGTTTTGGGTAACCAAGTCAAAGGCGACAAGAACACTCGTCAGAACGCTCGTATCGCTGGCGCGGCCCTAGGTGCAGCGATCGGTGGCGGCGTCGGTAACTACATGGACAAGCAAGAATCTGTTTTGCGTCAAAAGCTCCAGAGCTCGGGCGTGAGCGTCACGCGTAAAGGCGATCAAATCGTCCTCAACATGCCTGGCAACATCACCTTCGAAACAGCTAAGTCTAATCTTCAGCCTTCTTTCTTGCCTGTTCTGGACAGCGTAGGTGAAGTTCTTAAAGAATACAAAGACACAGCTGTCGAAGTTTCGGGTCACACCGATTCACGCGGTAAGCCAGAAGCCAACCAAGTTCTTTCGAAGCAAAGAGCTGATGTTGTCGCCGGTCAGTTGCGCGCCAAAGGTGTTGCTGCTGCTCGTATCAATGCAGTGGGTTACGGCCAGAGCCAACCTATTGCCGACAATAATACAGAAGAAGGTCGCGCAGCGAACCGTCGCGTTGAGATTCTTCTGACCCCTAAAGGGAAGTAAGAGATTTTCCGTCGAGAGCTGAGCGGGCTCCCGCTCAGCCTCGGCTTTCCAAGCTCAGATGGGCTGATAATCTTCAAGATCTGCTAGATACTCTTCCACCCGCTCAGGGTCATGGAAACTTGCCACGTGAAATAAGGCATCCCCTTCATAGACGACTGGCAGTTGGTTGGAACCTATCACCACCCCATCCAAACGCGCCTTGACGATATCGACATCATCACCGTAGGGATCCGAGATGAGGGCCACTACTTCGTCCTTGTGGACCATGGCGCCAATTTTGGTCAGTGTTTTGAGGATTCCACTCCGATTAGCCCGAATCCAATGGCTGCTTTTAGCAATAAAGGGACTCGCGTGCTTTTGCTGAAATTTGCCGAGTCTTTTCTGAGGATCGAGCATACCTATCGCATGCATGACGCTGAGTATTCCATGCAAAGCCACACGAATCGCATGCTCATCATAGCGCAGAGCTTCACCGCCTTCGTATAGAAGAATAGGGATCTGCATCTCGTGAACTGCTTGTCGCAGCGATCCGTCGCGTACTTCCGAATGAACGATCACAGGAATACCAAAGGCTTCGGCCAAACTTAAAGTTTTGGGATCGTCGATCGCAGCACGAATCTGTGGCAGGTTCTTGCGATGAACGGCTCCCGTGTGCAAATCGATGCCATAGTCAGCTTTAGCTACCACTTCCTGCATAAAGGTGTGAGCCAAGCGAGAGGCAAGAGAGCCATTGGGAGAGCCTGGAAAGGAACGATTCAAATCACGCCGATCGGGGAGATAGCGCGAAAGATTGTTAAAGCCAAACACGTTGACAATAGGAATAACGATCAAGCAACCCCTGAGATCTCTCAAAAAGCGCACATCCAAAAGGCGCTTACACACTTCCACTCCATTTAACTCATCGCCATGCACAGCCGCTGAGACAAACAGAGTGGGACCATCGAGACTTCCTCGAACAACTTCCAAAGGGATTTTGATATCGGTATTGTCATAGAGTTTGCCGACGTGAAGCTGAAGCTTGCGCCTTTCGCCACGCGCAATCGATTGTCCAGCGAGAACGATGGTCTCGCTCTTTCGGGGAACTTTAGATTCCACGGGCTTGCATCCCCTGCACACTCTTTATATAGCGGCCAATCGCCAGCAAAACCTCACGCGGTGGTTCATGAAAAGCCAAGCCCAGGGTAATTTCCCGCTCCTCGTCCGACTTGGGTTCAGGCTTCACCCAACGCAGCTGGCACTGAATCTCGTGCAGCTGCCCATCAGGCAATTGGAGGCGAAGGGGCAAGCCCTCAGGCTGCAGACGAAATTTTTGGACGAAGCCTTTCGACTTTGTCTCGACACAAAGCCCACCCACGCTGATATCGAGCACATTGCCTCGATCCAGGGCTGCGGCCCCATCGCGGTGCAAAAGCTGGGGGCGCTCTTCAGCTCGCAGCGCTGTCCGATAGCGCAGAAACTGCCGTCGCTCATAGACCTGCACTTCCTGAGGTGCTTTGATCAGAAGACCGTCGGTTCGAAATTCAAGAATCTGCGTGGTAAAACGCACCCGCGTCCATTGATCAGAAAACTCAAGTTCGATACTCTTGTGAACCTTGAGCCGCTCGAGTCCCTCGGGGGACATGTGATGGAGCGCCAGATGACTCTGAGAAAAGGAGGGCACCAGCGCTTCGACGGTGCAACGCACGAGGAGATTGCGCTCGTCAGTGGGACGCACGTAACCTTCCATCCATTTACCAATGAGGTCGCGAAGGATGCCTTCGATATGTTCAGGTTCTCGGACTGTGTGATTGCTTAAGGGCCGGCTCATTGCTAAACTCCTTGTCGCCCAGAGGGAGATTTCATTCTAGAATTCTAACACAGGTTTCCACACTCTGTCGGACGATATCAAAGACCTTGAGAAACTGAGGAGTCAGACCATGAAGGTGATCGGCATCTACTATCGAGTTTCCACCGACAGGCAGGACCTCGATAGTCAAAAACATGCGGTAGAGACCTGGCTCACCAAGCTCAGTCCAGAAAAGCAACCCAAGCGCACCTTGGTCTTTCAAGATGAGGGGATGAGCGGAACGGACAGCACCCGCCCTGGCTATAGAGAACTCCTAGACCATGCGTTCGCAGGTAAGATCGATACGATTCTTGTCTATCGTT
The DNA here is from genome assembly GCA_947454545.1 of Oligoflexaceae bacterium. GTDB lineage: Bacteria > Bdellovibrionota_B > Oligoflexia > Oligoflexales > Oligoflexaceae > Oligoflexus. The sequence continues at coordinate 13,325 of CANGNB010000013.1, forward strand.
TGGATCGTTTGAGCCGTAATGCATCCGAAGCTATCAAGACCCTACTGACCCTTGATGAGGCCGGTGTCGCATTTATTTCTGTGACCCAACCCGTGCTCAACCTCGGGCACGAGAATCCTTTTCGCCGTACTATGCTGGCTGCCTTTGCAGAGATCGCAGAAATCGAACGCCAAACCATCGTTACACGCGTAAAAGCCGGACTGGAAGCAGCCCGTCAGCGCGGAGTTAAACTTGGTAAACCTTCCATGGATACGCCCGAACTGAGGGCCTTGATCAAGGAGAAGCGGGAGCAAGGGATGAGCCTAAGAGCCATTGCCAGCTCACTCGAACTCAGCTATGGCCTGATACAAAAGCTATCGCTGCCTCAGGATACCCTTGAGAGCAGCAGCGAAGAGGCAACTTAAAACATCACAACATCGGGAGGAGGAGTTTCGACTTCAAGTCCTGGTATGAACTTACGAATGACATCACGCTCGGCGATCATAGTCGTGAACTTCATCAGCTCGCGACCGAAGACCCTGAGCTCTTCTTCTGTCATTTCATCGGGAACATGCTTGCGAAACTCAATCCAGTGCGGAAGCATCTTATCCATGTTTTCCAGGTTTTGCCGCAGCCGATCCTGAAACTCGAGAGACTGAATGATGGGAGCGATGAGGGTTTGTATTTCATTGTGTTCGTGGGCTATATCTTCCAAGCCACGAATCAGGACACTCAGAGATTCACGCGAGTGATCACCCATATGTATGCTGATGGCCTTTTGAATGCCTTCCATGGCCGCACGACTTTCATCTGAAATCTGACTGACCCGCGCTGTCTTTTCGAGAATCATATCGATCGCGTCGGTGACTTTACCGGTACTGTTTTCGGACTCACGTGCACACCATAGAAGGCTTGCATGCGTGAATTCTCGAAGGCGGTCGATCAGTTCCTGAGAAGAAATGGCCATAGCATCCCCTTTGCTCAAAACTCGATAAACACACTACGATGATCGTTCCCCTCGGGCGGCTGCTCTTTGAGAACAATCTGATAAAAATCCCGGATTTCTTCCATGGAAGTCATCGTATTGCCAATAGTGCGCGCGAGATCGATCAGCTCTTCACCTGAGTACTCCATGGGAAGGATTTCCACGACCTTCCACCAGGCTGCCACTGCGTGCTGCATTCTCTGCCGCACAGCATCTTCAAACTGCATGGAACTGAGCGCAGGCAGGATCTCTTCTTTGATACCAGCGTCGAGAACTATAATCCCTTCGAGCTGCTTTTGTACGGCCGAAAGGCTCAGACGCTGCCTTTTGATTTCTTCGCTCTCTTCAAACTCGGTCGACTCGCTGATGTCTTCGCCTGCAGCAAGCTTTTCTTGAAGGAACTCAACCATATCCGTCACCGCTGAGTTCACTTCATCCTTCTTTTTCTCTAACTCACCACGATCGAAGTAAAGATCGTAGAATTTTCGAAGAGTGTCAAACGCTGGCTTATCCATATACTTAGCGGAAAGCTCGAAGACCGCCTGGGTACAGTGACTGGCTCCCCCAACGGCATCTTCCCCGAGTTGCTCTATGATCTCGAGAAACAGAACATCGAGTTCCTCGCGGGTTGTCGTATTTCCTACGGAGAGATTTTGAGCTGCTTCAGACATCGGCCCACCCTAAGCGAAATAGGATAAGATTGCTTTGTCTCCATGGTATCACAAACGACTTAGCTTTAGGATAGGGGCGGCCCATCAATCCTGCCTTCAGGGCTGAATTCACACAGCACACGCAGACATATCGAGGACTTAGAAGATTTTTCTAAGGCTCTGTCAGGGACAGCCGAACGTTGAGATGTGACTGCTGCTCGACAGTAGTCAAGGCTGAATACTCAGTCCTTGGTCCCCTCAAGCCTCCACCCCCTCCAAGGGATGGAGGTTCTTGATTTTTGGGAGAAGAAGAACTTTGCTGGATGAGGATGAACGAGCTCAGCGGGCTGCTTCTGCCTCGTCGAGTCTTTGCAGCATCGTTCCGACCCACTTATCCGACGGGTCACTGTCGAGCATGGTTTGAAGCATTCTTCTGGCTTCGGGGTAACGGCGCATTTCCGTGAGAATATGAGCCATTTGCATTTTACCCAAGCGTACTTCTTGGAGCCGATAAGGTCCTTGCACAATCTGCTCCGACTCACGCAAGGCTTCCTCATAACGTCCAACAGAGCTCAAGGCATCGACCAGATTGCGCCTAGCCTCAAACTCGCGATAGTCACCATCGTAAATAGCTTTTTGCAAAGCTTCGATGGCTTCATCGGAACGCCCAAGACCTAAAAGAGCTGAACCCTTGGCATAATCAACGGCAGCTGAAGGCTCCGAAATCGACTGCAAAAATACGAGACCTTCGTCCCAAGCTCGCCCCTCTTCATAGAGGCTCACAAGCTCTTCGAGAGCCGAAGCATTGTTGGGGTTGAGGCGCAAAGCTTTTTCTAAGAGCACGCGACCGGCTTTGTGGTCATTGCGCTCCATAATTTTTAAGGTTGCCAGTTCGATCAGAGCCCCTTCATGAGTCGGTTCAGCTGCTATCAGCCTTTCCAAAAGCGGCTCTGCCTCTTGCCAACGTCCCTGATCGATAAGTCCCATAGCCTGCTTTAACTGGACGTCTGCTTCTGGTGAGGCCGATGCATGTGTACCTGACGAGCGATTTTCCCCTATGCTGGCCGCGCCAAGCTTCGAGGGAGAGGACGAAGTCTGCGATGGCTCCTCAGTCGAACTCGACTGTTCCCACCAGACCTTTTGCAAGCCTACGCCACGGCTCATCAAAAAGCAGACCGCAAGTGCACCGAGCACAAGTCCTAAGACAAGAAGATTGCGAAAGGTTTCCTTTTCCAACTTTTGCCGAACGGAGAGTTCGCTCATGAAAAGCCCTCAGGTCTGGGGAGGATCGCGAGCCTCAAGCCCTTGTGGTTTGAGCGCCAGCGCACCGGATCATACGCAAGAGCGAAGCGTCAAGCAAGGACAAAATACGCCCAAAAGACGCCCTACTCAACCCTTCTTGCGCAATCTGATAAAAGTCTGAATCTTTTAATTTTTTTGTAGTCTTCGCCGTCGAAAGAACAGCGTTTCCAGACCAAGAAAGGCAAGCGCTAAGGCACTTGCTCCCATATGCCGCTCATTCCAGATTCGTTCTCGAGACATTGTTTCTTTCTCACCCGAGCTTGATCGAATCTCGTTACGATAGATCGCGGCAAAATCCTGAGTGCTCTGCAGACGACGAAAGCTCCCTCCGGTTTTTTCGGCTAGCAAACGTAAGGGAGCTTCATCGACACGACTGACGACCAGTCCCCCTGAGCTATCCCGTAAAAACCCTCCCTCTGGGAGCGGAATGGGTGCACCTGCCCCCCCTACGGCAACGGTATGAACGCGGATCGATTTTTTATTCAGCTCATCGATGACGTCCTCGAGACCACCGACATGATCTTCGCCATCGCTCATGAGCACGATAGCCTTGCCCTGACTTCCCGACTCTTCGCCGTCTTGCAATGCAGTTTCGGCTTTTTTCAAAGCATCCACCAGCGCGGTCCCCTGAACAGGGATCAGCTCGGTGTTAGCCTGCTCCAAAAACAGGGCAAAACTTCCTCGATCGCTCGTCAAGGGGCACTGGATGAATGCAGCCCCTGAAAACAACACCAGTCCAAGACGATCTCCCTGAGCGGCCTCGAGGATATCGCGGATAGCATACTTCGACTGATCTAAACGCTTCGGTGGTACATCATTCGCCAGCATACTGCGCGAGACATCCAAGGCGATGACCACATCTGAGCCTTTTTTTCTCACCTCTTCCCAGCGAAAATCCCAACGGGGCCTGGCCAGCGCAAGACTCACAAAAATAATCGCTAGACTTTGGAGAAGCCAAGATCCGAGCTGCCACCCCCGCGGCCCCCTCGAGATCTTAGGAAAAGCATCATGCAAGCGCTGCCGATAGCGTTGAGCTCCCGCTCCCCACAGCACCCAAAACAGGAGAGGAAGCAGGGTCAGGACGAGCCAACGCGGCTCTGCGTAGTTCATGGGATCACCCTCCAGGGCGTGAGCGCCCAAAGCGCTTCGAGACTCAGAAGAATCAGTACCAAGCTCAGCGGTATCCAGGCTAGCTCACGCGCTGTGCGCGGCAGCTCCCATTCCTGTTGCCGCTTTTCAAGCTTATCTATTTTTGCATACACCGCGCGCAGACCTTCGGTATCTTTCGCCTGAAAAAAGGCTCCCCCCGTGATGTCTGCGATCGCCTTCATGAGTACGGTATCCGTCTGGATTTGCTGCATGCGATACTCCAGACCAAAAAATCCGCGATAGGGAAAGGGCACAGGCTCGTTGCTCCCCACAGCGATTGTGTAGATTCGCACCCCTAGGGATTTGGCCAACTGTGCCGCTTCCTTGGGATCGATCTGTCCCGCCGTGTTGCCTCCATCACTTAGCAAGATGATAATTTTGGAGGGTGCCTCAACATCCTTGAGACGCTTGATCGCTGTGCCGAGGGCATCGCCAATCGCCGTCTCGGGCCCTGCCATGCCAATCTCGGTAAGACGCAAAAACTGCTGAAGAACCTTATGGTCCATAGTGAGCGGCGCCTGCGTAAAGGCCTCGCTTCCAAACACGACAAGGCCGATGCGGTCGTCTTCTCGTCGACCGATAAACTCCTGCACCACCTGTTTGACAACGTACAAGCGGTTTTGCCGCTTGCCTTTGAGTTCAAAGTCCATAGCCATCATACTTTGCGAAGTATCCAAAGCCAGCATGATATCGAGACCTTCTGTCTTCCTTTTACTGGCAGACTTATAATCGACAGGACGCGCGATAGCGAGGATAAGACAGATGAGCGTCAGCATGCGAAGGATATCAGGCCATGCCAGGTAGAGGCGCGCCCTTCGGAGACGATAACGATACAAAAGACCGCTGTAGGAGAAGGCCAACCCATCTTGGCGATCAGCCCTCCAGCCCAACCAAATACCCCAGAACAAGGGAACGAAGAGTCCTGTCAGCACCCAAGGATAGACAAAGCTCATCGTCTGCGCCTCCCTCTATCCATACTCCTCAAGAGACGATGGAGGGCCTCGACGGTTCCCTCATCTTCTTGAAGACTTAAAGGATAGGCTCCTTGCACCTGCACCCAACGCTCCCAGTCGCGCAAAGCCTTCTGCCGCTCTTCACGCCATGCGTTTTGTAAGACGGCACTGCTCGAGTCGATCAGGACTTTCCCGCCACTTTCCTTATCTTCGAGCCAAAGGAGTCCTGCCTTAGGCCACTGCTGCTCCCTCTTATCAAGAAGGCGCGCGCATACAAGCTGGTGTTGGCGAGCCAGCTGCTGCAGAGAACCTTCGTAATCGCGGGCCCAAAAATCCGAAATGAGAATACAGAGCGCTCGTCGCTTTCGAGTGTTTAGGACGAAGCGCAAAGCATCATCGAGCTTAGTCTTCCGACCTTTGGCCTTATGAGTCATCACAGCCCGAATAATATTCCAGATATGAGACTTGCCTTTCCCCGGAGCGATATAAGCCTCGATCTCTTCACTAAAGAGCACAAGCCCAACCTTATCGTGGGTTTTCGTAGCCAAGAAAGCCAAGACAGCGGCAAGCTCTGCTGCCCGTTCACGCTTAGGCCGCCCGTGGCTCCCAAAGTCGAGGGAAGCACTGACATCGACCAAAAGCAGAAGGGTGAGCTCCCGCTCCTCGCGAAATACTTTTACGAAAGGCTCACCCATCCGAGCTGTCACTGGCCAGTCGACGCTGCGCAGATCGTCCCCGTGTTGATAGGAACGCACCTCTTCAAAATCCCAGCCCTGCCCTTTGAATGCGCTCGCATACTCTCCGAGCAACGCATCGGAAGCGAGATAGCCCGCACGAAAGGCGAGACCCCTGATCTGAGCAAGAAGTTCTGCTGACAGCACCTTGGTTTACTCCCCACTCAAGCCCTGCAATGGCTGCCCGAGGCTGGTATAGCCGGGCCAGTAAGCCAAAACATGATCGTTTTGCAAAACCTGAGTCAGGCGTCGTACGGGTTGCCAAAGTTCCGGAGAACCTTGCAAGAGTTTCAGACGCAGATGGGCCCCTGCCCCCAATTCTGAAATACACTGGAGCGGACTGCTTTCACTGAGACATTCGAGGAGACTTTGAGCTTTCGGCTGATAACGAACGATAGGATAGAGCTTCTTCGGATCAAGAGCGGCCAGCTCCTTGGCACCTTGGAAAGCATCGCGAAGACCACCCAGACGGTCGACAAGCCCTAAAGTCAAGGCCTCAGCCCCGGTATACACGCGCCCTTCGGCGATCTGATACACCCGCTTAGGATCCAATTTGCGACCTTCAGCAACTTTGTTGACGAAGGTATCATAAGTCTCTCGGATGGATTCGCCTAAGATTGCCTTATCCTCTGGCGAACTCTTGGTGCCGAAGTTCAAATAATCTTTCCGATCAGAGCCTGTCACCATGTGGAAATTTACGCCCCATTTTTCGGCTAATTTGAGGCCTTTGGGAATCGCTCCGATCACACCGATCGAGCCGGTAATCGTAGTTGGCTCAGCATAGACGAGGCGGGTGGGAGCGGAGATGTAATAGCCTCCCGAAGCAGCAACGGCTCCCATCGAAACCACGACGGGCTTCGTTTCATTGAGCTTACGGACTTCGTCCCAGATCAGATCGGAAGCTAAAGCAGAGCCCCCAGGGCTGTCGACTCGCAGAACCACAGCCTTGATATTTTTGTCTTCGGCAGCCCAACGCAACTGCTCGATCATCGCTTCAGGAGCAATTGACTCTCCACGTGCCTGACTGCTAGCAGCCGAAACGATTTCGCCTTTAGCTTCGATGAGAGCGATGTTGCTGTCGCCCCCAGCTAAGAGCGGTTTATCGAGATCTTCAGTCGCTTCGAGGTAATCGTCCAACTCGACCAGCTGCTGCGCTTTACTCGCCTCTTTGAGCTCGTCTTCCCAAGCCTTCGGGTAACCGATGCGATCAACCAAGCCTTTTTCTAGAGCTTGCTTGCTAGTAAAAAAAGAGAGTTTCATCCAGGATTTCACTTCAGCTTCCGAACGCTTTCGACTTTTTGCAATCGCACTGACCAGAGTGTCGCGAAGAGAGCCTTCTAAGGCCTGGTACATCTCAAGAGTTTCCGCAGACGGCTGATCCTGCACGAAGCTTTCCATCGCCGACTTGTATTTGCCAGCGCGCACCACTTCGAGCTGGACCCCTAACTTTTCGAGGGCCGATCCGAAATAAGTGAGCTGGAATGCCGGTCCTGGTATGGTGAGGCCGCCCACAGGACTAAGGCTGATGCGTTGCCCCACTGAGGCCAGATAGTAAAAGTTGCTGTCGCCCTCGTCGAGATGCACATAAATGGGCTTTTGGCTCAGCGCAAACTGCTCCAGGCTATGCCGCAATGATGTGAGCGTGCTGAGGCTGGCGCTAGCATGTTCCACATCTAAATATACGGCGTGGATGCGCGGATCATCCGCTGCCCGCCGCAATGCCACCTGTAACTCATCGACAGGGATAGGCAATGTTTCGCTGAACAGTGCCCCCCAAAGTTTATCCCTCTCACCGAGGCTTTCCGTCGTCAAAGGCCTGTCCATCTTGATTTTGAGAACCGCATGTTCGATCGACTGCCGCTTCAGGTGAGCTGCGACACTGGCACTACTGCCTTCGCCGCCCTGGATGTGTTTGTAAAGCACGAAAGCGAGGAGAGCTCCGAGTATCGTCACTCCTATCCCAACCAGCGCAAAATAACCCGTCAACACCACAAAGACCGTGCGAAAAAACCGCCCGATCGCTCCTGATTTCCCTTGTTCCGTCATACCCACATCCACCTTTTTAGCAAAAACATTCCGCTCCCCTTTTCTGGGACTCAGTGTATCGATATTCTCAGAAAAAAAAAATCTCGGCCACCATGAACTGGTGATCCAGCAAAGTCGCCGTAGTCAGCCGAATCTGACGCGAGAAGCTCGCTTCTCCCTCTTGCAGGTCGCCTCAGAGCTCGCTAAAGTAAGCTTTCCTTAGCTTTGGCAACTGGAACAAAAGAGGTACGAGCGATGGTGCAGCGGAGTGATAAAGCGTCCATACCCCATTGGGAACGTGACACCAAAGTAAGTTCGGCTATGCTCGCAGCCCTGGCCGAGCATCCTTTGACCTTCGATTTAGACGAGCAGCAGCGGCTCGACCTCGTCGAGCTTGCCATGCGCGAACGCAAATTTAACGATCTGGCGTGGCTCGAAGCGACCGTGCTCCGCATCCGCGCCGGCGAACAGATTCTCGCCACCGAAGAGGGCAAGGCGGAAACAACTGCAGCCACGGCCCCGCCTCCTGCGGCGGAAATTCCCGTATCTCTGCCTGTCCAAGTTCAGTCGCAAGAGCACCTCGAAGCGCTCCTGGAAGCTCATACGGCTTGGATCAAGCAGACTCTTGAACCAGGCAAAGAGCTGGTCTCGGGTCGTGCCAACTTTAAGGGTAACGATCTGCGCACCTACGTCTTCGAAGGTTTTGATCTGCGCGCAGCAAACCTGGAAGGCTGTGATCTCCGCGGCGCAAACCTCATCGGCACCAACCTCGCTGGCGCCAATCTCACGCGTGCGCAGCTCCAAGAAGCCCGCTTGGATCATGCGAAGCTTCGCCGTACCAATCTTTCTCACGCCGATCTCTCCAGGGCTTCCCTTCAAGGGGCAGACCTCAGGCAGATCGTGACCCACTTTACCAAGTGGGAGGGAGCCGATCTGAGGGGGACTGTCCTCGAAACTAAGGATGTCACCCCGCACGACAAAGAAAAAAGAGCCGAGCAAGACTCTGAAACGACAGAGCAATAGCATAGCCCTCTAAACCTGCCCGGGACCTGTCGATCTTTCAAGTTAGGGAAGGTCGATGAGCCCAGTCCCCACGGACGCAGACCGTGGCCCTCTTGCCTAGAGAAACCCCTGGACCCATTTGAGGGCAAGGGGCACGCGAGGAGGCCGTTTTTGGAAGCACGCAAGATCTCCGGCGACAAGCGCCTCAATCTGCGCTTCAAGTTAGCTCTGGACGTTCCGGTGACAGCACAGCTTTTGGGGAGCTCTGCAAAGTACGAGTTCCGCTCGGAAAGCATCAGTGCCTCGGGCCTTTTGGTTCGCCATGTCCCCGGTCTGCAGCACGCCTTCAATTCTCACTCGATTTTGGAGGTCTGGATGCAAACCAGTCCCGAGCAATCGATCTATTTCCTTGCAAAGTACATCCGCAAAGCCAGTGAAGATTCCTTCGCCATGCAAATAGTCGATCTCGATCGTAAAAATCAGAGACTCCTCGTCAGCTATCTAGAAAATCTCACGCCGCCTCCCTGAAATACCTCCGGGACCTGAGCTCGGACCTCTCCTTTTGCGCAGCTTCAGTTCTCTCCTCATTTTCTGAGATCATCCGTACGAATTTGCTTAACATGCGCCTGATTTTCTATTATGACACGCCAATCAGATATGCGTCGTTGTGTCGAACTCTTTTTGCGGTCGCTGCCTATCCTGCTGCTCTGGATCTTTGGTTCCTTTCATTTCTGGAGTCTGGGCGTTATGGCGATCGATGATTTTTTTGAAGATGAGTCTGTGAGTCACGCTGAAGTTCTTTTACGAGAGCAACAAAAGAGGGATTCCCTCAGATTTTTCGCTTGGTTTGCTTTTGGATTGTGTCTCGCCGTTTTCGGCCTGATCACGGGCTTCATGTACGGTGATTCCTACGGTCGTGAGCACGCGCAATTTGATAACGCTCAATTGCGAGACCATTACGCGGGACAATGCTATGCTTATTGGGAGAACCAATTCAAGCAGACCGTCCGCATCGCACTCGACAAACCCTCGGCTCGAACACTCGAGCAGACCCAAAAACTCAACGAAATGCGTAGCATCCTCGTCGATATGCAGCAAAGCCTTGACGACCTAACTATGCAAAGAGAGAGCAAGAATAAAAAGAAAGTGGCGCGCAACGGTTATCCGTAACGCCAGGAAATATTAACAAAAAACGTCTTCCGCAAAAGTTTTTCGAAACTTCCCCCTGAGCAGCCGATAGCGGACTATAAGGGGGCATTGGGTGGATAGGAGTTCAGCATGCGTTCGTACCTCCTGGTAAGCTTACTCTTCTGGATAGCTGGTTTCAGCGAAGCCAAGCCCTTGTTCCCAACTTCGCCCCTCCTCGAAAAGAAAGTGAAATTCTGGGAGCGCGTTTTCAGCGAGTTCGGCAGCCATCAAGTCATCATCCACGACCGCGATGCTCCTTATATAGTCCTCGATGTGATTGACGTCACTGAGCTTGGCTTTGAAAGCAACCTTAGCCAGGGTGTTCGCGATGCCATGGAAGACTCTCTCGCTAAGTATGATACCGCCCTTGAGTCGTTCGCAGAACGCGGCGAAAGCGCTGCCCGCCTGAGCGATCTCCACAAACAGATTTGGGAAGCCTACCAAGACGATGATAGCGGCCGAGAGCGCCTGCTTTCTGGTCGGGTGAATTTGAGAAGCCAAGGCGGACTTGCCGACACCTTTATCCGCGCAACCGAAACATCTAAGCTCTACCTCCCTAAGATGGAAAAGATCTTCAAAGCACAGGGTCTCCCCCCCGAGCTTACCCGCCTCCCCTTTGTGGAGAGCATGTTTAATGTCAAAGCTCGTTCCAAGGTCGGTGCTTCAGGGATCTGGCAGCTGATGCCAGAAGCAGCACGCCCCTATATCCGCGTCAACCGTAAAGTCGATCAACGCAACTCCCCCGTCCTTGCCACTCAAGCTGCGGCTCGTATCCTCGGCCGCAACTATTCGGAGCTAGGAGACTGGTCGCTGGCTATCACGGCTTACAACCACGGCCTTGGCGGCATGAAACGAGCGGTCGCGCAAACGGGCAGCCGCCATCTGCACGATATCGTTCTTACCTACGATTCAAGAAGCTTTGGGTTTGCGAGCAGCAATTTCTACGCGGAATTCCTGGCCGCACTCCGGACTCATAGTCGCTTAACCAAAAGCAAACTACGTCCCAACATCATCGCCGATACTTACAAGCCCTAAGTCCGCAGAAAAAGCTGAGAAAAAATTCTGCGGCATTTGCTCCTGAGAGCGTGATATCGCCCACTCACAGGGAGTAAGCGGAGCTCATACCCGTCCCTAATTCCAGCTAAGACACCATAACAATTACATTATTTAACTCTGGCCCTATTCTTGCTGAAGGGAAAGTGGGGAGATTTCCGAAAGGAGTCAAACCCATGGATCTTCCAGAAAAGGGGTAGTCATGAGATTCCAATATAGTTTCCGCCATATGAGAAGTTCTGAAGCGCTGCAGAACACCTTTGAACGCAAATTTGCCGGTGGTTTAGAAGCCCTAGTCCAGGCTTCCAGCCCCGTTCACGTAACCTTCATGGTGGAGAACGATCTTTTCAAAATGCATGTTGAACTTCACGGTCGCGACCACAAACTCGTAGAGGTAAAAGAAGCGTCCGAAGACATGCAAAAAACTATCGACCTTGTGATCGAAAAGCTTTTTGGAATCTTGACGCGCAGCAAAGATCGACAGGTGGACCATCGCCCTAATGGCAAGACAGTGGCCGCAGCTGCGAGCACACCGGCTGAAGGAATGGATGCCGTCTTCGTTGATGATGAGGGGTATCTTGCGGAAGCTTGAAATCCTGCCCGGGTTTCGACCACATTGTTAAACCTGCGCGTTAGCAAAAAGAGCGGGAACCCAGCGTGGTTCCCGCTCTTTTTTGCAAAGACCGCGACTTAGACTTCCTGCTTTAATTTGATGCGAAAGCGAGCACCACCCTTGTAGGTCATATCCAATTCGATCGTCCCGCCATGGTCTCGGATGATCTCTTTAGCTATGTACAGACCTAGACCCGTGCCCTTGGATTTGCCGTAGGTCGCAAAGGGTTGAAAGAGATTTTTACCAATTTCTGGAGGAATGCCCGGCCCGTTGTCGGAAATCACAATTTCAATCCAATGCTCGTCCAAGGCCCGCGACTCGATTGAAATTTCGCCACCAGCCTTCAAAATCTCCAGAGCATTATTGGTCAGATTGAAGATTACGCGCATGAGTTTGGCTTGGTCAACTTTGACCTTTCCCTCAAATTCGAAACTGGTTTTCAGAGCAACCTTGTGGCGCTCAGTCTCAGCCTGCAGCATAAAAGCAATTTCTTCGAGCACCTGCTTGAGGGGTAAAATTTCAAATTTGAATTTCTTATCGCCACGCGCCACACTCAGCAGTTCTTCCACCATGGTAATACAGCGGTTTGCCTGATTGCGGATGATGGTACAGACACGTTCGACCTGCTGCTCAGACATCGAGTCGCGCGAACCTAAGAGCTCGGCACAGCCGATAATAGCCGAAATGGGATTTTTGAGATCGTGAATGATCGTACTTGCCACCTGGCCGATGGCCGCCAAACTTTTGGCCTTCTCTTTCTCTTCGATCAGGCGCTTACGAATGATCAGAGAGAACACCTGCGAGCCTATAATCTGCATAAAAGAGAGATCTTCATAAACAAAGCCACTCGGCTTGTTGATGACCTGAAAAATACCCAGATTTTCGCCTTTTTCGTTTTCCATTGAAGGGTCCACACGCAGCGCCATCATATTTTCGATACGCGTGCTGAGCAGAGTTTCTACCTGCTGACCATAAGCATCCAGCTGATTGATCGTATTGACGATCAGTGATTTCCCATCGACAAGGAGCTGTTCAAACGCTTGGCTTTTCAAACTTTCTAAATTCACATGAAGGCCGCGAGGCTCCCCCTCCGAACGAGCGCAGTAGAGATTCCATGTACCCTGTTCGCCGCGCATCACGACACAACCTACCTGCGCTCCTACAGCCTTGACAGCTCTTTGGATGACAGTTTGCACGAAATCATGGAAACCAGCGGTCTCCGACACAGAACGTTCCAGCTCCCGAATCACCTCGAGCTGATCCAGCTTTTGCTTTAGACGCACCTGAGTACTGGACAGATCCTGAATGATCTTACCTTTTTCCTGATAAAGGTAGGCCGATTCGATGGCAACAGCGGCCTGGGCAGCGAAGGCGAGAGTAAAAGTCTCGTCAGCTAGATCAAATTCCCCATCGATACGATTCAGGAGCTGCAAACACCCAATCGTTTTCCCATCTAGATTGGCCATCGGCACACAGAGGATGTTACGCGTCCGATAACCCGTAGCTCGATCAATGTCGGCGTTAAAAACAGGAGCCTTGTAGGCGTCATGGATCACGGTCGGTTTACCACTATCAATCGTTTGACCGGCAACCCCTGCGCCACGAGGGAAACGTATGATCTGATTTTCCCCCGTCTGGACTCGCGACCAGATCTCGTTGCGCTCTTCGTCGAGTAGGAAAATACTGCAGCGGTCAGCTTGCAAGGCCATGCGGCCTTGTTCAGCGATATAAAACAGGAGCTTATCAAGATTTTTCTCAAGCCCCATAAAGCGGCAAACATCCAGGAGCTTGAGGAGCTGATCAAGCTTGGGCATATTCGCTTCGTTGAGATGGGGCACCGATAACACTTTAGCTTCCGTTGTCA
>CANGNB010000014.1 GCA_947454545.1 Oligoflexaceae bacterium
CGGCCCAAACGGGGCTAAGCAATGTTTCCAAGATACTCAGAAAAAAGATACCCAGAGCTATAGGGCGGAAGGACATGCGAGCTCCTCTTACGCATCGAAGAGTTACAAAAACCACTTCCTGAGATGTAGCAGATTGGTGAAAAAATGCAGCAATGGAATGATGGAAACGTCTGCCAAGAACAGACGTGAGGGTAGTTTCCTTCTGAGCTTCACACGCTCGTATCAAGCCAGAAGGAACACTTAAGAAGCTTTTGCAGTCGGTTGCTGACCCAAGAATTTGACCTGATAGATCACTCGAGTCTTATCTGCTTTTGCAAAGCTAGGCTTACGACCACGTTTGGAAGATTTGAAGGAGTCTGCTTCACCTAAAACACTGTTCATGTCGCGAGAGTCAGCCATTTTCTTCAGGAGACTCCGAAAAGATTCACGTATCGTGGAATCTCGCGACAAAATTTTAATAAGATCGTTGAAATAGGGCTCGCGATGAAAGCTAGCAATCGCATTCAGAATCTCTCGCCCCAACTCTTTATGATCCACTTCAGCGACTTTCTTCAAGAGCAAAGCCAGATGCTGAAGGTATGTTTTGCGGCAGACACGCGCTGCCTCATCGGGCATCTGAGCAAGGTATTGGGTCAGGGCCTGAATAAAGAGAGCGAAGCGCTCAGGCTTTTTCAGGAGATAATGCTTCCATGTCTCCTGAAGGATAGTCTGAGCATGATCGTCAGCCTCCAAGATAAATGGAATATTTTCGAGCAAAAACTGCAAAGCAACAGCTTCGGTTTTTTTATTGAAGAGAAGCGTGAACAGATGTTCCAAAACTGTATGACCAAAACGTCCCATAATACGATTGAAGCCAGCTTTATGTGTCCGACCTCGCTCCAAACTTCCGAAGTAATGCAACAGACTCAAGCGAATGCAGTTATCGTTACTATTGCTCACTGACAGCAGATAGGTTGATATATGCTCCAGGAGCTTTTGTCCTGAAACGCCCAATTCTGTTGGCTGCTGAATCTGTATGAGGCGGACAATGTGTCCAAGCTCACAGATCAGAGCGACTGCTGTCGAGAATATTTCTTCGGAATGTTCAGCATCCGAAACTTCTGCTGTAATTGCTAACTCAACCAGGATATGGCAAGCTTGCATCCTATTGGACTGCATCAAAAGCTCTTGAAGAAATCCCACGAGGACATCCTCATCCTGTGCATTCGCAAAAATGACCAGAAGGCTTTCGATAAGGATTTCTTCAGGAAGTCGACTTTCGACGCGCTCAGCTAATCGGATGGCACAGTAGGCAACGAAGTCTTTCAGATCCGCTTCTGTGTTGACCACCTTGCGAAGCTGCTTGTAGTCTTTCCAGGTAAGCAACGCTCCTACATCAACAAGATGCTTGGCCTCATCGAGAGAAGCTAAACCCCTCCAACTCGAAGTGGACTCTTGGGAGGCCGTCTCGAGCATGGGGACCTTATCTTCATTTAGAATCGACATGCAATACTCCTCTTAGCGAGCCGCAAAGCGACCGCGATCACCCTTGCCATTAGCTTCGTCTACAAGTTTTTGAATGGCTTCTGCTGTCTTCTGTTCGATATTTTCGAAACGGAGACCGTAACCAACAGGGAAGCGCGCATCTGTGTTGTAACGCACAACAGTTGCTTCCACATTGAAAGCCTTCTCCATCCCCTCGCAACGTACAGACAGCTTCAATCGCTCACCGACTGTGAAAAGAGGTTGGCTCGTCTCTACAAATATGCCACCCACAGAAATATTCACACCCTGACCGATCGTCAGCTGACCGTTGTTATGAATGACAACGCGACCCGAGATCCCCGCTCGCGGCGCTCCTTCACGACGACGCTCGGAAGCAGCTTTGGCCTCAGGAGCAGCTGGAGGCATGTTGCTGTCAATGATTTGGGTAAGCCCCAAAGCTTCATATCCCTCTTCAATGGGTCGCCAATCCTTCCAACCAACCTTGAAAATATAGCCATCTTTGGCGATCATATGAGTAGTGAAAAGCTGGGTCACCTGCTGGGAATCGAATGGGCCCACCTGTTGATTGTTTTGGTAGAGATACCAGACTTTCTCGCTCATACCGACTCCCTCGAATGCCTTGACATACAGCAAGCGAAACCCTAGACGCCCTGACATTTTCCGAACGTCCCAACAAGGGATCGGCAAGACTTCAAAGCCGCTTTAGCCACGACTTAAAAAAGACTTTCTAGCCCTAATAATTTCGGTGTCTTACAAGAAACAATAAAGGATAGTCTGAACATGAACAAAAGCACATTCTACTCATTTTGGCGAAAACTCAGCTTTACCCTCAATGGTTTCGCCCTGTTCATGCTCTTCTCGGGAGCCGCGCATGCCGAGTGGAACTGGTCGCAGACTCCGTCCGAGGAAGAATGGTCCGCTTTTACGAACTTAAGCCCCGAAGCTAAGGCCAAAGAGTGGGAAAGTCTCGAAGAAAAACATATAGGCTTCGAAGACCTCAGCTGGGAATGGCGCCTAGGCTGGGTTAAGGCCTGCGCCACTAGCTCGGAATCAAGATGTGCGTCTATCATTCAGTATGGACTCTTCGATAAAGCCCTGATCGTTCGTGCTGAGTCTGCTCGTATTCTCGGGAAGCGCTTCGAGGGAACGGGCCATCCTCCCGCTTTACGCTTGCTTGAAACCGCATTTGCCGTTCAACAAAATCGGCGCCACAAAGAACCACTTTTTATTCAATATCGTATACTCGAAGCGATTCGCCAAATCGGTGGACCTGCCAGCAACCGAATAGGGATGCGTTTAGCACAAAGTTCAGAGCAAACGTCCCGCTATTGGACTGTTATTAAAGACTAGTCTGACACTCAGCCAGCACTCGTTTGAAGTCTCCTCTCTCCTCGTGCAGGTCACGACACTGACGGCATCTTATGCAGCAAAAGCAGCGTTCAGGCTAGATATTCTAGGTATTTGGCGGCGGCGTAAGACTTGCACTTCTTTCCACAAAAGAGCACATTTAAGTTTAAGATTTTCGCCTACAGAGCTCACTCAGGAGACCTGCGATGCAGAAAGCATTCTTTGCCTTCTATCTGGTCCTCATGGCTTGCGATCCTGCCTATAAGGACGAAAGAAGGGTTTTGCGAGGCCCGAATTTTGATCCCGTGATTGGTGTGAACGCAGATGGGGTGCCTGCTCCTGAGAGCGCTGTTAAGCCAGAAGAACCTTCTTCAGCGAAAGGCACCGCTACCCCCCTCCCCGAATGGCCTGAGCTCACCTTGCAAAAGCCTTTTCCTGGCGACACATATGGTTGCAAGCCTCCCTATCCCACAACCTGGTCTTGCAATAATGTTGTCCTCAACAACGTAGGGCAAGGCTCCTTGCTCAGCGCTTTGCGCCCCGAAGCCAAATACCTCGTAGCCGCACCCCATGGTTGGTTCGATGCAGGAACCGATGCCATCGCCTACAGTCTCTTTCCCAAAGACATTCCAGCTCGCTATCCCGTCTGGAATCAACTGATCGCCCACTCGTTCCGAGGCAATGCGCCCTCAGGCTTGCAGCATAACGTCAATCGTCCCAGCACTCTGACCAACGACACCTGCACCAATCCACCGGATCTTGTGACATCAAAGATGGTTTACGAGCTCTATAAAGAACGCATGGACCTCTTAGTGCAGAGCCCTGCCCTCTATTTTGAAATTCATGGTCAAAGCGAACCTGGTCTAGAAAACAGCCTTGAAGCTGCCACAGCAAGGATATCGGCTGCCGAGGCAGAGAAGGTGCGCACCATAATGAAAGAGGAGCTTGCACGCGCTGGCATTACAGGCATAACCGTCGTCATTGAACCCGTTGATAAAATTTTCTTCAACGCCATCCCGACCAAAGACTGTGGTTCCATCCAGCACATAGCGCCTGGACCAGCCATTCATACGGAAATCCCGGCAGTCCTGCGCACGGGAGATGCTGCCCAAGTCAAAACTGCAAAATTTTACAGAGCTCTGCTGACGCGACTTGCACTCGAAGTCTTTCCCCCAACCCGTAAGCCGCTCGCTGAGGCTGCTACGACTATGCTCCTCGATGTTGAGGCGATACCGGCACGCTTCACAGATTGATGCCCCTCGCGAGAGCGATCGGGCCCAGCTATGTCAGGTGAAAAGGCCTCTAAACAGCATGAACGACTTCAAGAGTTTCCGTCGGCTTATAGAGGACTTTTTTCTGCCAGTGCCCCTTCATCCAGCGCCGTAGGCTCACCCAACCGCGAAAATGTTCGTCTAAGGTCATCGCAAACCAAATGCCGAGGAGTCCCCACGGCTGCGAAAACAGCCAACTGCCCCCTACGCCTATGGTCCACATGCTGAACAGAGCCACGAGCGCAACAAACTTGGCATCACCCGAGCCCCTCAGAACACTACCAACGACAACATTAAGGCAACGCCCCCACTCTAAGATCAAAGCAATTGCCAGAGCCTTGCGCCCCAGACTGTGAATGGCTGGATCCTGAGTAAAAATACCAAAGAATGTATCCGACCAGATCAGCAGACAAAGACTTAAAATGGTGACCCCTGTGAGTGCGATCTTAACGCCCGAAAGCAGCTCTTTTTGGGCGCGCTCGAGGGATCTTTGCCCAAGCAAAAAAGAAACTTTGATCTGAGTTCCCTGAGCAAAGGCTGCACTCCAAAGGAGCGGTAAAAGAGTGATATTGCCCAAAAAGGCCTTCGTTGTGAGACTCAGGGTTCCAAGAGACACCAAGATCTTGCTGATAGCAATCTGGCTCAGCTGAAAGGAAGCTGGCTCCAAGGTCGACGGCACACCTATGCGAAGGATAGTCCTCAGACCATGAGCAGCGGTCAGCCCTTCTGCATGGAGTTGGGGTTTAAACCGTGCAAAAACTAGTACCATCATCGCGGAAATCAGCAGTGCTCCTAACCAAGCACAGCAGCTGGAAAAGGCCACAGCCTCAACTTTAAAGGGCGGCAAACCCATCGCTCCATGAATAAAGAACTCATTGAAGAGATAATTGAGGAGATTCATCACGACAGCGGAGACCATATTTGCCAAGGTAAGACCGCGCGCACTCAAAATTCCGCTACAAGCGATGCGCATAGCCAGAGGCAAAAAACCAAACCCGAGCACGAACACATAGTCGCGCGCATAGGCCGCCATGGACTCAGGCAGACCGACCAGGAGCGGAAGGTAGGGGGCAGACCCAATGAGAAACAAGGCCATCAGAAGGCCGAGGCCAAAATTCAATAGCAGGGAATAGGTGAAAGTCGCCCGCGCACGATCCTCTTTGCCTGCCCCAAGATGCTGAGCCGCAATGGATGAGGCCGCTTGGGTCAGCGGAAAGAAGATAATCATGGCCAGACCCGTGATGGGCAAAACGGCGGTCACCGAGCCCACAGCGACCTCGGAAATCTTGCTAATATAGAAGGCATCCACTGCCGGGATCATAAAAAGCATCGACAGCTCAAAGAGGATGGGCCATGACAGTTGAATGAGGCTGCGATCGGCGACGGTACTGAGATGTTTTGTGCTCACGATGGGATGATCCTTGCGGGAGGTGAGTCTGATCCTTAGCAAGCCCCATTATATCACGCCCATGCAAGCAGGCAGAGCGAGCTTTGCATCAGAATTGCTAGCCCTAAATAAGTCATCCTGGCTATGATTGAAATATTTTGACATTGACCGCAGCATTGGCTATTGTCCCCCGCCGATGGTCGCGTAGCTCAGTTGGATAGAGCACAGGATTTCTAATCCTGCGGTCACAGGTTCGAATCCTGTCGCGATCGCTCTTCTTACCTTCCCCCCTATTCCTTCTTGTAATTGACATCCATCATCATAGTGAAAACTTATTGTGCACGTCCTTATCTGTTTCCCCTCGAAGCATCGCTTAGCTTTTTGTAAACGTCTTGATAGATAGACCGGACCTCAAGAATGATAGGATAGTTTGCTTCGAATGCGATGAATCGTTTAAGAGTTTCCCATGATCTCATCCGATGCTCATCATATATTCTATTTTTTTCAATTGACACAAATCCATATTTCTTCAGTCGAGAAGACACTTATCGTTGTCTCATTTTTCATGTAAAGTCAAAACTTCGTAGTTTAGCTGCATTCCTATCGAACAAAAAAAGGATTTAGCGATGAACAAGACGATTTCAACCCTCATCTCTGTAGCGCTATTGTCCCTGCTGACAAAAGCGCACGGACAAAGCAGTCCTCTTGATACCACCTCAAGCAACGAAACTGCTTCCCCCAAAGAACCTGAAAAGGGCAAAAAAGATGATAAGAAGCGGGAAGTCATAGCTGTCACAGGAACGCGGATCAAACGCATGGATATGGATGTAGCCACCCCTGTCACGGTCGTTGGCAAAGATGAGATTGCAGCCAGTGGAAAACAGACCGTCACTGATATTGTAAAAACTCTTCCTGCAGCCGTTGGCAATTCCGTGTCTACAACCACGACCAATGGTGGCGGTGAAGGCAGTGGCAACATTGCTTTGCGTGGCCTAGACGCTTCCTCTACACTTGTCCTCCTGAATGGACGACGCCTTCCTCTCGACTCGAGCGGATCCAGTCCTGATTTAAACTCAATTCCAGTCGCTGCCATCGAAAGAATCGAAATTCTGCAAGATGGAGCCTCAGCAATTTACGGCTCTGATGCTATCGCAGGCGTTATCAACATCATTACCCGCAAAGATTACGATGGCCTGGACTTCAACATCTACTTTGGTCAGTCCTCTCGAGGTGACCTCAAGACGCGAAGTATTGATCTCTCCTACGGCGTAACTAACGACAAAGGCTCATTGCTCTTAGGGGTCAACAGCTACAGCCAGGGCAAGATTCACTCAAGGGATCGCGAGGTTTCGAAACAATCTCTTCATCCAAGCGCAGCGACACCCAACGCTCATGTGACCATTGACGATAAAACAGATCTTATCTCAAAGCCTGCATGGAGCGGAACCAAAGCCACTCCCGACGAATTTAATAAATTTACGAGCCAAGATAAGTATAATTTTTCTTCAATCACAGATGCCGTTATGGCACAGAACAGAAAAAGTATTTTTATCGGTGGCGATCATAATTTCAGCGAACACCTCAAAGGCTTTGTGGAATCGCACTTCACTCAAACCTACAGCACTTACGACAGTGCACCCACCCCTGTTTTTTTGAGCCAGGAGACAGGAAACCTGAAAGTCTCCAAGGACAATATCTTTAATGGCTTTGAGCAAGACCTTTCCGATGTAAAAAAGAGAATGCTGCAGTTTGGCCCGAGAACCTCTGAGTCACATTCAGACACCTCGCGAACCATTGTCGGCGTGCAGGGAGATTGGGCTACTTGGAATTGGGATCTTGCTTACAATAAAGGTGAATCCCAAGTTCGTTCAGGCACCAAAAATCTCGTGAACAAAACCAACCTCCAGCTTGGCATTGGTGATCCTTCTCATTGTGCTGCCGTCAGCAATCTAGGCTGTGTCGACGTCAATATTCTCGGACCTGACGGAAGCCTCACGGATGCTATGGTCGATTGGTTAAAAATCGCTTCCACATCCCAAACCCAAACTCTCGTGGATTCGTATACTCTAAACTTTACCAATGACACTATCGATTCACCTCTGGGGAAATTTGGTGTTGCCATCGGTGCTGAGTACCGAAAAGAAGGCTACAACAATACCCCCGATTCAAACTCCCAGTCTTATAATACTATAGGGAGCACCAACGGCAAGGCGACTGAAGGAAATAGATCCGTTCGTGAAGCCTATCTTGAATTCACCCTGCCTGTTAAAAGCATTGCAGAAATTAACTTGGCAACTCGCTACTCTGACTACAGCGACTTTGGTGGCACCTCGAATCCCAAAATCGGCCTTAAGGTTTTTGCTGCACCCGGCCTAACCTTGCGCGGAAGCTATTCGAAAGGCTTTAGAGCGCCTTCTTTAGTTGAACTCTATCAAGGACAGGTCGAGAATTTTGCACAATTGAGTGACCCCTGCCAGGAAGAGGGAGCCCCTAATTGTACCAAGCAGGCAGACCCAAACATCTCACAATTTTTGGCCTTACAAGGCGGCAATCCTAAGCTCGAGCCAGAAAAATCGACGTCTTTCACCTATGGTCTGGCCTACAACCTGAGCAGCTTTAATGCAAAGGTCGATTACTTCCAGATCGAAACTAAAAATGCCATCCAAACGGACCCCCAATTTGTTATTGACCAGTTTCGTAATAATGGGCTCTTCAAAGACAAAGTCAAAGTTGATGAAAATAACAACATCACGCAAATTGAGGCGACTGCTCTCAACCTTTCCACAAGAAAAGTTGAAGGCGTTGACTTGGCTTTCGACTATGCTCTCCGCAAAACAGCAACGGGAAATTATTTCTTTAATCTGATGGGAAGCCACTACATCAAGTATCTCAACCAGGCAGACAAGTCGGCCCCCCTTGAGAATGTTGTGGGGAAATATTCTGATGCTGCAAATGGTGGACGAGGGTCGATTCCAAAATGGAAGGGCATGTTCGACGCAACGTGGAGTGGTGAACAAAACATCGATGCTGGTTTTACAGCAAACTATGTCAGCAGCCTGACTGCTAGTGATGCTGAAACTTATACTCAATTAGATGCTTGGAAAACCTATGATATCCATGCCGGCTATAGTTGGTTGCAGTATGGGAAACTAACCGTCGGTGTGAACAATGTTCTAGATGCGAAGCCTCCTGTTACGGACGGCGCATACAATGACAACATCGATGCTCGCACTCACAATCTGATTGGTCGCTTCTACTACGCTCGCTGGGGTGTACAGCTCTAAATTGATGCAAAAAAGAGGTGTGAGCAACGCTCACACCTCTTTCTTTTTTCTCTAAATCACCAGGACCCTCTGCTTATAAGAAAGCTCCGCCTCATGGTATAATAAAGTCCTCCCCAAGGACCGGAGCCCTTATGAAACTCTTGAACGTGACCTTCGTCGCTGCTGTGGCTTTGCTCGATTCCTGCAAAACCGTTCCCATGAATACGTCTTCTCGTGTCAATACCGACGCTTCGCAAGATCATTGGATCAATCCCTGGGATCCGATCGCCGCTCAAAAATGGTACACACTGCCCCAAGGTTCCCATCTGATCTCTTGGGACCTTTTTATGAATCTGGAACAGCCCCAAAGCTCTGAACCCTTCGCAAACAAAGCCCAGCTCAGCTCCTTTGGCTTTCTCTATCCCTCCTACGAAAATCAGAACTGGCAAGAGGACCCTAGGCTGCCCTTGGGTTTTCGCAAAGATAAGAGCCTTTTGGATCAGCAAGATTACCTAGGATTTAATTGCGCTGCCTGCCATACAGGGCAGATGAGCTACAAGGGGGAAAACTACTTTATTCACGCAGGCCAAGGCTCTCTCGAACTTGATCGCTTTATCGTCGAGTTGCGCAAAAGCCTCGAAGCTCATCAAGATAAGGCCAAATGGGAAAGACTTGTCAAACGTCTCCCTCAATATCCCGGTGGCCCCAAAAAGCTTGAAGCAACACTCAAAGCCTCGATAGAGAAGGTGAAGCGTATCGAGCATGATCTGCTCCCTCAAACGGCAGGTGGTCCGAGCCGCTTGGATGCAGTCGGCTGGATTTTAAATACGGTCAACTCAGCAGAACTCGGCCTCGAGGATAACTGGGGTCCCGTCGTCTCACCCATCAGTATTCCTCACGTATGGCGTGCACCAGAACTCCAGTGTGTGCAAACCAACTGTGCCGCTCAAGATCCCATGACTCGCAATGGTGGTGAAGTGCTAGGCGTCTTTGGTCATGTGAATCTCAAAGACAATCGCTGGATTCCCGACAGCCTAGAAACCGCTGTGGCCTTGATGGGCCAAGGTTCGCTTTTTCAATCTTCCATCAAATTTCAAAACCTGTTTGAGATCGAGCAAAGCCTGCGTTCGCTCAATGCTCCCCATTGGCCGACAGCCTTCGGTCCTATCCAAGCGGAGCTCAAAGAAAAAGGCCGCTCCCTTTATGCAAGTGAATGCGCCTCTTGCCACGTTATTCTCCCTGATCATCCGCAAGCCATCCCAGAAGAGGCTCTTAGCGCTCCAGACACACGAGGCCATCGCCATGTAAAAGTCTCGACAGTGAACTACCTGGAACTCGGCACCGACCCCCTTTTTCTAGCGACCTACGGCACCCGTAAAGCGAAGGCTGGGGTGTTTACCCCACTCCTGCGCCTCGCTCAAAAGAATGCGAGTATTCAAGACGCAGAAGCCCAAAATATCCTGGCCATAGCCATCAATGTCGCCGTGCAACGCTACTTCCTATCACCTGAGTTCAAAAACCTCGCAAAAGAGCGCTTTGTGGGTGACGACCCTAAAAAAGCTGCGGAACAGCTCAAAGACCTCTTTCGTAACGAACGCGTCTTCGAATCGTCACCAATCGACGTTTACAAAGGTCGTCCTCTGGATGGCATCGCTTTCACAGGCCCATTCCTTCATAACGGTTCTGTACCAACGCTTTGGGATCTCCTTCAACCTGCAGCCCAGAGACCCCAGAAATTTCAGGTAGGCTCATGGGACTTTGACTCAGAAAAACTCGGTCCAAAGACCGATACAGGAACCTTTCTCTTCGATACAACTCTTCCGGGTAATAGCAACAAAGGGCATGAATACGGAACTGCTCTCAGCTTGGAAGATAAGAGAGCTCTTCTCGAATTTCTCAAATCGTTATGACACTAAGTTCCTAGGCTCGAACTCTTCGCTTTTCATGAGTCTAAGCTACGCACTTAGGAAAAAGCCATTGAAGCTTGCCGGAGAGACAGCTACTATCCTGGTTCATCACCACGAGACTAGGACTGCCAATGAGCTTATCTTCCCTTGAAAGTGGGCAACGTGCCTTTGAAGCTGCCGAGGCCGCAGGCATCAGTAGCAATCCACAAAGTACTCCTTTCGCAGACAAAGTTCTCTCGTGGTTGCAGCAAACCCCCGAGCATGGGGATGTCGTTCGCCGTCTGACATCAGCTCTCGAACGCACACTTCAGCGAAATCATGATGATGCACGTCTGATCATGACCTTGACGTACACACTCCAGCACTTTTCAGGATTAGAAGCCGAACCGTTTCACAAAAAGCTCGGCCGCTCGATGCGCTTACTCGACAAACCTGCCGCAGCTTCCGTCGTTAAAACTTTGAAGCAATCTTCCGTAGCCTCTGTTCATGAAAAAATCCTGGATATCAAGGATCTCGATACCATCGCCGTTCTCAGTCAAATTCCCAACGATCAGGTTAAAGTTGTATCTGAAAATCGCGATATTCTTTTGATTGGCGACGAAGAGATCGACCTTGCCAGCAGTAGTAAGAAAGATATCCAAACCGCTGTTAAAAAAGTCAAAGCGGCCCAAAAAAAGAGCGCTCCTAAAACCCCTAAAGTGAAAGCTGAAAGGGACGAGCCCCTCCTTAGCTATGAGCCCCTCGAAGGCCATGACTCTTCTGAATTCGAATCTCCCGTTTCAGCCGCTAATGAATGGGATGAAGCAGCCCTCGCCCTGAGCAAACTGCTGCGTACTCTGCCGCGCGAAGGTGCGCTGTCGAACCTCGCAACTGTCATCGAAGAAGCCCGAGCTCTCATCGAACTGACCAAGCAAAAACTGATGAGTCCCCACCAGGACTCAAGTGATGAATCGATTGTACAGGCTGATTTTCACTGAGTGTACCCATGAAGGCTAGTTTCCCGAGGATCCTTTCCTCACAAAAAACCTTTTATTGGACACTTCCGGCCGCATTACATTGCGATGCCTTTTCGTTTCAGTCGAGCGCCCCGGCAGCCCTTTTGCTGCTCGGGATGCATATAAAAGATCCTCTCCCTTGGATGTGCGCTCGTAATCCTGTCGAATGGGAACAAGAGCCCGCTCTACTCGATCTCGAATGCAAAAGGATTTTAGGCAAACGCTACAGGCTCTTTACTGAAGATCATTCGACGACTCCCAATTCATCTCTTCTCTACGAACCGATCGATACGATCGCTGTGATCTTGAAGCTCTTGAAATCTATCGACCACAATTTTCTAGATCCCAATCAAACCCTGCCCCAGCTGATTAAGGTTCCCGGAAAACTCTTACCTCGGCATCTTTTCGCGCAAGCTGAGATCCGCTTTTCTACGAGCACAGTAAAGCTTTATTCCCGAAATTTCTCTGAACTCAGTCAATGCCTCCATGCCGAACTAAGTCTCCTCTTTGCGCTCAGTGAAATGCTTAGGGGCTTGCCGCCTGAGAATCAGCCTATCAGATCTTTTCATCTGCACAGCACGCTCAAACCCTGTAAAATGTGTGCTGCATTCTTGCATCTGGTTCGTGGTTTCTGTCAGTCCTTTGATGTGAGCTTTGATGAACATGATCCTGGTAAACTTGCGAGTGATACTCTCCTCGATCGGTACGGCTACCGCAGCCATCTCTGAGAGCTCAGCTTCCAAGCTTTAACTAGCTGCAATGAAAAAGATTTTAGAAGAGACGCCGTCAACGGCAAGTGAACTTGCGCTGTGCCCTCCTGACTAAAACACCTTAAGACTCCGTCTTTTAAAGAGAAAAAGATTCTCCTCAGATTGATCACGCTTCCTCGTACCGCCATCAAAAACAAAGATCCTTCATCGTTACGCTCACTTGGCAAAGATTCACGCTTTGGCTCTGTCTTTGCAAAGCTGCTCGTAGACCTTTGCCTTTGTCACACACTGCTTTGCCTTGACCCAGATTGGGGAGTTGTCCCATGCGTGCGAGTTGGTTGCTGAGTTTAAGTCTCGTGTTTGCTGCGAATCTTGCTTGTAAACGCAGTCTCGATGCGAGCTCTCTATCTGCTGAGAGTGGCGGTCTTGTTTCCCAAACCAATGGATTTTTAGTTGATATGGCGTCAAGTGCTCATCGAGATGCTCTTTCGATGCGCTCACAGGGACATCCCGATGCCCAGCTCATGGAAACCATCGCCAACAATACCGTCTCGGTCTGGTATGGCTCCTGGAGTGGCCCTATTCAACAGGCTGTCAGCAATCAAGCCAATGCAGCTCTGCGCACTAACACCACTGCGGTGATGATCGCCTACAATATTCCCAACAGAGACTGCGGAAGCTACTCGGGAGGAGGACTGCCTGCAGATCAGTATAAGACTTGGATCACTCAATTTGCTGCCGGTATCGGCATGGCTAAGGCCATCGTGATCCTTGAACCTGATGCTCTCGCCCTCACCAACTGCCTGAGTACTCAAGCTCTTTCTGATCGCTATCAGCTCTTAAGTCTTGGCGTCAGCTCCATAAAAAGTGCCGCCCCGAACGCTCGCGTCTATATCGATGCTGGTCACCCCAATTGGCTTTCGGCGAGTGATGTCGCAGCCCGTCTCAGCAGAGCTGGCGTTCAGCAGGCTGATGGCTTTGCTCTCAACACCAGCAATTACTACGATAATCAAAGCAACATCAGCTATGGGCGCGAAATAAAAGCGCTTGTAGGCAAAAACTTTGTCATCGACACCAGCCGTAACGGACGCGGCTCAGCAGGTGACAGCGCCTGGTGTAACCCTGCAGGTCGAGGCCTAGGCTGGCGCAACTCCATGCAGACCAACACGGAGGGTGTTGATGCTTTTGTTTGGCTCAAAAACCCAGGAGAATCCGATGGCTCCTGCGGAGGCGGACCAGCTGCAGGCGTGTGGTGGCGCGATCGGGCTCTTGAACTCGCCCGCAATGCTGATCTTGGTCCCGACATGGGCTCGATGAATTCAAGTCCAAGCACTCAACAGACGAGCGGATCCAATCGACCCAGCTCGACTCAATCGAATTCAGCATCATCAGGCTTACCCCCAAGCGCGCCGCCCTTTCAGGATAAAGGACAGGTTCAGACTGCAAGTCAAACCTCAACTCAAACTTCTACCCCATCGGCCCCCGCTCCGCAGAGCTCCTCGCAACCCTCTGCACCACAGCCCTCTTCTACGCCCCAAACCTCCGGCTCTCAGGGCACTCTGCAGGCACGCCTCAATGTGAAATCAACCTGGCAAACAGGATACTGCGTGGATCTTATCCTGACCAATAGCGGAAGCACTCCCGTGAATGCATGGAGTGTAAAACTTGATCTCAAAGCTGGCACTCTGACTCAGAGATGGAATATTCTCGCCTCAGCGAACTCCGGAACGATCACAATAGATCCAAGCATGAGCTACAACACAAGTCTTGCAGCAGGAGCCAGTCTTTCTCAACAGGGTTTCTGCGTGGACATCCCCATGGGAGAAAGTGTTGCGACAGTGCTTCAAGTCTTGGCGCGCTAGATAATGAAGATCGTAGATAAAGTGAGAAGAATGCGGTAGGACGAGGTCAAATAAAAAAAGGAAGTTGCCAAAAGCAACTTCCAAGATACTTTCAGATCAATTCCACGCCAGCCAAACTCGAGGTGTGGACCGTATTGCAACCGCAGCTACGACGACCTGCGGACTGAAAAAAACCACCACAATTCAAGCAGGTTCGAATCTTAATCTCAATCGGGGAGAGGCCCATCAGGCGACGTGCCTTGTTTTGCTGTTCAATTTCTTTGAGAACCGCCGCCGGCAAGTGCTTGATTTTCTGAACTTTTTCTTCCATCGAAAAACACTCCAGGTGAGAACCAATGTCTTGGCATGTCATACCTAACAGAGTTTTTCATGGCGCTCTTGCCCCGAATTTCTTAAACGCCGTATTGGCTTCGAAAAGCTACAATAGCCAGCAAAGTCCAGGCAACGATGAGGCAGACACCCCCGATCGGTGTGATAGCTCCGAGCACACGCACTCCACTGAGGACTAGTGCATAGAGGCTTCCAGAAAAGATCAAGATACCGACGGTAAAGAGCCAGCCACAGATTTTAAGGAGATTGGCATCGACCTTTGAAGCCACAAAGCCCACTCCCAAGAGCGCTAGAGCGTGGTACATCTGATAGCGCACTCCTGTTTCAAAGATCGCCAGATCTTCGGGTGCCACGCGAACTTTAAGAGCATGAGCTCCAAAGGCACCAAGCAGTACACCTGTCGCGGCAAAGACGGCTCCCAGGCCTGTCCAAAATGTCCAAATCATAGCTTACTCCAAAAAAAGCCCGCTACCTGAGGAGCGGGCCTTATCCTTTTATGGGAACCTCAGCTTAGAGATAAATCTTCGCCATCTCAGCCAAAGTCACCTGACGAATTTTCTGAGCATTGCCAGCTTGTCCAAACTGAATCATACGCTCTTTAACCACCTTTTTCATCGCTTCCCGAGCGGGCGCCATGTAGTGGCGAGGATCGAATTCTGCTGGATTCTCAGCAAATGCTTTGCGGATAGCGCCCGTGATTGCAAGTCGGTTATCGGTATCGACATTGATCTTACGCACACCGTTGCGAATACCTTCTTGAATTTCTTCAACAGGTACGCCCCAGGTTTGCTTGATCGCGCCGCCGTAAGCGTTGACGATATCTTGGAGGTCTTGAGGAACAGAAGAGGAGCCGTGCATCACAAGGTGGGTATTAGGCAATTTCTTGTGAATCTCTCGTACGAGTTCCATGGCAAGAATCTTCCCATCAGGCTTACGAGTAAACTTGTAAGCGCCGTGGCTAGTTCCCAAAGCGATGGCGAGAGCGTCGACCTTGGTGGCCTCAACAAAGCGAACAGCTTCGTCTGGGTTGGTCAGCAGCTGACTGTGATCAAGCTTGCCTTCAAATCCATGACCATCCTCTTTTTCACCCATACCTGTCTCAAGCGAACCAAGACAGCCCAGTTCGCCTTCGACCGAAACTCCCATGGCATGCGCCACATCTACAACTTTGCGTGTGACGCGAACGTTGTAATCAAAATCTGCCGGCGTTTTGGCATCCTCTTTCAAAGACCCATC
This sequence comes from Oligoflexaceae bacterium, assembly GCA_947454545.1. Classification (GTDB taxonomy): domain Bacteria; phylum Bdellovibrionota_B; class Oligoflexia; order Oligoflexales; family Oligoflexaceae; genus Oligoflexus. The sequence goes on from CANGNB010000014.1 coordinate 15,794, forward strand.
CATCATGACTGATGTAAAGCCGTTACGTATCGCAGAAAAACAGGTTTCGGGACCGTTACCGTGATCTTGGTGCATGACGATGGGAATCTCTGGATAAAGCTCAACAGCAGCCTTCATGAGGCCAACGAGATAGGCATCCTGAGAATATTTACGAGCACCGCGCGAAGCCTGAATAATCACCGGGCTATCGGTTTCTCGAGCTGCTTCCATAATGGACTGAATCTGTTCCATGTTATTCACATTGAACGCAGCAACTCCGTAATTGTGCTCAGCAGCATGGTCGAGGAGAACGCGGAGGGGAATAAGAGCCATGACAAGTCCTTCCTTTTCACCGAAGCCTACAGTCTGACAAAAAGACCGTCTTCAGGGCGGCCTCTGCCTAAGATCCCATCGGTAAGGGAATCCTTAGACCATAAGCTATACCTAGTGGGGAAGGAAAGGACAAGGGCGAGACAAAAGGAAAACGCTGGAACGAAAAAAAAGGAACCAGAAGGTCTTTCGACTGGGGTTCCTTAGGCGAGTATGGTGCCGTCCCTCAGTTAGTTCGGACAGAGAGCAGCAGGAGCCGGTGTCGCTCCAGTGGTCAGAGCTGTCCCTGCTGCTACTGCTGTGGCGTATGATGTCTCATTATTCTTTTCATCGATGTTATGACTGTGTGGGTTATTCCCAGGGCAGATCCGGTTGGCTGCGCCGGTACCGGTGGTTGCCGCGGCACTGAAGGTTGTCGCGACACCCCCTACTGGCTGCGAGTTGTACTGGTAGCGAGGCACTGGACCTGCACAGGGTTCGATGGTGAACCCGATCGCATTCGAGCCAGCTGCCGTTCCCGTACAACCTGTCGCACTCGCAGTATCTGCGCCGTAGGCCGTCGTGAAGGCATTATACTGGTTCTGATCGAGATAGTATGACTGTTGAAGGGTATAGATGTGGTTGAGTAGAGACTTTGCCTCACTCATCTTAGCCTTCGCTTGGAACTGCTTAAAGCGAGGCATTGCCAAGGTTGCCAAGATTCCGATGATACCGACCACAACCATGAGTTCCACTAGGCTAAAACCTTGTTCATGCTTGGCCTTGAATTGAAATAACATCACAGCCTCTCAATGGGATAAACGAACTACCACCCGATATATCGGCACAAGTCAAAATATCTTTATGTTTCCAAGAGAAAAATAGCTCCCTCGCATTTCTATTTTAGAAAGACAAAAAACCTCGCCAGGGACGAGGTTTTCTATCTTACTCATCAGTTATGTATCTTTGGAGATCGGGCTGCCGTCACGCGTTAGGCCAGATCAAGGCTCAGTTCGGACAAAGTGCTGCTGGAGCAGCAGGTGTACCCGCTGTGAGAGCTGTCCCTGCAGCGACCGCAACCGCATAACTCATGTAAGTGTTCTGCTCGTTGATATTATGGCTATGAGATGCGTTCCCTGCGCAGACACGGTTTGCTGCAGCTGCTCCAGTTATTGCGGCTGCTGTGAACGTGGTTGTCACACCACCGGTGTATGCTGCGTTGTACTGATACCGAGGAACTGGACCGGCGCAAGGCTCAATTGTGAAACCAATCGAATTCCCTGCTGAGGAACCCGTGCAACCCGTTGCTGCTGCAGTGTCAGCACCATATGCAGCCGTGAAAGAGTTATACTGGTTTTGATCCAGATAATAAGATTGCTGAAGTGTATAAATGTGATTCAGCATCGCCTTTGCTTCGCTCATCTTAGCTTTGGCTTGAAACTGCTTAAAACGTGGCATCGCCAAAGTAGCGAGAATACCGATAATCCCAACAACAACCATCAATTCGACAAGGCTGAACCCTTGTTGGCCCTGCTTATGCATCCCGAACTTCATGAAAACCCCCTGTCTTTTTCTCTCCAGAGAACCCATATGACTAAATCAACCTCGTAGGAGTCATTTCGGGTCGAGTTCTAAAGACCTTGAGGCTAAAGCTTCCTAATCTTTTTGAAATATAATATTTTCCAATATTTTTAGATGCTTAAAAAATATCCCCAAAGGACTGCTGGCGCAGCTTCTGCGCCACATCCCTCAGTTCAGATCTGAACTTCCGTGGAAAGTATAGGAAAGCGACACCAGCTTTTGGGGTCGAGGGAGTAATCGTCAAGATGAAATCCGGGGGCATAGCGCTCGCGCTTCCACTGATTTCGACTCCAGAGACGATAAAAGCGATTCAAATACTGCCGTAAAGTCTCTTCCGGCAGAGTCGTAAAGCGCTCGGCTAGGAGCTTAAGGATCGAAGTCGGCTCCATTCGATCCCGAACGAAGGCCGTCTCAATGCAATTTAAAATTTCATAAGGCATGAGATCACGTTCGTCGGTTTGCCCACTTGCACTGGGCCTGAGCTCTGCTGTGGGTTCCTGTTCGTTGACCAAGCGCAAGGCTCGAATTGGACCAAGTCCATGAAAGCAAGCCTGCTCCGCCCAACGGAGCCAGTGTCGCAGCCAATGCTTATCAATCCCAGCCAGAGGTGAAAGTCCGCCTGCCGTATCACCATCCATGGTTGCATAACCGACAGCAATCTCACTGCGATTGCTGGTCGCAAGCAGTAAGTAGCCTTTGATATTAGCCAAAAGCCAAATCATTGGAGCACGCGCTCGCGCCTGAATGTTTTGCAAGGCAAGATCGTCCTGTTCCCAGGAGAGCTGCCGACCCACAGCTGATTCTGCCGCATGCAAATAATCTCGAACCATCGGCTCGACAGAAAGCTCTTTATGCTCGGCACCCAATTCAGCTGCCAAGGCTCGCGCTGCTTCACGAGTGATGGGACCACTCTGAGCTGTCGCCTGATAGACTGTCATCACATGCTCGCGAATCCAAGATTTCGGCGCGGTGGCATCCCCCTCAGGCAAGGACCAACCCATCTTTTGAGCCAAACCCTCGGGACCCAGTTCACGCAAGGCTTCGGCGATGGCATGCGCACAGAGGACAGCAATCGCACTCGAATCACAACCGCCACTGAGTGAGATCATGAATCCTCGGCCATGGGACTTCCGCAGATAATCGATGAGTCCTATCTTTTCAGCCTGCAAAAACTCGAGCTCTTTGCTCGCCCAAATATCAACATCCTGCCCCATAAAGGAGGGAGCAATAGCTTTGGTTTGAGCACCGACAGGGACTAAGGCGCTTCCGTTGACGGCATGCCCTTCTTCAATCGTCTGTGTGCTATCCAAAACAGAACGACTCTTCAATTTTCCAACGCGTGCCAAATCCAAATCGATGTCACGGATGAGGAGTTGACCTTCTTGCAGGGAAAAGCGCGAGGATCGCGCCGTGATCTTTCCACACTCACCGAGCAGTATCTCCCCATCATAAATCTGTCGCCCTCCCTCGAGTCCGAGTAGATTTGTGTAGAGATAATGGACTTGAAAAGCACGACTGGCATCGCAGATCAGAGTTTCTCTCGTTTTCGATTTCCCGAGAGCAAAATGAGAAGCGCTCAGGTTCACTACCAATTCACAACGAGAGAGCGAAGCATCCGAAGCCGTACCCTCGCCCGACCAAGCCTCTTCGCAGATCACCACACCCAATTGCAGCTGCCCCAATTGATAGCTTAGGTCCCCGAACGGTACACTCGCCCCAAGCACCGTGATGTGCTCAACGCGACCAAAGGGCCATGGTCTGAACCATCGCGCCTCGTAGTGCACGCCCTCTCGCGCCAGAAGTTTCTTGGGATTGATACCAAGGATCTTTTGGTTTTGAATCACAACAGCACAGTTATACATGCTGCCTCTTACATAAAGAGGCATACCGACGATAAGCGTCATGTCGCGGCTTGCTTCGACGACGCTCTCGAGTCCCTGCAAGGCCTGCCGAGCCGAATGTACACTGAGAAACATATCTTCACAGTTGTAGCCTGTCAGAGCCAATTCAGGAAAGCAGAGAACTTGAACCGCTTGCGATCGAGCCGTTGTGATAAGACTCAGAATGCGCCTGAGATTCCCATCCCAATCCAAGGGTGTCTGATTCAGATTGGCTCCGGCAATACGCAAGAGATCCATGGCTTACATCCTTTCCGGAGGAACGATTCCAAGTAGCGCCAACCCAGCTTTAAGGGCATGACTGAAAGCATCCAACAAGGCTAAACGAGCACCCCGAAGTTGCTCCGTCTCGGCTCGCAAGACTGAGTTATTAGCCAAGAGCCTATTGTAGACCTTACACATATCGAAGAGGTGGTGACAGAGAAGGCTTGGCTTGTTCTGTTCACAGCTCGCCAAAATCACCGGATTCAGATCATTCAAAAAGCGCAAGAGCTCACGCTCTTCCGGTGTCCGAAGCTCCGTAAGATCACTTTCGCTAGGGCTTAGGTTCTGCTCTTGGGCTTTGCGTAAAATAGATTGGGTACGCGCGTAGCTATACATCAGATACGGGCCGGTATTGCCTTCAAAAGAAAGCCAATCCTGAAGATCGAAGACGATATCTTTCACGGGATCCGAGCAGATCATCCCGTAACGAATTGCTCCAACAGCTAAACGCTGACGGATTCTATCGATCTCTTCTTCTGGCCATTCTCCGCGATATTTTTCGAGATTTTTATCAAGCTCAGCGCTCAACTTTTCTCTCAGATCGGAGAACGTGATCGTATTCCCTTTGCGCGAAGACATCTTGCCATCGGGCAAGACCACCATACCATAGCTCAGGTGAAAACAATTCTTAGCCTGGGCAAAGCCCATTTTCTCAAGCGTTCGGAAGACTTGCTTGAAGTGAAGATTTTGTTCTGAAGCGACGACGTAAATCGATTTTTCTACAGCAAATTGAGTGAATTTGCGACCTGCCAAGGCTAAGTCTTTGGTGGCATAGGTCGTGTTTCCATCCGACTTGCGAACGATGACAAAGCCTAACTTTTCCTCTTTTAGATCGAGTCCTATCGCTCCATCTGAAGCGACAAACACACCCTTCGCCAGGAATTCGTCGACAATTTTTTGACTCTCTTCGCTTACTTCTGACTCACAGAAGACGTGATCAAAACGCGCTCCGATCCACTGGTAGATGTCATTGAAATCATCCAAGGACCACTGCCGGCTTTCCCGCCAAAAATCATAGCGAGGCCCTGCTTTGGATTCGATATCACGTAAGACGAGAGAGATTTCTTTTTGAAACTGGACCAGCTCTTCGGGAGTCGCTGCTTCGAGAGCCTTATCAGCCCCGACATACATATCGCCGAGCCAAACGCCTCGGCCTTCACTCGGCACCTTCGCACCCTGCTTTTCAATATACCAAAGACATTTGGCGATATGCGCGCCTTCATCTCCGATATAGTTCGCCATGATCACGGGATAGCCACAGGCTTCATATAGACGCCCTAAACTGTCACCGAGAGCCACATTGCGCATATGTCCCACGTGAAACACTTTGTGAGTGTTTGGCTGGGAGTACTCAATCATCACTTTGGGCTGCTTGCCAAGAAAGGCAGGGAGCTTACTTACGTGTGCATCTTGACGAAGGGCTGGCACAAGCTTTTGAGCCAAAGTCCCCGGCACAACATGAATATTTAAGAACGCGCCCGCAACCTGGGCCTGTTCAATCCACGGGCTGTTCTGGGCAAGCAAAGCCTCAGAAAGTTGCTGGGCTATCTCGGGTGGCTTACGCCGAAGCTCTTTGGCTAAGCGAAAACAAGGTAATGCATAGTCGCCCATGGCTGCCTCAGGCGGCCTCTCCAGCATGCCGTAGAACGCGCTCGAGCTTAGAGATGGCAGCTCGCCAAAAAGGCTTTGAGTCGCTTGCGCCAGACATGATGCCAAAGCGGCGCGACTAAGATCTATCGTGAGGTCCAGGTCATGGGATTGCGTCATGAGTCTCTCGTATCGTCCATTACGGTGGCAGGGCTTTGCCCTCAAACGCACGAAACTACCATACATCCTCACTCGCTGTCAGCACGCACCACCTATGCCGATACGACCAAGAGCTGCCTTTTGTGAGAGTTCCCCGCATGGACATGAGATGTCGCCACACGACCTTCACACGCCGTGCTAGCTTCGCTTTCTCGCAAAAGAAGGAGAACTCTCATGCGCACCCTCACCTTATCCATCGCCCTTGATGGGCCCGAGCCTCGTATCGTAACTGTAGAGTCATCTTACACGAGCGGCTTTTCAGGTATCCAGTTGGTCGGCAGTTCCAGCGAGCTTTGTCGCGATGGCAAGGAACGAGCAAAGACGGCGCTCGAACACATGGGAATACGCCTCAGCCATAAGCGTATACTCATAAATTTAGCTCCCAGCCATATTCCCAAAGCTGCCAATCACTTTGATTTGCCTATTGCGGTCAGCTTAGCTTGCCTGACACGGGACGAACCAAGCGTTAACGATCCCAGTCAATGGCTCTTTGCTGCAGAACTTAGTATCGACGGCTCCTTGCGCCCCTGCAGAGCTTTGGTACCGATGGCCCTCTGTGCTCTGAAAGCTGGATTAAAAGGTCTCATTTTAGCTCAGGATCAAGCTTATGATGGGCAGACATTGCAGCAGCTTTCGAGCTTCCGAGAGTCGCCAAGGATCTATTATTTTAGCCATCTGGACCAGGTCTTGCGCTGGCTCTTTTGGGGTGAGTCCTCCTTCGAAGAGGCTAAGGTCTCTCGTACAAAGGACAAAGCTTATCTGCCCAACTTCGGAGATATGCAACTGACCCCTGAACTTGAAAAATTGGCTCTCACATGCGCCCTCGGTCGCCATAGCCTCCTCTTAAGAGGGAGTCCGGGTAGCGGCAAATCCATGTTTGCCTATCGACTACCCTCTCTCATTTCTCCCCTTCAAGGTCATGAGCATCTCGAGATTCTGGATCTTCATAGCAGGCTCTGGGAGCAACTTCCTCAAGGTCTTTTAGAAGGTCATATTCCCTTTCGGAACCCTCACCACACGGCCAGTCCACAGGCCCTCTTGGGCACTGATCAGGTGCCTGGCGAGCTCAGTTTAGCGCATCGAGGTTTGCTCTTTTTAGATGAGCTTCCTGAGTTTCGTCGAGACGTGCTAGAAGCCTTACGGGAACCCTTAGAACTTGGCTATGTTCAGATAGCACGAGCTTCACGCAAATGGCGTTGGCCTGCAGCTCCCCAATTTATTGCAGCCTGCAACAATTGTCCCTGTGGCTGGTTTGGCAGCAATTATCGGCTTTGCCGATGTTCTACAAGCAAACTCCAGCATTACTGGACTAAGCTCTCGGGTCCACTCTTGGATCGTATCGATCTTCATTACTGTATGCCGGAACGCCCTATTCACAAGATTGCCTCTTCAACGGATTCGACAGAGCATAGCCAGAGCTCTCTCCTGAGTGAGGCTCTCGAAAAAGCTAGAGATTGGTTAGCTACAGGCCCACATAGCCTCGCAGATGGACTCCCTTGGATAACAACATGGGAGCAGCTTCGTGATGGGAGTGCTTGTAGCTCCAAGGAATGGCATGAACTGTTATCTTTACTTGAGGCATGGCATCTTTCCCAACGAGCTTTGATTCGAGTTCTTAGAGTTTCTCGCACCTTGGCTAATCTCGATCGTTCGGGAAAAATTCGTCCCCAGGACGTGCTACAAGCTTTGCGCTGGCAGCACATCTACCTAGCAAAGATGTATGGAGAAGATGCAAGCAACAGCCAGACACGAGAGATACTAAGAATGCAGAAGAGCTAGGCGACGAGAGTATTCTCTTCTTTGGAGACACTCAAATGAAAGGTCCAATAGTCGCCAGAGTAATGGCAGCTTATCGAGAGATGAGTAACATGCAGTATATGCATGAGCCTATTGGTCAGACGATCCTGTTCTTCGAGTTTGGGAGTGAAGTTTCCTCCAAGGAGTATCCTAAAAGAGTCTGGCTGATCCTGTTTGTCCATGATGATGACATCACCCTGACTTTGGTCAAGAGCACACAAGAGAATAATTTCAACCGCATTTTTTAAGATCGGCTCGTTGCAAAGCAGACTTGCACCAACTTCTATTTTTGCATGATGCCGCAGACGACGACATCGTTCTGTCGATTGATGTTCCCGCAAATGTTTCAAGCACGAAGGTATAATATGAACCAAAGGTACATCTGTCATTGCAGTCCCATCGACGCCACTGATAGCTCGAATCTCATTGATGGCATGAATCGCCCGAGAGACGCCCGAGTCCATCGTCTCGAACGAGGCCTGCACTTCCAAAAACATCTTCTTGACGGCGAGCTGGACTCTGAGGAGCTCAGGATCTTCAGAATTATCGGGTCCCATGATTGCCTGAAACATCTCTCGAATCTGATTCATATTGCTTTTCAAAATATCCGCGCTGATCTGAATATAATTGAGAGGATTATTGATCCTATGAGCCACAGAGGCTGCCAGACTCAAGCGTTCATTACTCTCAAATCTCAGTGACTTTTCGATGGCTTCATTTTTGAGGGCTAATTCGCGCGCTAATCTATCAGCAATTTCGACTCTATGAGCAACTATATAGGATTGGGCCAGATAGTAAAAACTTATAGCAAGGGGCAGAGTCTGAACTTCCACGACACCTAAAAGATGAACACAGATAACATCAACACAGATAAAAAAGATTAGAACAGTGCTACTCACGAATGAAAGTACAACATCGTTCGAATGCTTGCGATAGGCGTGCAAAAGTATAATCCCTGCGATGACACAGTAGAAAATAACTAAAGAATTGTAGAGAGGTAAACCCTTGGTAAAGGTCAGGCCTGGCATAAAAAGAGGAATCGCCCCAAGTGTCAGCGTGAAAGCATTAAGAAGACGTGACTGTTGCTCGGTGAGTGGACTCCATTCAAACACTTTTGCATGAAACTGAAGGATGCAATAAGGTCCGATCATGATGGGTATAAATTCAAGGCGCCGAAGCAAGTAGACAGCCTCATCAGGTGCAATTTTAGTCGTCAAAAACGCCATAGATATGAGTCGCATACAGCCCACTATGGATCCCAGAGCGAGATAAAAAGCTGCAATTTCTGTTCGCCTTTTAAACCATATAAGGGCGTTGTACAAACCTAAGGTAAAACTTATGCCGACCGCCAAAAGATCGACAAAACTCAGCAGCAGAGCCTTCGTCCAAGATTTTTCACCCCTCGAAATAGAAGGTACTGAGTAGGGAGGAATCCCACCTTCTACAAACTCGGTGCTGTATACCTGCACCACGATGATGAGGCGCTGTGCGTTCCCCACATTAAAATGCACCATCAGACTTCGCCGTGAAATGCTTGGTTTCACAAGGTCGACACGACCTGAGGACTTATCAACCAACAATGTTTTGTGATCCGGATCGTAGACCAAAAGCCTTGTGGCTCCTGAGGAGGAAGGTACGACCATGAAATAATCGCGATCGTCTGCTTGGACCCCTGTCAACTCCATGCGAAAGGACGCATATCCCGCACTAGGGAAATATCGACCATCCCTGTCTTTGAAATGATTCCAATAATTTAGACGCGAGAATATAGAGTCAGGTTCACGCTCTGGAGTCTCTTCAGGAGAGAGCAAGGTCTTCCAATAAAAATCCCAGGGTCCATGGAGGGAAATGACATTGTCTTCGGCAAAGGCCTCTCGGCCATCGAGAGTCGAGGTCGATAGGGTTTGGGCACACACCTGCTTCCCTCCGAAGAGTAGAAGCACGACTCCCCACAGGCGCAAAGAAAGCGCAAGGCGAAGTAGGGAACTAGACGCGAGCGAACCCAAAGATAGCATACTCCACAAGAATACTCCTGGGTTCTATCGGTAAGATTTTCAAAAATGGGAGAAAACTCCTCCCAAAGGATTAAAAGTCAATATAAGCATCTGTTATGTAAAGAAAAAATTTCCAATTCCTTCAGGGTCGAGGGGCCTTCCCCTAGCGTGAGCAGACATGTCTAAGCACCAGGCGATTCAGATCGCGCATCTCAAACGCTCGACCTCCAGTTTCGACTGCCAGTGCCTTTAAACTTGGCGTAAGACGCATTTCACTCAGCCACACTATAGAAATTGAATTTTCTTGCGTTTTGGCGACACTCACGACCTTACGTGCTTTCTCGGGAGTCCAAGCCCCAGCACTTCGGATGACGAGCAAAAGAGGAGTTCCTGTGAGAGTGTAAGGCAGGAACCTGAGCTCTTCGATATCATTGAGCACTGTGGCTTGGGCTGAAGTCCCTAATATTCTGCCAAAAACGGCTGAGCTCGTCTGATAGTGAAGACCCTCTGGCTCTTGTAAGGGAACTACGGGAGGCGTAGGAAGGCTGGTCATAAAAGCCAAAATCTGGCTGCTCTGCTCCCGCTTGTTCGCATCTTTGAGACAGCGCTCCGCCATCTCTCGTTCGGGATCGGAGAAAGCTTGGGGCATAAAACCAAAAGTCAAAAAACAGCCTAAGAACAAGCGACGCAGCAACAGCATAGGAACTCCGCAACAAAGCAACCAAGAGGTGCTCTGCAAGAGCGAGGCCAGAGAAATGTCCGCCGACGCCATTGATTTTCGCAAGTTAGCATGCCATGATAGCGAAGTTCAAAGATACCAACGCTGCACCTGTCAAGGCTTTTGACAGGTCCTCTCAAAAGGTCTGTTTTTATGGCTAGCGATGCTGAACTCGAACAATGGCGTCAATCGATTCGCAACATCGACTCTGAAATTCTTCAGCTGATTGCGGATCGCATGCAGCTTGCAGAAAAAGTTGGCTTGCATAAAAAGCGACATCAATTGCCTGTCAAAGATTATCGAGTCGAAAAGCAGATCATCGAACGGGCTCGCACTTCAGCTCAGCAGCTTGGTGTGTATCCAAATTTGGCCGAAGACGTGATGACG
>CANGNB010000015.1 GCA_947454545.1 Oligoflexaceae bacterium
ATCTCTCGCTTTTTGATCAAAGGGCATCAAGACAAGCGTTGTACCAGCTACAGCTCCATAAGTTTGCGGTGAGTAGTTCAGCATATGGCGCCCAAAATTCACGTAATCTTCAGCCAAAAAGCTAAAAAAATGTCTCCAATCCGCATGCTGACTGTAAGTGAGTTCGTGAGGGGATACCGTGGGCTGGGCCATCTCGATCTCTTCGGCTTGGGCTTGGCCTTTTAAGAGGAGGAGACTGAGGGAGAGCGTCGAGCAAATCCAGATTTGCCGGAACATAGAGAGCCTCCTAGTGGCTAGGAAATTCATAGTGAACACTTAAGCCCAGACCACTCTCACTGATAAAGGGAGACCATTCCATGGATGACCTATCACCTCTCAGCGCGGCTGAAGCTTGAGCGCCTGGTTTGCGCTTTTGAAGGACAGTCTCTGCTGCGGTGAAGCCTATAGCAATGCCCAGAGGATAATCAGCGGCCCAGTGCACGCCGTTATTGAGCATAGAAAACATGAGAAGACCAATGGCACCATAGCCTACGGGTTTGATCCAGGGTGTATCGATGTAATTTTCGGCCAGTACAGTCAGGGTGCTCATCGCTGTGGCGACGTGTCCAGAAGGAAAAGCATCGTAGTTGGAAACATGCTTAAGATAGGTCACAGGTCCGGGCATAGGATGCCACTCTCCTCCGTTGCGTGTACGCTGATTAGGAGATTGACGCCCGAAGGAATACTTGGAGGTGATCACAACAAGGCCAGTGAGCACGGTAGATTCGGCGATCTGGCTGGCCGTATTGAGGGCACGAAGATCATCAGTTAATGCTCCAAAAGTGCTTAATCCTCCAAGGATAGCGATAGTTGAGAGACCGTCCCCAATAAAATACATGCTTGAGTTAAGGCCTCGTGGCAAGCGCAGGTCGGCGTCAGCCGTACCAATTTTTGTTCGATAAACTAAGCGTGAACCAGTTCCACTTTCGCTCTCACTGATCAGATTCCAGCGACGGGCTATCTCCTGCGAACCTATAAGAATATCTTGGTCATATCTGAGGAGTCCCGCTGTCAAAAGACCAAGCTGAATGTAGCCCACTGCATGCTCGCGGGGATCAGCATGGGTGAGGAAGTCAGGAACATCGCTCACAGCTTGGGGCAAAAAGTCGTAAATCTTGGGTTTGCTCGTATAGATAGGGATATCCTGAGCTGCGAGCAAAGGACTATGGAAAAAATGTAAAAACATGAGAAATCTGAGAAAGCGAAGTCTCAGCATGCCTAGCCTACTTTTTCGAAAAAATGGATCTATGCTTAGTTTTATAGCCTCAGGCCGGCATCAAAACAAGTCTTCTATCTTTGTGTTGGTAAAGAGTTATGGGAAAGCGTCGCATACTTGGCTTTTGGAAGAGGCACGAATTGAGTGGACAAGAAGGCCCCAGTGGGCCCTACTGGGCCCGACAAGGGGGGAGGGGCAGGATTTACCACCAAACCTCGGTCTGAACGCCAGAACTCCAGCCCTCAGTCTTATCGCCATAGGTACTGCTTGCGACTAAACCTTTGAAGTCTTCCGACCACTTGGCCTTAGTTACAAACAGGCGAAGGCTAGGACGTGCTCCCACATTCTTTTCTTTCAAAAGGTTGAGGGCAAGGGTTGCCTTGTCAACAGAACCATTCTTGTCTGTGAGCTCGTTTTTCACCTGATCATGGCCCAATTCAACAGCAAGGCTGCTCAGATTGCTGAGATAGAAGGACGGCCGTACGCCAAGGCTTTGCCAGGTGATGGTATCTCCTTTTTGGCCATCGATACCGGTGCTTTCGGTATGATGGAGAACAAGAAATTGGAGATTGTAAGTATCGAGGTCTAAACTATAAGCATCATGAACTTCGAAGACTTTCGCCTTCTTCAGATCGTAGCCTGTGCCGATGCTGTCTTCACGAATAGGCTTGCCACCGATGGCAATACCTTGCCGTGAAAAGACGGCCAATTCGTTGCTGGATTTGCCAATGTTGGTGTCGAGCCAAAGGGCTGCACCTTGTCCACTGCGAGCTTTAAAGCCGAGGACTTTATCTTCGGGACGTTGAGCGAGACCAATCCAAGCATTGAGGCGAAAACCATCAGCGAGCTTGATATCACGGTAGCGGATATCGACCAGACGCGAATGTAGAGTACCTGTCTGAGTTGCGTCGAGCGTAGACTTGACACCAGCATCTTCGTAGTTGACGACAGCAAGGTCGAATTTACCAGGGCCGACCGAAAGATCTTCTAAACCCGCACCGATATGGGCATTTTGAACAGTGTTCAGCCAGAAGTAATCGTTGATATCAACGGCTTTCCGTTGGTAGTAACGGCGTCCTGCCCAAAGATCGAAGTCTCCAAAGTAGCGAGCCATCTTCACGTAAGCTTGAGCTACATCGTCGAACTGAAGATCCGCAGCATTCCCAATACCAGCATAGGCGCTGGTCATAAACACACCTTGCAGGTAGCTATTGGCTGGCGCGTTCGCTCCAGGTGTAAAGCGGTGATCCAATGCGGCTTCAAGAACCGTATCAGCTTCGTTCCCTAGGCGATACTTTGCAGCTGCACCTGGAGCTTGAAACGCCTCCATGTGGGAGCCTGCTGAGAGGCCTAGAGTTGAGCGAAAGTAACCTGTGAACTGTGTGTTGTTCAATGGCTCTGCGTACAAAGCAGGGGCAGCTGCTGCGCAGAGAAAAGTGATAAGACATCGCTTCTGCATAAATCCTCCAAGTATCCACACGGCATCGATGGTGATGCCTCCTTCTCATGTATGTTGCGTAATGCATCAAACTTCAAGTTGAAATCCGAATCCCGCCTCAGACATCACCATGAAATTTTCCCAAAGTGCTTGCAACACGTGTGTTTGTAATTTGGGCAAAGTGTCGAAAAGAATGTGATCTTTCTCATCACGTCTGCAAAGGACGACCCTGTTGCTGCCTTTGATAGATTTTGAGATCTTTGTAAGGCAAAGAAATTATTTAAGATATTGCTCTTTCGACAGGTCTGGGTGGAACGGTGTTCGCTCAAGTTCCTTTTGGTATGGAACTTGAAAGAGCTCAGCTATCGAGATCTTTCGTTGTCCATGAGGTTCCTATGCTGCACGCTCTCAAACATACATTGATTTCCCTACTGCTGCTCAATGCCTGTGGTGACCGCTCCGCGCCCCTACCGACTGCTGATGCAGGTCCCTTAGCAAGCCAGTCCGAATTAGAAAAATTGCGGCAAAGAAAAGAAGAAGATCAAAGGGCGCTTGCTGGGGAGCGCAAAACTACAGACGAAAAAGTCGCTGAACTTCAACAAACTATAGACTCTCTGAGTAAAGAGCTATCCAGTAGCCAGAACATGACTTTAGAAGATCGCAAAAAACTTCAGGCTCAGCTCGAAGCTACTCAAAAAGAAAAACAAGCGGCAGAGCAACGTCTGGCCGAACTCAAAGCCAATCAGAAGCGCATTGAGGACGAACTTGCTGCGGCGAAGACCACAGCTCAGAATCAACAGCAATCAACGACTGTTGCTACAACAAGTGGAACGATCACGAATCCTAGCAATGGAGTTGCAACAACGTCAGGCACAACGACCCCATCGAACACCACCCCTGCGACGTCAAGCACCCCAGGAACCTTAAATCCTACCTCGATTCCAGCAGTAGGAACGATCTTTAGCTGCGCCACAGCGGTGACGAGTCTCGATGGTGCAACGCGGTTACAAGCAAGTTTTATCGGACGCGATATTCCCTACGTCGTTCAGTGGATAGATCCGGCGGGAAAAGTTGTGACGACAGCGACCATCAATGCGGGAGCCACAACACTCATCAATACAACCCTAGGCCATGCATTTCAATTGATGAGCGTCGATGGAAAAACCTGTTATGGAAAAGCCCGAATAGGCAATGCGAACAATGCTTTCCTTGTGCGGTAGGAAGTCCCGCACACTTCATCAGAGCCCTCTCTGACCATCCAAAGTCAGGAGGGGACGATAGAGTTCTGGACGGCGATCCCTGAAAAAACCCATACCCGCTCGAAATTCACGTGCAGCAGTCAGATCGAGATCCTGTAGGACCAGTCCCTCGTAGTGGGCCGGAGCAGACTCGACTATTTCACCCCTGTAGTCAGCAAGGAAAGAATGGCCATAGAAGGTGCAGCTCGCAGCATCGAAAGTCTCTGTGCCGATACGATTAGCAGCTCCGACGTAACAGGAATTGCTCACGGCATGGCCCTGCATAGCTCTCTGCCACATAGCGGGTGTGTTGGGAGAAGAAACCTGATCCTGGGGCTCACTTCCGATGGCTGTGGGGTAAAGGAGGAGATCGGCTCCCTGCAGTGCCATGATACGAGCGCACTCAGGAAACCATTGATCCCAGCAGATGCCTACTCCGATGCGTCCGTAGCGCGTCGCCCAGGTCCGAAAGCCTGTGTCTCCTGGGTTAAAATAATACTTCTCCTCGTAGCCTGGGCCATCGGGGATGTGACTTTTGCGATAGATCCCGAGTCTTTGCCCATCGGCATCAATCATCACAAGACTATTGAAGTGAGCCTGACCAGCTTTTTCAAAAAAACTGAGGGGTATCACGATACCCAGCTGAGCAGCCAACTGCTGAAAGCGCTGCAAAAACGGGTGCTGATCGATGGGATGAGCCCAAGAAAAGTATTCTTCCCGTTCGATCTGACAGAAATAATGATTTTCGAAGAGCTCGGGCAAGAGCACAACCTTTGCGCCTTGGCTTGCAGCTTCACGAACAAAGTGTTCGGCTTTCTTCACGTTCTCTTCGAGCGATCGACTCACACTCATCTGGACGAGAGCGAGCTTGAAAGTTTGTGTCATGATCTATCCTCTTAAACCAAAGCCGGTTGCTGCTGGGTGAGGCAGTGAAAGCTCCCTCCCCCGGTGATGATATAGCGAGAGGGAAGGCCGAGCACTTCCCGATCAGGAAAGACTTTGCGCAAAATGTCGAGCGCTTTGCTGTCCTGACGATCGCCATACTGAGGCACTAGCACAGCGCCGTTGACAAAGTAGAAATTTGCATACGTTGGTGGTAAACGCTTGCCATCAGCGAGTTCTAGGCGTTTTTCGGGGAGTGGCAAGGCCACAAGCTCGAGGCTTTTGCCATCGCGCAGACGAACACCTTGCAGGATGTCCCAGTTTTCCTGCATGCGCTCATAGTTCACATCGCTTCGATCTTCGCAGATCGAGCTGAGGACAGTATGGCTTCGCGCAAAGCGGGTGATGGTGTCGACGTGCCCATCGGTGTGATCGCCTTCAAGGCCTAGCTTGAGCCAGATCACTTGATCGATACCCAAATAGGCTTCCAAAGCTGCTTCGATCCCTTTTTTGTCGAGCTTGGGATTGCGGTAGGGACTGAGCAAGCACTGTTCGGTCGTGATGCAGGCACCAAGTCCATTGATTTCAAGAGAGCCCCCTTCCATCACCAGAGCTTGATCGAAGTGGGGCATATTCAACCACTCGGCCATGGCTTTGGGGACTTTGTTGTCTTGGTCCCACTCATATTTTTGTCCCCAGGAGTTGAACTCCCAATTGACAAAACTCAGCGCCGGGAAGCCGCCATCCGAGCCTTTTCGTGTGATAAACAGGGGACCGTTATCGCGCATCCAGACATCGTCGAGGGGGATGTCATGAAAGGTGAGACCAGGAGTTCCTTGCAAAGCAGCGCTTGCAGTGTCGCGCGCTTCCTTGTCGCGCAAAAGGAGGTGAACCGGCTCGAAGCGCGCGATGGTTTTCACAAACTGTGCGTACTCGCGGCGAACTTCAGCGAGGTGACCATGCCACATCTCATCATCAAAGGGCCATGACATCCAAGTCGCACTATGAGGCGCCCATTCTGCAGGCATCGAATAGGAATGTTGGCGTGGTGTTCCCGTGAGAATATGAGTCATGGTCCGTGTCTCCTTCTGAGCAACGGGGTGATTATCCCGATAAGACGGCAGGCCTGCCTCAGAGATGTGAGGAAAGCCCGGCCATTTGTAATGAACTCGAAGCGGTTTTACGAGGGTTTTTTCCAGGCAAAAGTGCCTTTGTGCTGCTGGGGAAAGCAGTGCTTTTTGTCTTCAGAGCACACAAAGGCCTTGATGACATAATCAGCTTTGGCTTCTGAGACCTTAGGGTCAAGTTCAGGGGTGATGGCAAAGCCCGGAAGCTTCTCATCGAAGTCCTTGCTCACGTAAGTACCAGCCTTGGTTGCGAGGTTTAAGCCTTGAATATTGCTGAGAGTAAGGGACCATGGGCCCTCTTTGGTAAGGTGCATGCCTGCGTCAGGTTTTACCAGAAACTGGATCGCCAGGTTTTTACCTTCAAGTTTGCCTGCTGTAGCGACGCTCGTGTGTAATTCGCCAAAGCCGCAGAGGAAGGCAAAACTCGAGGCTGCAAAAGCGACGGATTTAAGGATAGTACGCATGAAAAGAGCTCCTCAAACGATTTAGCCCGGTATAAAACGACCGCGGCGTATGCGCCGTTTGGCGACTAGGTTTTTTCTCTGTACAGACAGTACGGAAGGCAGTGATTCGAGCCGTGTGATCACAGTTTCGAGATGGTGGAGACTTTTGACGCCAATCTCAAACTCGAGGATCCCTGTCACCTTGTTTTCGATCTTTACTTCGGCCTTATGGACGTTGACTCCGTTGTTACTCAGCAGAGTCGTAACTTCGGCCAGCACTCCAGGCTTTTCATGTGTTCGAAGAGCGATGGCACAGCGGTGGAAATTATTCTCATCGACGCCCTTACTCCATTCAACCGCAATTTTCCGTGCAGGATCCATATCGAGGGCGCGAGGGCAGGTGCTCCGGTGCACGGTGACGCCTTTACCGCGGGTGATGAAACCAATGATGGGTTCCCCTGGCAACGGCAAGCAGCAATGTCCCAAATTCACCATGACATCATCATGGCCCGAGACGAGGATAGTGCTGCTGCTTGAGACTCTTCCTGCCTTATCGCTCTTCTGAGGAGCATCCAAACCCTGGCGATGAATCTGTTCTTGAATCGTCTCCTTAGGTTCGGGAGCTGGAAATGTTTTTTGAATGAGATCTTTAGCATTGATACGCCCATAGCCAATCGCGATCAGGACATCTTCAAAATGAGATTCGCGTGCCGTCTTGGTGAGCTTAGCGATGTCTTGAGTCTTTTCCATATCGTCGAGCGAGAGGCGACGTTTCTCAAGCTCTTGCATCAAAAGGTCGCGGCCGAGCTTCCGACTCTTTTCACGCTGCTCGGTGCGAAGGAAAGAACGAATTTTACTTCGGGCCTTCGACGTGACGATAAAATTGAGCCAATCTTTGCTCGGTTTTTGATGAGGTGATGTGAGAACCTCGACAATATCGCCTGATTTTAGGCGCTTTTTGATCGGCGACATCTGGCCATTAACCTTGACTCCGATGCACTTGATGCCGATATCGCTGTGAACGGCAAAGGCGAAGTCGAGGGCTGTGGCATTTTGTGGTAAGGATAAGACGTCGCCGCGTGGTGTAAAGACGAAGATCTCCTCATCGAAGAGATCGATCTTGAGGGCCTCGAGAAATTCATCGGGATCTTTGAGTTCGCTCTGCCACTGCATGATCTGACGGAGCCACGAAAATTTCTGTTCGTCCGTGTGGGTCGCGTTGCGGTCGCGTTCTTTGTAAGTCCAGTGAGCGGCAACCCCATACTCGCAAGTCTCATGCATTTCGCGAGTCCGAATCTGGATCTCGGCGGTGTCGCCGTTGGGGCGAATGACCGTCGTGTGCAGAGATTGGTAGAGGTTGGCTTTGGGCATGGCGATATAGTCTTTAAAGCGCCCAGGCATTGGCTTCCACATAGCATGCACAACACCAAGGGCTTCGTAGCAATCCTTGATGGAGTTTACGATGATGCGGAAAGCAAAAAGGTCGTGAATATCTTCAAATTCGAGATGGCGTTCGACCATTTTTTTATAGATCGAGAAAAAGTGCTTCGGTCGCCCGTAAACCTGGAAGTCAGTGAATCCGTAATTGCGAAGCTCTTTGTCGAGAACTTCTTTGACTTCGTTGATATAGGTTTGACGTGCAGATTTTTTTGCCGCAATTTTTTTGCGAAGGTCTTGATAGACCTCGTATTTGAGAATGCGTAGGCAGAGATCTTCAAGCTCGCTTTTGATTCCATAAATACCGAGGCGATTAGCGAGCGGTGCGTAGATGTCCATAGTTTCTTGGGCGATACGCTTGCGCTTTTCAATAGCCAGATTATCCATCGTGCGCATGTTATGCAGACGATCGCAGAGTTTAATGAGGATCACGCGCAAATCTTTGGCCATAGCCATGACCATTTTGCGAAAGTTCTCGGCAAGTTTCTCTTCATTCGAGCGGAACTGAATCTTAGAAATCTTGGTGAGGCCATCGACGAGGTCGCGCACTTCATGGCCAAACTGAGCTTCGATGTCCTCTAGGGTGGCTGTTGTATCCTCTACGGTATCGTGAAGGATGGCTGCGACGATGGTCTGAGTGTCGAGTTTTAAAGTCGAAACTATGCTTGCTACAGCAAGCGGGTGAACGATGTAAGGTTCACCGGAAGCTCGCTTTTGTGCTGAGTGACACTTGGCAGCGAATTCATAGGCAGCACGAATAGGACCTCGGTCCGCCTGAGGCATATAAATATCGAGCGAACGCATGAGGGCCTTGTACTCGTCCTCAGGTGAGCTCACCGGCTGACTTGGAGTAAGGTTCGGATTCGTTAGCTCTTTTTTGATGCGTTCGCTCATTGCCTTCGGTCCAAGAAAAGACGGGATCAAGTTCCCCGACCTGTTCGCCACCTACCAGAGTCCTACTGCCTAAGGACCTTTCCCCAATGTCTCATAGATAGCTCAGCAAACACAGAGCAGATTCTGTCCAGAGACGCAAGGAGGGCCCTTATTAAGCTTTCATCTGTTCCTTAAGCCCCTTAATCCATTCGGCAGAAACGAACTCTTCATTGAGTTTTTTACAGAGCTTAGAGCCCTCAGGATCTCCAGCATGTTTCGGGTCAGCACTCAGAACCAAATTACGCAGCTTTTGGTAGGCTTCTTCGAGGTCTGCATTGATAATTAAAGTATCGTAATGACTGGATTCTTTAATCTCAGCATAGGCGTTTTGAAAGCGTTTCCAGCGAACTTCGAGGCTATCGGATCCGCGCGATTCGAGCCTATCCCAAAGTTGGCGCAACGATGGCGGTAATATAAAGATGCTAACAGCATCGGGCAGCAAAGGTTTGATCTTGTCCCAACCTTGGACATCAATTTCAAGAAGCGGGATTTTCCCGAGCTTTTTGATCCGCTCGAGTTCAGCAAAGCTGGTGCCATAAAAATTGCCGTGAACATTAGCCCATTCGATAAATTCACCGCGTTGAACCATCGCTTCGAAGGCTTCTTTGGAAGTGAAATGGTAATGTTCACCATTGACTTCCCCAACGCGCGCAGATCGTGTGGTATGACTAATCGACATCGATAGCTGCTGAAGTTCTTTCAGAAGGCGTCGATTAAGGGTCGTTTTTCCTGCACCAGAAGGTGCTGAGATCACAAACACAGTCATAAGTACCAAAGCTCCTTAGGAAGAGACGATCAATTGATGGTCCCGAAACTTCTCTTTTCAATGGCCTCAACGTTTGCGGGGTGCACCCATGCCAACTACTCGATATTCTGGACCTGCTGTCGGAGTCTTTCGACCCCTTGCTTGAGCAAAAGTGAGTGCTGGGCAAGGTCCAGTTGGGTCATCTTATTGGAGATAGTGTTCACCTCGCGATGCATCTCCTGACATAAAAAGTCCATGCGTCGTCCCACTTCTTCCCCGCCCGCAAGCAGGCGCTGGAATTCCTGAATATGGGCTCCAAGACGTGTGACTTCCTCCTCAATATCGCTACGATCGGTGAGCAGAGCCACTTCACTGAGCAATCTTTCTTCAGGAAGCAGAACATTTAACTTTTTGCCAGTATCTTCAAGGTTTTGCAGCAACTTGTCGAGGCGCTTTCGGTAAGTCTCATAGACTTGGGCCTGTATGACCTGGCGCTTGCCATCTATGATTTCCCGCTGCTCGCTGATCTGATCGAGAATTTTGCCAAGGGCGATCCCTAAGGCGTGCCCTTCGCTAGCTCGCTGTTTGATAACGGCTTCGCAGGCTCTTTCGAGCACTTTTTTCAGACCGTCCTCATGGGAGGCGAGAGCGTCTTGGCCTTGGAGGGGGCTCTCGAGGACACCTTCGAGGCGAAACAGCTCGGCGACAGAGAGTGCTCGTGGCGTCTCACGCAGATGACTTTGGAGCTCGTCAGACAGTCGTGTATAGTGCTGGACCGCAGCCGCATTGAGCTGGGGAAGGAGGGCCGTGCGGTCGATGGGCACCGTGTCGATGAAGACATCGACCTTGCCTCGAAGCAAGCGCTCCTTGATGCGTTGAATGATCTGGGCCTCAAAGGCCAAGAGGCTGCGCGGGAGTTTCACGGACACATCGCAGAAGCGAGAGTTGAGCGTACGAATCTCGCAGCGATACGTGAAGAACTGCGTTTTAATTTCGGCACTGCCGAAGGCTGTCATGCTCTTTAAGGTCAAGGACCACCTCGCTGGGAAGACGGGCGATTCGACCTGAGAAAGCGATCGATTCCCGTAGTGAGAGTGTGGGGAAAATACCTGGCCCAAAGACTTGGCGCAACTGACATTCCACAAAAAGCGGAACAGGCCCTGAGGTGCCGACAGGAAATCAGAGCTGGAGCAGGGCAAGACTTTTGCGCTATGCTAGACCCTGGCTTATAGGCGGGGAGTTGCTAGCGTTGCAAAGCTTAAACTTAGTGTTTCACCTCGTTTCTGCTCTCGTCCTCATCGTTTTGGTCTGGGCCTTGCTGCGCCAACAAAAGACGCAGTCGTTCGAGCGTAAGCTTTGGTTAAGTCTAGACTCGACACAAAAGACTGTGTACGTGGATTGGCCTCATTCTTTTTTTCGTGCCTTGGGTTCCGCTTGGGGTATCAAAGTGAGCTGGGATTCTTCTGTCTTAGCTCAGCCTACACGAATTGATCTGCGGACCTTTGTCTTGTGTCATGTCGAGCTGGGCTTCATTGCTGTCGAGTTGATCGAGCCGAAAAGCTTGCGTTTGCTCGTCCGTCAGGAAGATGGCGAAGGACTTTGGGGCAAGCGATTGGAAGAGGCCCTTTCTCATCATTTTCGTATCGAACTTGCGTTAAGTTCGTAAAGCATTCCTTCACTGGGAGACACTCCATGCGTTTCACTCTGTCCCTTCTCGCATCGGTGCTTATCTGCGCGGTGAGCTGTAAGACCCTAGACTCTGGCGAGACTAAAAAGCCACAGATCACGCGCGATATGCCGATGGAAGAGGCCTATCAGGATGCTGTGCAGTGGGGTGCCGATACGCTTTCGCAAGTGAAAGAGCTGGCACGCGAGCGCCAGCAGATGGAAACTTTGCGGACTCTCTCCGAGCACGATTTGCTGCACAAAGCAGAGAATTTGAGTCCTTCGGCCCTTTTGAACGTGGCGCATCTTTATCGTGTGAGCAGCTCGAAGCTGAACCCTAAAGTTGTCTCTAGCCTGCTCTCCTCTCGCGAACCAAGCGTTCGTCAGGTTGGCTGGAGACTCGCAGCGACCAAGCCGTCTGCTGAGGTGGCTCGAACAATTGATAGCATTTTGGAAGCGGCCCTCTCGCAGGAGCGTGAGGATGATATTCTCATGCCTGATATGGCGCGCGCGATCCAAGAAAACGGACTTAAATCAGCCTACACCTTTCTCGTCCGTGGTCTGATGGTTCAGGGGAGTCCGGACTATGCCTCGGCGATGCTCGCTCTTGATCCGAACAAAGCGACAGGACCCTTCTTTGATTATCTTGCAAAAGCCGATCTCGAGGATCTCCGCCAGCTGAACCAAAAGTCGATCGATCCCTACACCTGTACGGTGATCTTTCGCTTCTTGACTGAAAATCCACTGCCGCTCAATCACCCTGCGCTGGGACAGCTCTATCTCTTTGCTGTGTCACGGAATCGCGCCCTTGCAGAAATGGCTTATGCTGTTCTCGAAAAGCAGATTCCTGAGAATCGCCAGGTCCTCGCCACTCTCCTAGCTCGAAGTCCGACTCAGGTTCAGCTGGCTTTCATCGAGAGCTCTCAGCAGGAGCTGAGCGCAAATGTCCGCTTGCTTTTGGAAGACCTCAAAGACATGGCGCAGCAGAAAGAAGTCTTGGAAGAATTGAATGCCCCCAAAGCCCCTGTGGTGCGCTGAACTTGTCTGTCGGTAGGAATGACCTGTTTACCTTGACGAAGGCGTCATTCCTCGCTAGCCTAGGAGTACCTTTCACAAAGGACTCAATGCTATGGACCGCTGCACAGGTTCTGCTCTGGAATCCTACCTTGCTGAGTACGGCTGGGCTTACCATGCCTATGCGGAGCAGCAATGGAAAACGGGTTTTCATGGGGAGGCCTGCCACTTCCCGCTGCTGATTCTCCTGAGTGATACGTGGCTATCGTTTCATGTCGATCCTTTTCTTCAGCTTCCCATCGATTGGGAAAGTTGGCCTGAGATTGCTCTGTTTTTGCTCGAGCTCAATTCGCGTCATCCCATGCTGAAAGTTGGCGTGAGTCAGCACGGGCATATCGAGCTGAGCATGGATATCTTGAACCGAGGGATGGATTACGAAAATTTTTGTCTTGCCCTCAGTCTGCTCGGATTTTATGCAGATTTGATCTATGACGAGATTCTTTCGCACCTGGACCAGATCGGTTTCAGGTATTCGGAAAGTTTGCAACTTTTGACATAAAAAGCTGATTTACCAAGCCTGCATCACCCCCGTCTCCATCAATTTTTGGCTGGCTAAGCCGATATCCTGACTGGCGAAAAGTGCCCTCTGTTTTGGGTCATGAGATCCCTTGCAGATGGCACGGCACGAGGAGTGCAGGATGTCAGCGTCAGAGCCCGTGACTAAGATCGGGCCCTATCACATCGAATACGAAGTTGGTGCCGGCGGCTTAGGGCGAGTGTTTCGCTCGACCGATCCACGCACCGGTAGACCCGTTGCGGTCAAAATTCTGCATGCCAAGTACCAAGAGAGTCGCAAATTTCTCGGCATCTTTCACCGCGAGCTCCTGATCGTAGCGCGGCTGAAACATAAGCATATTGTTGAATTTATCGATGCTAACTTTGATCCTCCAAACTGCTATATCGTCACAGAGTTCATCGAAGGTTGGTCGCTCTATAAACTGATGCGACACTGCGGGAAAATTCCGCCTTTGGTGGCCCTTTGCATCACGATAGATATCCTGCAAGGTATCGATTATTTGCATCTGCATGACACGATCCACTCGGATCTTTCGAGTCCCAACGTGTTGATTTCCAATAATGGTAAGGTGCTCCTGACAGACTTTGGCTTGGCTTGCAGTGGCGAGCTGGAAAACTACAAAAACTATATGGTGGGAACGCCTGGCTACTACTCTCCCGAGCATATTGTGGAGGCGGGTGTTGTTGCTCAGTCAGATCTCTACTGTGTGGGCTTGCTCCTGTTTGAAATGCTGACTGGCGAGAAGGCCGTTAAGCCCTCCAAAAAGCGTGATGAGATTGTAGCGTCGATGAAGGATATCGATTTTTCAGCCATTATCAGCGATGATCGTAAACTGCAAAATGCCTTGCGTAGCTTTCTTAAAAAAGCTCTCCGCTTTCGGAGTGGTAGCCGATTTCACAACGCTGAGTCGATGATTCTTGAGATCTACAAGATCTTGAAAAAATATAATATCCGCTACTCACGCTATGCGATACGTCAGTATCTGGCTGATGGGTCCCTAGCGGCACCGCTTCCTAATGAGCAAATTCAAGACATCTATGCAGGTTATAAACGGACCTAATGGAACTCGCTATCGCGTTTAGCTGCCCTCAGCTTTCTCTTTGGAAATATTAAGATCGGGGCTGTAGATATTTGGGCTGTTGCTTTCATTCCATCGAGAAATTTTAAAGGATCGAATATCGAAGACATACTTCTCTGGATCAGAGAAAAGATTTTCATAAAAGCGATAGCCATCTTCATTAGCCATCATGTCAGCGACTGAACACACACCGGTTGAG
Source organism: Oligoflexaceae bacterium (assembly GCA_947454545.1). Taxonomy (GTDB): domain Bacteria; phylum Bdellovibrionota_B; class Oligoflexia; order Oligoflexales; family Oligoflexaceae; genus Oligoflexus. The sequence continues at coordinate 14,032 of CANGNB010000015.1, forward strand.
GCCATACCAAAATATCCAAAGCCTCCGAGAACCACACAAGTCTTGCAATACGTGCCATAGATTTTTTTATACTTTGCATGGAGGGAGGGATCTAGGTTCGGAGAGCCTTCCATAAATTGACCGAACTCCAGCCTTTCTTTTTCACCTTTGAGCAGGCCAGCTTTTTCTGCGAGATAGTACCAGTAACCTTCTTCCGCAAAATGTCCGAGTTTATCGAGGCCAAAAATTGTTTCGTCGACACGTATGGCAGGTGAAATGCTATGATCTGCTGTGGTCTTGGTGACGTGAGAGAAAAACTTTGCGTCAGGAAAACCAATAGAATTGTTTCCATAGCGTGAATCTTTAAAGCTCGTGAAGTGGATTTGATTGGCTTCGGGCGTAAGGCGTTCGAGCAGAGAGGCTTCAACTTCGGATAGGGTGGAAATTTCGAAGTTCAAGGATTTGAAGTGGATACCCAATCCAGTCCCTTTGCGGACCGCTGCGGTTCGACGTCCCATCGCATCAATCAATTTTTGTCTGAGTTCAGGCGTCCAGGCTTTGCCTTTAGGATTGACCTCAAGGCGAGCTTCTTTAAGTTGAGCATTATACCAGGTGTTGATGATATCCCCGACATCCTGCAATTGTTCGCGGCCACCTGTCGAACGGTCATCCGTCTCCTGCTTTTCCTGCGAAGATGAGTTTATGGTTCGACAGGAAAGTAGAGACACGAGGAGTGGCAGAGCGCAAAAAACAAAGGCTAGGCGCATAGTCGATCTCCGGGCAAAGGGGCTATCTTTGCCCCATGTTACCAGAAACGTGACACGGCTGCCTAGGGTTTCCCGGCTCCGCGCTGGGGAGGAAGAATCCTGTAGGTGGCAAGGCTCCAACGATGAATGCGATTGTCACAGGGCCGCGTATAGAGAGACCCAGGCCTAGACTCAGTCACACCAAGCGACCCTTGCGTGCAGTCGAGGATTTCTGTAAGCCCCTCAATCTTTGCACCTGGAATATCGGGCGGAACAAAAAGATCAGTCAGCAATCGAAACCGTCCGGTGCCCTGCAGATCGGTCCAAGCGAGCGGATTCATTTCCGGTCGACGCAAGAGCTCTGAGGTGCGAGCGATGCCTGGCCATTGCTGGACAGGGAGCTGTGACTGATGAAACGCAAGCTGACTGAGATTTTGATAGGTATCCACAAAGACCACGGAGTTGTCTTGAGTGAGCCAATGGGCAAGCGCTGCATAGCCATGGGTTTCCTTTAGAATCCTATCGTTGTGTGCGCGCTTGCTTTGCAGGGGCCAATAGCAGTGAACCGTGAGCAGCAGACACAGTAGCACGTTGACAATAAAAGCTGTCAGCATGCTCGCCAGATTCAGACTGAGAATTTGTGTGAGCAGAGGTGCAGCACCGATGAGATACATCGCGGGCCAGTTGGCTTCGACGTGCTGTTTGGGGCTAAGGAGACCAAAAAGAATGAGAGGCACGAGACAAGACGCCCACATCAGGCCCTTGACAGCTCGAGGAGCATCGAGACTTTGCTTCGGGGAAGAGCGTTGGCGAAAAGCCGCCCACAGAAGTGGCACCAAAAAGGCGCCCCAAAGGGAAAGCTGACCTCCTAAATAATCTCCAACACTTTCGAAGGCCTTCACCCAAGGGGACGGTTCGGGGCGAGGGGGCTTAGGCTTTTCGTCGTCTTTGAGCACGAAAAACTCAGCGAGACCTTGAGCCGGGCTATCGATCTTGGCCGTTTGAGCGAGAGGGAGCGAAGAGCCAGTGGTCATGGCAACACCATACTCGCTCTTAAGGCCGCGTCCGAACTGAAAGCGCAGGGTGATCCATTCGTGTTGGGATAGCCAAAGCAGATGGGGAAGCAGGGTGAGGACACACACCAAACCTCCTGCATAAGGCCAAAACCGTTTGAGCTGCTTCGGTTCACAGAGCAGAGCGATGAGAAATACCGGGCCTATGAGCAGCATCGTGTATTTGCCCAAGATGCCAAGTCCGGTCACAAGACCGGCACTGAGCCAGCGGTGGGGACGGCCATCGAGAGCTGATGAGGCTTCATGCAAAGCAGCTATCCAGCAGAAGATCATAGGGATATCAGGTGTTGTGATAAACCCTAGAAGGATAGCCGCAATATTTCCTGAGGCTAAGAGCAGAGCAAGAAAGCGTTTTTGGAAATCCTGGAGTCCAAAGTTACCAAATAAACTCCACAGGAGCGGCAAGGCCAGAACACTCAGCACAAGAGTTCCGGTGCGAGCCGCAAGAGCTTGACCTGGGTAAATATTCACGAGGGAACTTAACCATGCGACGAGGGGTGGGTGATCAAAGTATCCCCAATCGAGAAAACGTGCCCAGTAAAAATAATAACTCTCATCTTGGGTCACAGGAAACACAGCTGCGAGCGCTAAGCGAATGCCGGTCAGGGCTATCGAGAGGATCAAGAGTTGTCGAGAAACCTTGAGCGCGGACATGAGCTCTCTCTTTCTTTTCAGTGCAGGACGCGCTGATGGAGGTTTTGAAGACGTGTTGTCAAATGAGTCTGACGCTGCAAGCTAGTTTGAGTCCGGATCGCTTGCTGGAGGGCTTGCGTTGTGCCGACCAAGATGGTGAGGCGTTTGGCGCGCGTGATCGCTGTGTAAATGAGATTGCGCTGGAGCATAATATAGTGCTGCAAAGTCACAGGTATGATGACAACAGGGAATTCACTCCCCTGGGACTTATGGATGGTAATGGCATAGGCCAGTTTAAGATCGTAGGCATCTTCCTTGCTGTAGGTGATCTTGCGATCACCAAAATTCACGAGAATCTGCCCGCCATCAAAGCCTGCATGTTCGATATAGCCAATGTCTCCATTGAAAACATTGAGATCGTAATTGTTGACCGTCTGAATCACTTTGTCCCCGGGACGAAAACTGACGGTGAGCGTCTCAAGCTTTTCCCCTTTTTGCTCTCTGGGGTTCAGGAGTTCCTGAAGCTCCAGATTTAAAGTCATAGCACCCAGAGGACCGCGGTTCATCGGGGTGAGGACCTGTATATCTTTCAAGGGGTCATAGCCGGCTTTTTCTGGGAGAGTTTTGACGACGAGTTCTTTGATCAGTTCTTTGACTTCAAGCGGATCGTCCGTTTGTAAAAACTGACAGTCAGAAGCCATGAGCTGCTGAAAATCGGGCATCTCACCCCGATTGATCTGGTGGGCGACTTGCACGATCGAAGAACTTGCTGCCTGACGAAATATTTGGGAGAGTTTGGTGTAAGCGACGACTCCTGATTCCATAAAGTCGCGCAAGACATTGCCTGGGCCGACCGAAGGAAGTTGGTCCACATCCCCGATGAAAATGATTTGAGCATTACGCGGCAAGGCCCGTACGAGTGCTGCTGCCAGATGGATGTCGAGCATCGAAGCTTCGTCGATGATCACCGCATGGGCTTCAAGGGGATGTTCATCATCACGCAAAAAGCGATGTTCAACAGCGGACCATTCCAAAAGACGATGGATTGTCTTTGCACCGATGGCTGCGACTTCCGAGAGGCGCTGAGCAGCCCGTCCTGTGGGAGCACCAAGAGCAACAGACTTATTCATCTTTACCAAAAGGCGGATGATGGCATTCGCTGTTGTGGTCTTGCCGACCCCGGGCCCTCCCGTCAGAACAAAGACTCGATTGCTCACAGCTTTGCATACGGCATCGAGCTGCTCTTCCGAAAAATTTTGTCCAGAACGTTCGGCATAACTGTGCAGATAGCGTTGAATACGTTCTGCGGGCTCAGGCTGAAAACTCGTCTGCATCAGATCAGCCAGAGTTCGTGCGACAGTATCTTCGGCATCGAAGGTCTTTGCCAAATAATAGATGTCATGGGTGATGCTAACGTGTTTTTGCTCATCGAAGACGACAAGACCACGGTCAGTCAGGTCGGCGAGGGCCTCTTCCATGAGGCCTTCTAGTGTCATCGAAGGCACTTTTAGCAGAGAAGCCAAAGCATCTCGAATCTGCAGCCTGGTTTGAAAGCAATGTCCGTTCTCTTCTGCGAGTTCGAGCTGATAGCAAAGGGCTGCTTTAACTCTTAGGGGAGAATCAGCTGGAACACCGAGATTGATCGCTATCTGATCTGCGGTCAAAAAGCCAATGCCGATGACATCGCGCGCGAGCCGATAGGGATCTTCGCGGATGATAAAGGGGGCATTCTCTCCGTACATCCGCGTGATGCGTCCGATAAAGAGTGGTGTCAAACCCAGTTCGCTAAGAAAAATTTCGGCATCACGGAAGCGCTTGCGTTCGTTCCAGGCTTCGATGATGTCCTGCTTTTTTTTGCGACCAATCTTTTCGATCTCAAGCAGTCGTTCGGGGTCGTGATCTAAGATCTTGAGGGTCTCTTCGCCGAAATGTTCGATGATGCGCTCGGCAGTTTTTTCTCCGATGCCACGAATGATGCCAGACTTGAGGTAACGGAGTATGCCTGAAAGACTGGATGGGTAAACCTGCACCCATTGGCTTACCTTGAACTGCCGGCCGTAGCTCTGGTGGGTGACCCATTCTCCCGTCAGTTCGTAGTACTCACCTATGTTTATGTTGCCAAAATGTCCGACAACGGTGACTGTCAAATCTTTGGCCTCCCAGTGGAAGCGCATAACTGTCCAACCGTTTTCGCTATTTTGATAGGAGAGCTTTTGGAGCTCTCCGCGCAGCACTTCTTTCGTGGCGTCAGATTTCTGCATGCGTTTGGGCTCGTCCTTCCCTCGCTCAAGGCTGATCCATACGCCTCGACATGATTCTCATTTTTTTATGTAAAAATTGGTCAATGCGCAAGTTCACACTTGGGGTTATGGGCGAAAATGTAAGGAGTTCGGCAAAATTGGGGCCTTCATCTGCGAGCTGCTCGAGCCGATAATAGGAAGTGAAAGAGGGAGGAGCACCCCTAGGCCTCAGGATGTTTGCAAGGTGTGCGATGTCCTCTGAACCGCTCTTTTGGAGTCTTACCTATGCAGTTTCGATTTTCTTTCAAGCACATGGAAACGTCTCCTGCTCTCCAAGACTACGCGAAAGGAAAAATTGAAGTAGAAGTTGGCAAGTTCGTGAGTAAGCCGATCGAAGCTCATGTGACCTTTGCGGTCGACAAGCACGAGCAGCACGTCCTTTGTACGCTTACAGGAGGTGATGGGTTCAAGCTGAACGTTGAGCACTGCTGTGCGGACATGTACGGATCTGTTGATCACATGATTGATAAGTTGGTGACGCAGCTCCAGAAGAAGAAAGAAAAATTGAAAGATCACAAACATTTCAAAGGTAAAGATGGATTCTCAGGAGCCGAGACTTACGATGATGACACAGTTTTGGACGCTGCCGATATTCTGAAATACGAACGTGCGGTCTCTGGACGTCGTAGCTGAACATTGGATAGCGATAAGATGAAAAAAAGGGCCTCAAAGGCCCTTTTTTTGTTCGTGGCTGGAGTTGTTCAATTTTCTGGCCCAGCTCCGACTTCCTTCTCGTAGCCATCCTCATTGAAGTGGCCGTTGAAGCAATCCTCGACCTCTTGCTTGGTGTAAAAGCGTTTATTGCAGTAGCGGCACTGGTATTTGGCATCCTGTCGCGACCATTGTTTGGGGAACGAATCCTTGTGTCGACCCTTGTTGACTTCGGCCTGAGGTGCGGCGGCTGCTTTAGCAGCCTCGGCAGGGGCTTCAGCAGCAGCTTTTGTAGACGCTTTCTCCGCGGCTGCAGCTTGAGTCGATGCGTTTGATTTTGCTGATTTAGCTGCTGTAGCAGTGTTTGCAGCAGGGGCCGTCGCTGCACTTGGAGCAGCGGCTGCAGGAGCTTTACTCGAAGTGCCAGCATTCGTTGAGCTTGGCTTTTGGAATCCACTGCTGGGTTTTCCAGATTCCGGAAGAGGCGCTTCGTGTTGGCTGAGCGGCGCAGATGCTTCACCTGCTACAGGATGATCGATGGCAATATCATGAATGTCGTCCTCGTGTGCGGGACGGTCCGCTAAGACATCGTTCTCAATCTGGCGACGTAAACGGCGCCCCAGGCTGCTCTGCTGGTTTAGGCGAACCGAACCAGGCCTTTTTGCAGGCACATCTACCGGCAGATCGTTGACGAGCTGTTCTTGAATGTGCTGACGATTGCGGTCCGAACTGCAGGCGTTCGCACAGGCCAGAGCTTGGGTTTCAAAATCATAGTCGCGACAACAGTATTGGCAGCGGTAGATAAGCTTATGGAGCCTGCGACGTTTGACGACGGGGTAAAAGTTGCGGATTTCGTACCAGCATTGATTCAGACAGCCGTTCGCCTCACCCATGGTGCTGTATTCGGTGCGACAGATGCTGCAGACAAAGACTCCATTCCTGCGAATAACCTTCCGGATCACAGGCAAGAGCCACTGCGGATTTTTCAATGGATGGTTCATACCGCGCCCTCTTTAAGAGGGATCGGCAGAACTGGAATAACGTTGAACAAAATCGTAATTAAATTAATATATTCAATGAATATGGATAGTTACGCTTTGGGGTGCCATTTGGTCAAATGCCGAGCCAGGCTGAAAAGCTTAGGGCAATACCAAAGCCATGAAGGGGTTTGTGTTCGCCCTTGGAAGTACGACCCAAAGTAGCAGAATAATCCAGCGTTCCTTGCGCAGTATAGAGCGCCGTCAGCTGCCAGAGGTATCCTTCAAGTCGCGTCATCAACCATTCAGGGCGGTGACCTTTCGGACGAGCCTCTTCGAGGCGAGCGTAGAATAGCCCAGGTCCCAGACTCGTCGTGCGAACACTGACGACCCAATTATCGGATAAGTTCCCATCGGCGAGCAAACGGGGTCGAAAGGAACGCCCGCGCAGGTCGTCGATCTGCGCTGCTACGAGAAAACCCCAGTCGCCCGTGGTTTGGCGAAGAGGCAGACTCCCCATACTCATGCCCCATGCGGCCCCTAAGCCAAAGCCTGTATAATCGAGGGCTGGACTATCTTCAAAGCGTTGACTGTTCGGACCTAACACAATGCGAAGATCGATCGTTCCCCAGGATTGTGGGTTTAGCCAAACGCGGCTGATTGTGAGAGTGGGAATAAGGTTGGCCCAAGAGCGTTTGCTCTCATCCTCCGTCACATATTGGGGGCGTAACAGCTGCAGGCCTAGGCCCCAAGCGTTGCTCCGAGGTGAAAAGTCCTGAGGAAGAGTACTGGGTAGCGCCGGCTTAGGAGCTTCAACAGCTTGGGCAGGCGTATGCAGAATAACAGTGACGAAGACAAGGGAGAAGACCCTTGCAGAGAAACTTTGCTTCATCTGCTTGTTTGCCTGAAGGCTCATCCCAATCCTTTCTCGGGCGCCTTACGCCTTTTTCTTTTCAAGCCATCGAATAATGATTATCGAAGCTTCATACATTGCCCATGTGGGAAAGGCCATTGCACACTGGGACACGGGATCAGGTGTCGGCGTAAGCACGGCTGCAACGATGAAGATGATGACGATTACAATCCGACGATTTTGAGACAGCATCTCCGAACTCACGAGGCCAAGCATGGAGAGGAGGACCAAAATCACGGGGGTTTCAAAGACGAGACCGAATCCTACCATCATGAGGATCAAGAGGGAGAGATAATCACTGATGGTGATGATGGGTGTTGTGCCCATCTGTATGCCAAGCCCTATGAGATAGCTTAAGGCCAAGGGTACGATGACAAAGAAACAAAAGCTCACTCCAGCCAAAAAAAGTGAGATTGAGCTGACCATAAAGGGTGTGACATACTTTTTTTCATGCGCGTAGAGCGCTGGTTCCACAAAGCGCCAAAATTGGTAGAGCCACACGGGACAGCTACACATCAAGGCTACAAAAAGTCCCAGCTTCACGTTGGCAAGAAAGACGTCCATGGGGCCTGTGAAGTGGAGCGCATTAGCTCCTCGGGGCAGCACAGCGACCAGAGGCTGCTTGAGTATCCCGAGCAAAACGTCAGCATAGGCGTAGGCTATGAAAAAGAATACGACGATCGCGAGAGCGGATTTGACCAAGCGCGAGCGGAGTTCTTCGATATGTTCGAAGAGTCCCATGACTTTCAGCTGCTCTTCTCCACCTTGATTTTCATCCGTCATGTCAGTGTGCCTCAAGCCAGTTTTTGCCAAAACTTACATCTACTTTCAAAGGAACGCCCAGATCGAAGGCTTGCTCCATCTCATGGGCGATCAGCTTCATGATATCCGAGCATTCGTCCTGGGGACATTCGAAGACAAGTTCATCATGAACCTGAAGGAGCATTTTAGCACGGGAATGCGATTCCTCCAGCTTCTTTTGAACGCGAATCATTGCCAATTTGATAAGGTCTGCTGCCGTGCCTTGGACAGGTGAGTTGACAGCGATATTTTGAGCATTGGCGAGAGCGGCGCCGTCGCGACTGTTATTGATCTCTTTGAGGGGGCGTCTTCGGCCGCTAAGAGTCTGGGTATACTCATGGTCACGAGCAAACTGAATGGCTGAGTCGATGTAATTACGAATCGCTGGATAGGTCTCGAAATAGCGCTCGATAAAAGCTTTCGCCTCTTTCATGCTGACCCCGGTCTCGCGCGCCAAACGCTGTGGGCCCATGCCGTAGATAATGCCAAAGTTAATGGCTTTAGCCTGAGCCCTTTGTTCTTTGCTGACGGCCTCAGGGGCAATACCGAAGACCTTGGCTGCGGTACTCGTGTGAATATCAAGGCCTTGCTGAAAGGCCAATTTCAGATTCTCATCTTTGGAAAGGGCAGCCAGCACGCGGAGTTCAACCTGAGAGTAGTCGGCGGAGATAATGACCCAGTCCGCTTCTTTGCTACAAAAAGCTTTGCGGATCTCGCGACCCATCGACGAACGTATGGGAATATTCTGTAAGTTGGGATCTGACGAGCTCAATCGTCCCGTTGCTGTGCCCGTTTGGTGAAAATGGGTATGAAGACGTCTAGTCTTGGGATCGACGAGCTGAGGTAAAGTATCGACATAAGTCGATTTTAACTTGCTTATCATACGGTATTCGAGCAGGGCTTTGGGCAGCGGATGGGACTCCATCTGTTCGAGAACAGAAACATCGGTCGAATAACCAGTTTTAGTTTTCTTCAATCGCTTGAGACCAAGTTCTTCATGAATTTTGAGCTTTTCAAAGAGGATGACTTGCAGCTGCTTGGGCGAATTGATATTGAACTCTTCGCCTGCCAAACCATGGATCTCCGCTTCAAGCTCCTGAGCTCTTTGCGCTAAGAGATTAGAAATATCCCCTAATTTATCGATGTCGATATAGATCCCCTCCTGCTCCATTCGGGCAAGGACAGGCACGAGAGGCATTTCGATCGAAGTGAAAACTGAGTTGGCACCCGCCTGCTCAAGGAGGGGCTTGAGGTGAAGATAGAGTTGCAGCGTGTAGTCGGCATCTTCACAAGCATATTCGCTCAGCTTTTCTAAAGGAGCAGACAGCATACTGCCTGAAGTATCGAGGAGTTCGCTCGTCGGGATTTTACTGAGATTGAGATAGCGCAGGCAGCATTCATCAAGACTATGACTTCTCTCGGTAGCATCGAGCAGATACGACATGAGCATGGTGTCGGCAAAAGGCCCGACGAGAGGCTGCTCAGCATTGTGGAGCATCTGCATATCAAATTTCATATTATGCCCAATCTTAAGCAGATCCGGGCGCTGCAGGATGCCGTCAAGAGTGGCTTGAATTTCGCAGAGGGGTAGAACCCGATGCTGTTCATGCAGGGGTATATAAAAGGCTTCACCCGCAGCAAATGCTAGGCTGATTCCGATAGGTTTATCGCTGATGCGATTGAGACCAGTGGTTTCGCTGTCAAAGCATACGATCTCTGCAGAAAGCGCTTTATCAGCTAGGCCTCGCAGGTCTTCAGCGGTACGCACACAATGATAGGCGCGGGGCTGATCGCTTGGCGCAGCCGGGCGATGTTCTTGGGGGAGCGCACGGAGTTTCGCGCGGACCTTGTCCGATTGCGTCTTGAACTCGAGCTCTTCAACCAATTGGAGGAGTTCAGGATTAGCGAGGGCGCGTTCAGGCTGACAGCTTAATTCGTTAAGCTGGCAGTGAAGCGGATGTTCCGTATGGATCGTGACGAGCTTTTTGGAGAGAAAAGCCATGTCTTTGTGGGTTTCAAGATTAGTCTTGAGACGCTGATTACTGATCTTTTCAAGGTTTTCGTAGATACCTTCGAGACTATGAAATTCGTGAATGAGTTTGGCAGCACCCTTATCGCCGATGCCATGGACACCCGGGACATTGTCAGAACTGTCACCGATCAGAGCTAGGACATCGATCACCTGATCGGGGCGGCAGCCGAACTTGTCGAAAACTTCTGGCAGCCGAACCTGGAGAACCTCGCCGCCTTTTTTGGGGCTATAGAGGGTCACATGCTCGTCAATCAGCTGCATGAAATCCTTGTCACCCGAAACGATGTAGCAGTGGACATCAGGACTGGCATAGCGTTTGACCAGCGAACCGATGAGATCGTCAGCTTCCAGACCGGGTTCTTTGAGAATAGGCGCGCCTAAGCTTGAAAACAGTCGAAAAAGGTAGGGAATTTGGGCTGCAAGTTCTTCCGGCATCTCAGTGCGGTTAGCTTTATAGGCCGGGTAGAGATCGTGACGGAAGGTTTTTTCCTTACTGTCCGTCGCAAAGACAAGGTAGTCGGGGCGTTCCTTCTCGATGAGATTCCAGAGGAACATAAGGCTGCCGTAAACAGCATTGACGGGCAGCCCTTTGCTTGTTGATAGGGAACGAATGGCATGATAAGTGCGAAAGGCCATTGCCATGGAGTCGATAATAAAAAGGCGTTTTTTGGACATAGAGAGCTCCCTGAGCACGACTCCAAAGAGTCCTGTCGGCTTTACTTAGAGCATCAGGTTTACCTGATGAGGGGGCGGGGCGGCTAGAAGCTTTTGTAGGGACAAGAGGAGAGGGACTTGGAAAAGAAATATTGGCTTATGAAAACTGAGCCAGAGACCTTTAGCTTCGATGATCTTGTGGCGCGACCGCATCGCACCGAGCATTGGGACGGCGTGCGGAACTATCAGGCGCGAAACTTTATGCGGGATCTGTTCCAATTGGGGGACGAAGTCTTCATCTACCATAGCAGCACAGCTGAACCAGCTATCGTTGGGGTCGCCCGTGTCGTGCGGACTGCCTATCCCGATCCCTCCGCTCTCAATCCTGAGTCGCCGTATTTCGATCCTACGTCTCTAAAACAGGGCGCGTCCCGCTGGGTGATGGTTGATGTGCAGGCTCAGCAGAGATTCTCTAAGCCCGTCACCTTAAAGCGGCTCAAGCAGGAAGAGGCCTTGCAGGCCATGGCACTGCTGAGACCTGGTCAGAGGCTTTCGATTCAGCCTATTACATCTGAAGAATGGGCCTATATCAGTAGCCTCGAGACCTTATGCTCTCTGGATAAAGATCTTGCATGCGAGGCAAGGGATCTTAAAAGCCAAGCTGAATTGCAATTTTGATTTCAGCGACTTGGGCCTTTACAGTGCCCGAATCGACAGATCCTTGCCAAGTTTGTGGGTTTGAATTTAAGGAAAGGCGCTTGTCTGGGCTGACCGATTCGCCCAAAAAGCTTGCTTCGTCTGGATTCCAGGCCCAATTTTCCTGACTCAGGACGGCTCCTGTAAGGAGAGAAAGATCCTGATTAAAATGAAAGCTAAGTCCAACTTCCTCTTGCCACGAGCGAGCATTCAATTTTGCATGATCCAAGCTTTGTCTTAAGCTCGGTGTGCTATAGCTCTTATCGAGGGTTCCCTTGCCTTGAGAACGAAACAGGGAAGCATAAACACCCCACTCCTGGCTGAGTCGGGCATCGGCTTTGATGCCTAGGGCGAAGTCCCGATACTGAAAACTTCTGAGATCGAGGGCATCACCTTGGGACTTTGAAACAGAGGCTGCATTTTCTCGAGCTTTCGCCGCGATCGAAAGGCCCCAGGGACCCCAGACACCAGCGCGGTAGGAGCAGCTCAAGCCGATACTATTTTTGGATTCAAAACGACCTAAATTGCTGGACGCACGACCATAGCTCGATCCGAGATCGCAGCTGCGGAGGGTCTGTGACTCCGTAAGAACCGGCAGCGCAAGATTGCTCAATACAAAGAGGCTAAACATAGGCATGAGCTCGCTGAATTGGTGACAGGTCGAGAGTCTTTCTACGTCATCTCCTGTGGGGAGGCAAGTCTTTTGTGGGCATAAATGGCATGTTAGGAAGCCTAGCTTTTTGAGATTTCTCAGTCAAGCTCTAGGAAAGTCTTACTGTTGTGATAAGATTGCGAAGAGGCGTGGGGTGATATCTATGACTTTCCCC
>CANGNB010000016.1 GCA_947454545.1 Oligoflexaceae bacterium
GCAGGAGTCCTGTCGTCTTTGGCCGTAAGTTTTCGTTTGCAGATGGGTACATCCTGTTTCGGCTTTGGTCTTTGGTTTCTCTGGCGTCTTGCCTCTCAAAAGAGCCTTATGCGCCCAGCTCTCAGCTTTGGTCTTGGAATCGCCCTAGGCCTTTTGCCAATGGCTCTCGTCGACAGCTTAACCTTTGGCAAAGCTTTTCTGCCCGCCTGGAACTACTTCCAATATGCTCTTTCTGATGAAGATGGGGCTGGAGCTTGGGGTAAGAACTCTTGGACAGAATACCTCGTAGGTTTTTTGACAATTTGGTATCCGCCGGTTTCTCTCGCGTTACTGCCGCTCATCTCTTGGGGACTGTGGCTGTCGCCTGTGCTGGGAGCTATAGTAATCCCCAATCTGCTCATTCATGCCCTGCTCTCTCATAAAGAGCTTCGCTATCTCAGTCCGATGATTCCTTTTTGGACTTTGGCTGCATTTATTGCTTGGGAAGAAGTCGAACGAAGATGGCCTGCCCTGAGTCAGCGCTTGCCCTGGCGCTTTTTGCAACGCTATGCCTTGCTCATGGCCGCTCTCAACATCATCGCAGCCCTCATTGTGATCAATCCTCAGCCTTACTTTTATCAGAAGGTCAACAATCTCTACGAGGCGGGCACTCTACCGTCTGAATTTACTTTCGTAGCTAATTCGCGCTCAGGTCTTTCCGAATTTTATATGAAGCACCCCGAGGCCCAGCCAAAACAAAAACTGCTTTTGGACCAGTTTTTTGAGCGCCTCACGAAAAGTCAGCTAAGCTCAGGGGCCTATGTGCTGCAGAGAGTCGAATTTGATAAGCTGGCTCTCGTCACTAAGCATTGCCATGAACTTTACAATAGCATTTCCCCTTGGAAGCAGGCGGTCTACCGGAGCACCGGCAAGCTTCTCAAATTCCGCTATTTCGATGGCATCTACACCTGCAGCGTGAGCCCTTAGTTCAGTGGTAAACTTTGCGTTTCGAAGGGCCTTCCGCACTGGCAACGAGGGGCGTCGTCGCCTCCTGATGTCCCGAAGCACGGTATAGACTCAAAGCTGGTCCCATAAGAGATTGCAGGCCCTTGGCTCGATGCAAAGGATCGGGGTGGGTCGAAAGAATTTCAGGAGTGCGCGCCCCACCCGCTTCAGCCATTCGCTCCCAAAGGTAGACCGACTCTTGGGGATCGTAACCTGCTTTGGCCATATAAGTCAGACCAACCCGATCGGCCTCGGCCTCATGATAGCGACTGAAGGGGAGACTCACCCCATAGAGCACACCAACACCGAGAATTCCAGCAATGGCCTGCTGATACTTGGAATTCTGAAAAGTAAGCGTGGCTGCTGCGAGCCCCATCTGCATGACCATCTGCTGGCTCATGCGTTCGGCCGAGTGCCGAAGGACAGCATGCGCGACTTCATGGCCAAGGACAGCAGCCAGAGCCGCATTGTTTTTTGCGACGGGAAGGATGCCCGTGTAAACGGCGACCTTTCCCCCCGGAAGGCAGAAAGCATTGACCGTCTGCGGTTCATCCAGAACGTTGAACTCCCAAGCAAATCCAGCTCCGCTAGCATCGGCAATCTTGCGCCCGATATGCTGAACCGATGCATTGAGAGTCGGGTTTCGCGAGACCTTGCCCTTGGTCAAAATCTCACGGTAGGCCTGTTCTCCCATCGTGTTCATCTGACTGTCAGGGACCAAATTCAACTGGCTTCGCCCTGTTTCCGCAGTCGTCACACAGGCCACAATGCCAGCTCCCGTTCCCACTATAAAGAGAGTCAAAAGAATGAAACTTCGCATGCAAAGGTCCTTCCCTGCTGATGCATGAGCGCAATAACCCTCAAGTCTTAACACATGTTTGGAAAAAAAAAGATAAGAAGACAGCGGGAAAAAAAAAGCCCCTGGGAAGGGGCTTTTTATCGAACATACATCTTAGTGAGCGAGAGCTCGGGTAAAGTGAGGCATGGGATCCAGAGCTTTTCCTGCAAGCGTGTGGTATTCAAAATGGAGATGAATACCTTCAGCATTACCGGAATTCCCAACGATCGCTACCTTCTCCCCAAGATCCACTTGCTCGCCAGCTTTGGCGAGGATCTTTGAGCAGTGTGCATAGAGTGTCCGGAAACCTTCGTGACGGATGATCAAAGTCTGACCATAGCCGCGCTTCCAACCGACAAATTCCACCGTGCCGGCATGGGCCGCGCGAATGGGTTCTCCCGAGTCCGAGAGAATGTCTATGCCTGCATGCTCTTTCCCATGTCGCATACCGAAACCAGACCCAACATGGCCATCAACGGGCCAAGAGAGCTGACGGTGTTCGGTGTAAAGTTGATCACGACGACCTTTTGCCGCCTGCAACTTCGCATCCGTGGGTAGGAGTCGACTTCTTCCCCGCAAGTCAGCAGACTGCAGAGCCTTCTCACTGGCGGGGATGTACAGTATTTGTCCTGCTTTCAGAGGCGTCGGGCTTGAGAGGCCATTGACACGTTGGATCGTGGACTGCGGGACATCGTAGCTCTCTTCGATCTGCCCGAGAGTTTCACCCTCGCGAGCTTTCACTTCAAAAAGCATCTGACTTTTCTTACCGGGCGGAGCTGCATTCTGGTGAACACAAGCTGTCATCAAAACTGAAAAAAGAGCAAAGCTGATTTTCGAATCGATTTTCATCGTTCTCTCTTCCTCATCAGAAGGGGTTGACGATCCATCCAGTCGATCGGCGCTGGATGAAAGACCTTAGGCGAAGTCCGGAGCCTCCTTAGACTACGATCGGGTTACGGGGTTTCCCCCAAAAAACTCTCAGGAAAAAACATGCGCCCCCAAGTCATGAGGGCGCAGGTTTGTCGCTAACTTTTAGGAGTTTACATCAAAGCGGATTAAAGACGAAAGGATAATTCACATTAACCGATACTCCCCCGCGAGGATTGGGGAATTTCCATCTTTGCACGTGTCCACTAACACATCCCGCCATGACGGCATCGCCTATTGTGTCGGACTGTATGTTCGCTGCCGCAACACGCCCATCCGCACCGATTGTAAAGGCTACTTTGATCTTACCGTTCGCATTGGGCGAACGTTGCAAGAGCTGCTCGTAACAGTGACGAATCTGGTTCAAGTTTGCCCGGATGACAGCCTGAACCTCTTGTGTGGTCAAGCCTCCACTGACGACTGGGTCACCTTCTGGCACACTGACATTGGCTCGACCTGCACCGCCGCGACCAAAGTCCTTCCCAAGACCTGCGCCACCTAGACCACCCGAGCCACCCTGACCCGAACCACTGCCACCAAAGCCGCCAAAGTTGTTTACGGCTCCACCAGTTCCCGAGACCCCTAAGGTTGCTCCTGTTCCAGGGCCACCGAGACCGTAAGTCTTGGCTCCGGATCCAGCGCCTCCACCGGCACCACCAGCGGAGTCTTTGAAGTCTGTCTTGATTGCACCCGCACCGACAGTCGAGAGAACTTTTCCAGCTCCCAAACCGAGCTTGCCGAGGTTCACACCCGAAGCCTTGTTCGGAGCTCCCCCTTCAGCGCCAGCCAAATCGACCTTCTGGTCACCTTTGCGCTGACCACCGGCGGCAGGTCGCATCTTATCGCCACCTGCTGCACCACCTGAAGGCCCAACCTTACCATCCGTCTTCGCGCCAGGCGCTTTGAAGTCTGGTTTCGTACCTGTTGCGACCATGCCCTGGGGCTTGGTTTCTTCCTTGGGCTTTTCGACCGGTTTAGGTACCGGTGGTGTCGGTTTCTCAACAGGCTTCTGTTCAGCCAACTGCTCTGTCGGTTTTTGCACCGGTGGCGTCGGCTTGGTTTGTTTCGGTTCCTCCACAGGCTTCGGCTTCACCTCTGGCTGCACAGGTGTTGGCGGCTTCGGGGGCGGCTTAGGAGGTGTTGGTTTAGGAGGTGGCTCCTTTTTCACTTCAGCCACTTCCACCTTCGGCTTCGGAGGTGGCTTAGGCATTTCTTTTTTCTCTGGTGTGTTCACGATGGACCAGATGTCATCCTCAGCCTTGTCATCCTTCGGATTTTTGCTGAGATAGATCGCAGGTATGGCGGCCATATAAGCCAAGATCGACACAAGCATGATCGCTGCAAAGATAGGATCGCGCGCGCTGTTGCGTGGCAAATCGAGGACAGGAGGCTTGATGAACATCAAGAAATACTTGATGGCCCCTTGCGTAATATGAGCAATATCGTGCTTGCTCATCGTGATGCTTTTGGGACCGCGCTCTTCAATGACCTTGCCACCCCTGCGAAGACGCGCTGACATGTCAGGAAGCAGGTTGAGTGCGTAGCCCTCTTCATTTGGGCGAGCCAATTCGTGAAAGCTTACATCTTCGCTTCCACCAGCAAGGAAATGCGCTTTTGGTGGTGTCCCGATAGTCGCGCGCTCAAAGCCTTTGATGCGACGATGGAACAGTTCCACATCTAAGATCGTGTCGTCCCAATACGAAACGACTTCGAGCACGTTGCCGCTCGGCTTTGCATGGCGAGGCGAAAAAAGCATTTCTGCCCCATCCGAACCGCGTTCTCCCGCTGGAGGTTCCGCTCGGACTGTTTGGGTGGGATCATCAGCACGCCCGTGGACATGCCTCCCCTCTTCATGCTCTTCGTCCTCGTCCTCATCATCGTCCTGGTGATAAGTGCCAGGTTCGACATGAGAGCTTGGAATGGGAGCCCCTCGCTGTCCGTGCATCACGGTGACATCACCCGATGTTCTCGTACCCTCGACTTGCGTCGCTTGGAAATGGGCCGCGGAGCTCGTGTAACTGTGAACTTCAATTTGAATCTGTGCGATAGCGATGCGATCACCAATTTTGATTGGGGATTCAACGTCTATGCGCTTACCATTCAGCGTGACACCCGACTGCGATCCCAAATCGGTCAAGACCGCTGACCCATCGTCGAGAAGCTCGATCATCGCATGAATGGGCTCGACGCCAGGAGCTCGTAAGACGACCTCATTCGAGAGCAAAGTGCCGATCATGAGCCGATCCCTAACAGGAACGACCTGAGGGGGCTGATTAGGCGGGGAATAGCGAATCTCGAGGTTCATTCACTTTCCTCAACAACAGGAAGTGGACAATAACTGCTTAGCTTATTATCGCGTGGAAGTAGCAAAATGGGAAGCCTAAGACCGAGAAAAGCGGCGTAATCAGCCGCCCTTCCGCATTACTGAGCTGGAGGAGGAGTTTGAGCGGGAGCAGGTGCCGCTGCAGGTGGCTGCGCACCGGGAGCTGCATTCGGCTTTTGAGCGCCCTGCTGTTGAGCTTGCTGGGCCTGCTGGGCTTGCTGAGCAGCTTGCTGGGCTTGTTGAGCCTGCTGGGCCGCTTGAGCTTTCGCTGCGGCGGCAGCGCGCTCCTTGGCCTGCTGTTCACGCTGCTCTTTTTCAATGCGACCTATCGTCAGATAAGCTTTTTCATCAACTTGGGTGGGTCCACCCTCGGTCTTGGCTATCTGTTCGAGTTCGATCCGTGCCTTGGCAAGATTGTTCATGCCCTGATACTCATTCAGGGCACAGCTAAACATAGCTGGCTTGTAATTTTTGCGTTTGGCCAGGATAGAAGCACAGAGGGTCGCTGCTTCTTTTGGATTATCTGCGAGACGTTCTGCCTGCATCAACCCAGTTTGTACGAACCAATCCTCACCCAAACCACTCAGCATCGCTTTCGCTGTTCTAAAATCACCAAAACGCAAAGCGGTAAAACCGATGTTGAGCCTTGCTGGCTCATAATCCGAACGGATCTTAATAGCTTCGTTCCAGAGCGCCACAGCTTCTGGCAAACGATTATCGAGTTGAGCGATAATTCCCTTGGCCGTGAGAGCCGCAGCCTTGGTCTTCTCATTTTTGGAAGCTAGCAACTTCTCAATCCAATGCTCTGCCATCGAAAACTGCCGCGATTGAATGGAAGCGAGAGCCAACTCAAGCTGAGCAATCTCGGGCATTTCCCTACGAATATCTTCCTTCATCTCGACTATCATCAGCTTTTTTGCCACGGGAAACGAACCGGCAATCCCCTGCCCTGATAGCCTTTTAGCAGCCATCAAAGCGATCAGATCTTTACGATCTTTGCCCGATGGATTGGCTAGCTTTGCTTCGAGTTCATCGGCATACTCTTTGGCTTTGCCTGAAAGCACCACTTTAGAGGTCAGTGGATTATTGGAAAGACTGTAGGTCAAGGTACTAAAATTCGATGAAATCGAGTGATCTTCTTCTTCACGCGATTCGCCACCAGAGCTTGCTGACTTTTCGGGTGAAGCACTACCAGTGGGATTTGGTGTGCTACACGAGAAAAATGGGAAGGAGAGCAGTAGGCCCAAGAGACCTAAGGAGATACTTCTCATCACTTGCCTCCTTTCACGCCGGAAACCATACTTGTCGAAAGCTCGGCGCCCAAAAAGTCTGCCGGGACGACGAAATCTTCGAACTGTAGCTTCTTATCGGCCAGTCGACTCAGGCCACCGATCACACGAATCGACCATTCGTTATACACTTTGAACTGACTGATCGTGTCTTGAGCAACTTTATACCAGTTAGCTGCCGCTTTCTTGCGCTCTAAAATCTGTGGCGCTAGCTGTTTGATGACATCGTCGCGGCTCGCTCCCTGAATGGCAGGTGGATTGGCAAGAGCTTCTGCATACTGCTCATTGGCAAGCCCCATATTGTAGAGAGCTGCAACACCCCAGTAGGCATCCTTAGTCGCAACGACCTTTTGAAAGCTTTTTTCAACCTGTACTAAAGCCACAGCCTTCGCTTCAATGGACTGAGCCAACGCATCGACGGTGCCACCGACCAGACCCACCTTCATGTATTTGGGCAGTATGGGTTCAGCATCGCGGAAATTCAATTCACCGATATAACGTAGGGCCTCTCCATTCACACTTCCTGGACCTGCGGCAAAGATGCCTCGCATCTGCGCCACAGCCTGAGCCGCTGCGGCACCACCTGCCCGCGCAATGCGGTATTGAGCCACAATCTGCTGATTCGGTGTCAGCTTATATTTGGGAAGATAGAGTGTCTTGATAATTTCCGCCATCTGATCATAGCGTTTCGCACGCTCAGCACCCACAATCAGTTGTTCTACAATTCCCATCGCTCCATCTGGATAGCGTGAAGCAAAAACATTACAGACAGCTAGAGCTTTGGGAGTATTGAGAGCTATTTGCAGGGAACAGGCGGTAGAAAGAGCGCCTGCGGCCTCTTTTTCCTTAGGATATTTCTTGGTGAATTCAATAAAGTAATCAGAAGCCTTATCGTATTCCAGCTGCTTTTCATAGATCTGCGCTACCTGCAATAAGGATTCTTTAGCCTGCGGCTTATCCCCATACCGGTTTACGATCACAAGATAGGCTTCGATTGCCTGTGGAATAGCGCCCGCTTTAATATAATCGACAGCTGCGTTGTACCACAGCTTATCGACCTCAGGATCTTTAGGATACTTGCGAGCCTGAGCTTCAAAACGCTGGGCCCGTTTGAGAGTATCTTTTTCTTTGGAAATATCTTCTTTTTCTGCAGCTCGCTGAATATTGCGGAGCTCTTCTCCAATTTTAGCATTGCGATACTCTGGAATTTTCAGCAGAGCATCCGCTGTTGCCAAAAGCTCTTTGCGATCGTCTTTAATGATAGGGATGAGGAGCGCAACGGCAGCTGGGCCCTCTTTGGCTGTCGGATATTTTACGGCGATATTGCGAACGTATTTGATCGCATTATCCTTTTGCCCAGAGTGGTAGTAAATATCCGCAACCCCGACATCACAGGCTTTTACACGCTGCTGATCTTCAGGGTACCACTCAACATACTTTCCGCAAGCTTTGATATAGTTACGGGCTCGAGCTGACAAGGGCTTAGGTTGGTTGAACTCAGGAGTCCTCTTTTTCAAGACTTTGAACTCAGGTTCAAAGTCTTTTACAAAGGCATTCACCATGAAGATCGAGACTTCTTTATGCATGTTTTCGCTTTTTCCTGACTTAGCATCAACTCGAACGGCCTTGTCCTTGCCCAACGAAGCAATTTCCAGGTAGTAGCGACCGGCAGCACGATAATCTTTCAGGTAATATTCGATATCACCTAGATAGTACTTCACAGCAGGGACTTCGACAGCTTTCGCATTATATTTCAGGAAGAGTAGATAACCCTTCTTTGCTTCCATGTTGAGTTCGCGGTTATCATCTTTGATAGCATTTTGGTGGGTCAGGGTCGCATAGTAAAGCATCTGATCCTTGATCTCAGCCTGCGTCTCAACTACCAGCTCTTTCTTATTCTTCTTAGCCCATTCAGAACTTGCACCATAGTTTCGAGCGTAAGCTTCCAGTTCTACCCAGACCCGACCCTGATTGCCCATAGCACCGGAGAGACTGATGATCTCTTTCTGAGCATTGGCCCCTTCTGGATCATCAGGAGCAATCGACTGAAAGCGTTTCAATACCGAGATGGCCTGAGCGTAGTTACCCTGATCCGCGAGAATTTGAGCCAAAAGGGTTAAAAAGGTACCAATGTAACCTGCCCCATTGTTGGCTCGGTAGTAAGCGATGGCCTCTTCGATCATCTTCAGTTCAGCAAAGGCAAAGACCATATCACGCAAAGCTTCTTCTCTGAGCTGCTGATCTTGCTGTCCGCCCGATTTAGCTAAATTGACAAGTTCTTTCCAGTAGGTAAGACTTTTTCGGTAATCACCTAGGTTATATGAGCACCAGCCCAACTTAAACACCGACCAGAGATAACGCTTTGAGCGCTTATACTTTAGGGCTTTGGAAAAGTTTTGCTGAGCATTGGTGAAATCATTTTTATCGAAGTAGAAATCGCCCAGGGACGCATAAGCATCACCGGCAATCGAAGAGTTAGGATATTTTTGAATTAGCTGGGTATAGATGCGGGCGGCTTCTTTATCTTTACCGAGATACTGAAGGGCAACTGCTTTGTTGTAGGTAATCTGGTCAGCATTCTCGCTTCGCGGATATTCTTGCAGAATCTCTGAAGATTCGGTGATGACTGACTTCCAATGCCCCATGGATCGCGAACTTGAGAGCTTCGGTTCGGCTCCCTTGCGTCCCCCAACATCCCAAGCTTTCCAATCCTTATCATACTCGCGCTCTTCTTCGGAGCGCACATAGGTGGCCTGCTCCATGTGAAGATTCAAAATGCGCTCTAAAATTTGTAATCTTTGGGGAGATCGAGGCGGCAGGCCTTTTGCTGTTTTTTCTAGGTAGTGAGTGGTCTTATCAATCCCCTTGATCAGCTTCTTTTCAACTTGAACGGCAAAAACAGCCGATCGATTGAGTTGCGGACCAGCTTTTTCGTTGTGCTTTTCGCGCTTACGTTCCTGAACCTGCAAGGTTGCCCGCTTTTGTTCCTGGCCCCAAAGCTGTGGAGCTCCACCTAAAAAGGAGAAGAACAAAAGGCATTTAATCCAAACAGACGAACTCATAGCGCTCTTCCTTTGCGGTGTGAGATCCCTAGACGGCCTCACTTATCCTTCTCTTTATCATCTTTGGCGATACATTTACTTGGCATATTGTAAACATAAAAGCCTAATTCATCCTCCCAATACTCGCCTTCGAAAGGCCAGTATTCGAGTGTTTGATTGATATTCAGTTTTTGCATACCACCGATAAACTGCAACTTCTTATCATCGTCACCGACTACTTTGATCAGATCCCGCAACCTATCCAATTTTCCAAGCTGCATTTCGGCTACGATGAGCTTAGTTTGGTTGGAGAGTTCGAGAAGCTCCTGATAGTAGCCCTTACCCTCTGTGTACATGCGCTGCCCAGCATCGAGAACCGCAGCTGATTTCTTCGACTCCAGAAAACTATTAAGACTTTCTGTAAGCCCTGAGGATTTCAGTTCATCAAAATTTCTCAACGATTCGAGCTCGCGATCAGCGAAACGAATCGTATCTGTGGCTTCTTTGTAGGAGTCGACTAAAGAAAGCTTTTTCACTATCTCTTCAGCGCGTCGATAGCTGCTCAAAGAGCCCGAACGATAATCGTAAACGAAGCGAAAAAAGCCTTTGGGGTCGCCATTGAAGCGATTCAACATACCTTTCACGTCCCCAAACACTGGCTGATAGCGCTCCTTGAAGCGCCTCATGGACTCTTTAACCTGATCGTAGCGGCACATCCTCAAGAAGGTGATCGCCTGAAGGATATAGGCTTCCGGATAGAAGCGATTTTCAAAAAAAGGTGAGTGAATCGTGTGAATATTACCGAGAGTGTTATTAAATTTTTCCATAAAAAAGAAGGCCCAAGATGCTTCCCAAATAGCATCCAGCCAGTTATCCGAATCTCTAGGGATCTGGCCGTAGTAAGAAATTGCTTCAGGAAACCTTTTGATCTCATAGTTCACGCGAGCAAGGTTCATCAGGGCCATTTCGTGCAATTCACGATAGTCTGATTTATCTCGGGTTTCTGCAAGGACCTTTTCAAACAATGTCACCGATTGGCCATGCCGCCCCTTGAGAACTGCGATGACTCCTTCGTGAAACATAGCCCCTAGTGCGTAGGGACTTCCTGAGGGCACACGACTAAAGTATTTTTCGGCATTTTCGAGACTTCGCGAACCAAAGGCCTCGACACCTTTGTAGTAGAAATAAAATCCACGCGCCGGGCCAGGAATGTCCGAAGGCCTGATATCAGCCTTGAAGAGCTGAACGATATGAGATCGCCCAAGACTCAGCTTGCCGTTGATATTGCCTAACTCTTCGAGCGCAGAACGAAAGAAAGGGTTATCTTCCGTCCGTCCTCGACGCACGATGAGACTGTAGTACTTTGAGGCTGAATAGTAGAGTCCTAGCTTCTGTAAACTTTGCGCCAAGCCCCATTCAGCTTTGCGCTTTTCGGCCGTGTTATCCGAGCTTTCAAAGGCTTGATAGTATGCTGCTGCAGCTTTTGTATAATCTTTCTTTGCGAAGGCTTCGCGAGCCTGTTTATAGTTAGCAAAGGCCGGCGCACCTCCGAGGATAAGTAACCCCGAAAGCCACATCAAGATCCATCTTTTCCAGTACCGAATCATGATACCTCTGCCACTTTAAAAGTATCGCGCGACCCCGAAGGTCAACGTAATGCTGTCATGAGAAGTCGTCGTTGCCGAATATCCCGGCACTGACTTTATCGTATTAGGACTGCACTCACCATCAACGGGATCGTAGAGAAAGCGGTGAATGCGAATGTCCCATTTGTAGGACAGTGTGCGCGATACGAAATAGCGCTGTCCCCCACCTCCAAAAAAGGTCGGGTAACTTTTGACGACATTTGTAGGAATCGTTTTATCTTTTGAATCAGCTACAGCAGCTGGATCGGGAGGGACGCAAAAGTCGTCGTATTTCCAATCTACCCCTGTCTGTCCAAAGCCACCCACAAGGAATGTATCGAAGTAGATCAATCGACCTGATGCAAGCTGCCATTTCCCATAAATGGGGGTCCATTGCAAACCAAGCTCAGCGATAGTTTTGGTGCGAAAAATTTGGGTTTTGATATCAAATTCATCGAAGAGCACGCGTTTATCTGACCGATCGAGGCTCAGACCGTAGGCAAAGCTGCCTTCAAGAGCAAACTCTTCATTGAAGTGATAGGCAGCCAAACCTGTGGCCATGAAAGTATAAATAAAACTCTCATTCATCACAGTCGTCAGGCCGACTCCCAGTTCGAAGCGATTGGACTTATTGAAGTAACGAGGGCGAATCACCCTGATCTCTGTATCGCGAAAGCGCTCAGTCTCTGTACCAGCGCGAACAGGCACAAGTTCGGCGCCGAACGCAAAACACAGGAGGCCCGCCAAGAGTCTCGACCCCCTCTTGCTTTCCAGCTTGACTCGAGCATGTTGCCACATTTCCGCTTTCCCTTCGTCCGCTCACCCTGCTTCAGCTCATCTCAGCGCGATCTTTGCCCTTTGACTTAATCAACACCCGGTTTCGCGACGAGCAGTTTAAAGGTGATAAATTCAGCCTGCTGACCGGCGAGCATCACACGGCGCAGTATTTCAAAGTTATGCTTTTTATCCATCTCAATGGTAATTTCGCCAGGCTTGGCTTTTTTCTCATCCGAAGCGGGATTGCGAAGGACTTCAGCTGCTTTTTTATTGGTTTCTGCAATCTCTAAAAGAGCTTTGTAGACCGGAAAAACGGCCCCCTGCTGGATATCACTTGCAGGCACTTTACCATTATCTAAAACAACGACTGACTTGTTGTTGATCAGAATTTCTTTCCGATTCACGACGATACTGGGAATTTCATCCATATTCACCAGGGTCACCGAATCAGGCAATTCCAGATTAGCATCAACATCATGATTTGTAGGATCGGTCGAATAACTCATCAGGAGAAAGGTCACGAGGATACTAAAAATATCCAGCATGGGCGTTAAATTAAGCGATAAACTTTCTCCACTATCACCACCTGCCGAAGCCATATCGGTCTCCTAGTCTCAGAGAATCACGCTTCCAATAACAACTTTATCGAAGAGATAGCTCTGCTTAATCTTAGCCTTCGCCGGATCTTCCCCTGCCGTTGCAGGAATTGTTAAAGGAGGATCCTTGGGATTAAGCGTCTTGATTGCATCAAGAACTTTCACGGTTTGCTCATAAAGAACTTTATCTTCGATATAGACAGTAACCTTGTCGTTTTCTGGCACTTTATTGCGGATAGCAATCAAGTCCGTGTGAAAACGAGCTATATCGGCATCGGTCGTCTGATACTTCGTTTCCGACTTTTCGATGGGCTCAGCGGTCCATTGTCCGGTCGTGATAATCTCA
This sequence comes from Oligoflexaceae bacterium, assembly GCA_947454545.1. GTDB lineage: Bacteria > Bdellovibrionota_B > Oligoflexia > Oligoflexales > Oligoflexaceae > Oligoflexus. Next base: position 12,747 of record CANGNB010000016.1, read on the forward strand.
TTTTCATTGATATCAATGCGCAAAGAATAGCTCCTCTGCGGCTGTTCTTTCAGATCGGGCGAGTTCGAGAGGAAGGGAATCTGCACCTCAACTATCCCCAATCCCAAAAACGCTGCCGAAACGAGCAGAAAAGTATTCAGCATCGAAAAGATATCGATGAAAGGCATAATATTCAGCTCCGGCGCTTCCGGAACTGAATTGGATGAAGAACCTCGTCGTTTGCGTTTGCCGTGACTCACTGGTGACTCCTAGGCCTTCTTGCTAGCCCCTTTGAGCTTCATTTTTCGGGTATAAAGCAGGTCGACGAGCTTGGCCGCGTTCTTATTGATATCATCGCTGAGGGACTTTTGTTTTGCCGTAAGGACACCGTAGCAGAACAGACAAAATAGAGCTGTTGAGAGCCCAAAGGATGTCGCGTTCAAGGCTTCCGAGATACCTTCCGCCAAGAGCGTTTGCTTTTGAGCTCCCGTTGCCTTCGCAACAGCTGCGAACGAGCGCATGAGACCAAAAATCGTACCCAGCAGCCCCAAAAGAGTCGCTACGTTCGCTGTCGTCGCCAAGAACGAAACGCCCTTGTAAACTTTCGGCATAACACTCAGAACGGCGTAATCGACTGCGTTTGTGATCTCTTGGGTCGAGTCATTCGAGCGCTTCAAACCTTCAGCCAAAACATAGGGCAGAAGTTTCGGACGCGCTTTTTTGCAAAGGCGGATCGCATTTTCGATAGAATTGTTCATGACCATCTTTTGAACCATAGCCATAAGGCCATCGCTGTTCACTTGGTCGTATTCCATCCAAAGACGAAAAGCCCTCTCGATCACCAACCCCAAGGAGATGATGAGCACCGCCAGGATCGAGAACATGACCGAGTAACCGCCTGATTCGAAGTAATGATGCAGAGCTTCCATACGCGAACCGACCTCCAACAATAACCGCGCATCTCACTGCGAGCTCGCGGACTACCTACTTATTCTAGAATTTTTCACCAATCTTGGCACATCCTCAAAAGCTTCTCCCGCTCACCAAGATTGGACTCTAGGCTTTACTCAAATTCTACGGACCATAGCCCTGAAGTGTCAATCACCTGAGCCATCTTTCCCACCGGTGCGAGCAAAACGGGGGCTTTCCGTAAGCTCGTCACGCCAGCCAGCGTGGGCTCTAGATTTCCTCGAAGCATCTAAGCTATGATATTGAGAAGGCTAAGCTTTTTAGGCCGCGTGCCCTTGCGCCTACAAAGTTAAGCTAAGCATTGCTGATCGTTTGAAAAAGTGTCAGCTTTAGGAAAAGGGACAAGCTATGAGCGCTTCGCTTTTGTATGTGGACTGCAGCGGTTATAAATCGCTGCCTGCGATCGAAGCTCTGCGTCTCATCACGCCAACGACCCCCATGGAAAGCGTGACTCAAATTGAAGCCGGCATAGCCATCGTTAAGAACCAAAAAAATCTCTTGGCTCTCGTCAGTAATACACCTGACTTCGAACTGTTCAGCCTCATGCGCAAACAGCACCCTCTCGCTCAGATCATTCTCGTCACTGAGCTGCCGATGAAAGAATACTCTTTGCTTTTAAACGGCCAGGAAGAGCAGCTGGTCGATCACATCATCGCCAACAAATCGCGTGAGGGTTGGACGGTTCACCAACTTCGGGTCAGTCTGCACAAGATGATGACAAAAGATATCTTTGGTATTGAAAAATATCTAGCACCGCATACGGTGATCTATCGCGAACCCGTTCGTAATTCAGCCGAGCGCGAAGAGCTAAACACAAAAGTCATGCGTTTCTGCGAGGCTTGTCACCTCGGACAACACGCCTCCCGAATGGCCTTTGGGATCACCGAAGAGCTGCTCATGAATACACTTTATGACGCTCCCGTGGCTGCGGGCATCGAACGCTTCAAAAGCGTCGTGCAGACCAACCAGATCGTTTTACAGCCCGAAGAGTACGGCGAGCTCTCTTATGCCTGCGACGGGCAGACGCTTGCCATCAGCTCCTCCGATCCTTTCGGCATGCTCAGAAAAAGCACACTCCTCACCTATCTCAAAAAAGTGCTCCGGCGCGATGAGTCCGAAGGCCTTATCGACGATAAGCGCGGAGGAGCTGGCCTAGGCCTCTTCAAAATTCTTTATTCAAGCCACGGACTAGTCTGCAATGTCGAGGTCGGCAAGCGCACAGAGATCATGGCTCTCATCGATGTGAACGACCAGCTCCGCGACTTCTCTTCCATGTCGCGATCCATCCACTACTTTCTTGCCTGAGTCACAATGACAAGATTTTTCCCTCAGGCTCTTGAGAGCCTGAGCTTCAATACTTTTACAAAAAAGCTGCAGAGCCCGCTTGCCAACGGCGCGTTTAGATTCTAGACTTTCCGCCGAGCGTCATCTTTCCCAAACAGCGTGAGAGACGTTTTCGAGCGGATCTTCCCTGGCGCCATGCACCAGGCATCGATTGGAGAGTCTTGGATGAAAATTAAAGTTAAAAATCCTGTGGTCGAACTTGATGGCGATGAAATGACACGCATCATCTGGGCAATGATCAAGGACAAGCTTGTTCTTCCCTATCTCGACCTAGACATCAAGTACTTCGACCTTGGCATTGAGCACCGCGATCAGACGGATGATCGGGTGACCCTGGACGCAGCTCAAGCCATCCGCGAGTACGATGTCGGCATCAAATGCGCGACCATCACTCCTGACGAAGAACGCGTCAAAGAATTTAAACTCAAGAAGATGTGGAAAAGCCCCAACGGCACTATCCGTAACATCCTGGGTGGGACCGTGTTCCGCGAACCCATCATCTGTAAAAACATCCCTCGCCTGGTTCCTAACTGGAAGCGCCCCATCGTTGTGGGCCGCCACGCTCACGGCGACCAGTACAAGGCTACCGATGTTGACATTCCAGGCCCAGGCAAGCTGAAGATGGTCTTCGAACCTGCTGGCGGTGGCGCCCCCACAGTTTGGGAAATCAACGATTTCAAATCTGCCGGTATCGGCATGGGTATGTACAACACCGACGAATCGATCGAAGGCTTCGCTCGCTCGTGCTTTCAGTACGGCCTCGGCAAGAACTTCCCGGTTTACCTTTCGACCAAGAACACGATCCTGAAAGTCTATGACGGCCACTTCAAAGATATCTTCCAAAGAATCTTTGATAGCGAGTTCAAAGCTCAGTACGAAGCTGCGAAGCTGACCTACGAACACCGCCTTATCGATGACATGGTCGCTCAAGTCCTCAAATGGGACGGCGGTATCGTCTGGGCCTGTAAGAACTATGATGGAGACGTGCAGTCAGACACAGTCGCCCAAGGTTTCGGAAGTCTCGGCATGATGACTTCGGTCCTGATGTGCCCCAATGGTCGCACCATTGAAACTGAAGCGGCTCACGGGACTGTCACCCGGCACTACCGAGAACACCAAAAAGGTCGTCCGACCAGTACCAACCCTATCGCCAGCATCTTCGCCTGGACCCAGGGTTTGGCACATCGCGGCCGCCTCGATAACACACCCGACCTCGTGCGCTGGGCAGATCTCCTGGAGAAGACCTGCGTGAGCACTATCGAAGCGGGCTTTATGACCAAAGACCTTGCCGTCAGCATCCACGGCAATAAGGTTCCCGATGGCAGCTATCTGAACACCGAGGCCTTCCTCGACAAGCTCGCCGAAAACCTCAAACGTTCTTGGACTTTGTAATCTAATGAAGAAGGCTGCTCAAGATATGAGAGCAGCCTTTTTTCGGCAGCATGATTTTTTTATCCATCTTTTTCGGAACTTACCCCCTCTCTTTCCGCTTAGACAGTGACTATTCCTTAGACACCGGCTTTTTCATCAACCCCCTTGAGATTTCATCGTCTTATGCCGATAGCCTTGGCGGTACAAGTTTTGCTTCGAACTGTCCGCAAGTTTTATTTTCAAAGGGGATGGCATATGGCATGCAGAGCACTTCATGTTTCGGGACTGGTAGCTTTTGGATTATTAACCGCAATCGCCTGTAGCAAGGCTCCAGATTACGCAGGAGCAGCAAAACAGAGCACAAACGTAGCCACTTCACAAAATGCACAGGGTGCGGCAGGCCCGCAAGGAACAGGTCACGGCGAAACAGCCGATGACACTCCCCCAACCAACAACGTTCCCACAGCTCCTGCGACGCCCCCAGCACCTTTACCACCAACAGCTCAGCTCACACCTGATGCAGGTTCTTATAAAGCCATGATGGGCAATCAGCAGATGTACAGCGTCGTCCGTGTAAGCTCGTTCGACAACTGGGGAACCAGCGCAGACAAACCTGCCGAAGTAAAAGTCGCCGTCGATGCTGCTGGCGCTATGGCTCCCGCTTCAGTTCGTACGCAGATGTTTTTGAAGGCGCCTATTCCCGCCTCAGGCATCGACTATAAAAATCCGCCCAAGCTTGAATTCGTCAATGCGCAGGGAGCAGCCGTTGCTGTCACAGGTATGACCTCTGTGCTTGTCGTTTGTAACGATCAAGCAACAGCGATCTACCTCCACTCAACAACAGGTGGAGCGCCTTTCGCTCACGGTAATGGAAGCATCAAGCAAGGCCAATGCGCAGCATTCCCTGCTCAAAATGTGAACGCGATCACAGCAGGCGCGACCTATGACCATCTCGCAGGCGACAAGCCCACCACTCGCATTTCGATGAAGATGGTAAAAATTGGTCCAGACGGTAACGTCGTTCCTTAATCTCTAGTTTTTTGTCAACATCCCCATTTCCGGCACCACATCAAGGTGCCGGAAATTTACGCTCCCGTCCTTCTAAAGCTCAGGCACCTTAATAGCTATCCAGAGACCATAAGCAGAAAACAGGGCTCCCGTCACGCCAGTCGATAAGGTCAGATGGAAAAATGTCCATTTTATCGATTCGCGATGCACGACTATCCCCACAGCCCCCAACACCATACACAGCTGATAAAGCATGCTCGCTAAATCAAATTGATTCCCAGCATCTCCCAAGGTCAGAAGATAGGCATCGTACTCTTTACCACCGATCACTTGCCCTAACTTGCCATCAACCTCTTGCATCCATTCTTCAGCCTTTAATTGGGAAGAACCGACCAAGATCTCCTTTTTCTCCTGATCATAACGTTTGATTTTTTTGGTCAAGCCCGCTTTGAGTTCATCCATAACAGGGACTTTGTCGACAGCTAAACTACCAGATGCCTTCAAGACATCGATGAGCTCGATCTGCCCTTCTAAAATAGTTCCCTTGATACCCTTCGCCTGATACCACTGATAGCTGTTGTTGCGAGCATTGCTAAGCTTGATTTCATCATCCCCATATTTGCCCCCCAGCAGATCGTTGAGAGCTAAGAGAGCTGCAAAGATTGCAATAGCAAGGGGAAAAGCGATCTCCAGACGTTGCTTAAGCTTTGACCATTGAGCAAACACAAGCCATCCTCCAAACAAAATTGTCCCGACCTGAAAACCCTAGGGTATGCAGACTCGCACGTGATCTCAATCGCAAATCACCAAAATTTTTTTTGATGTAGGGGCTTCAAAACAAAAAAAATCCTGCAACCTAGAAGGCTGCAGGATGAGGCTTACCCCTAGAGGCAAGTTTTTAATTAAGCTGTAGGTGCTGCTACGTGCGTTCCGCTCAAGAGCTTTTCGTAATGCTTCTCGAGAAAATCAATGAAGGCGCTCAAGATCTCGGTCTTGCTGCGAGCACCGACCTTACTATTGATATTTTTGACGTGAATGCGTACGGTGTTTTGGCTGATTCCAAGCTTCTGAGAGATATCTTCTGCGTTCACAACCCGTGCAATCATCAGCTGGAGCACGTCTTGTTCGCGTGGAGAGAGATTATATTTCTTACTAAATGCGGCTACTGGCACTTTGACTTGTTCGGATTTCATATTCCCATCTCTCATCGTAAGGGTTAATCGCTCACAGTCCGGAAACCAAATCTTACGTTCTCGTAAAGATTATTATAACTACTCGGCGTAATTTGTCTCGTCAATACTGGAAAAGAGTACGAACTTTTCATAGCGCGTCATTAATGTGGTACCATAGAGCATGAACTGGAGCAACGTATTTCCTTCCTGCTTACTATTTTTAAATTAGTCAAAAGAGACTTACATGCCGCGCAGCGCTTCTCAAAATGTGGCTATCTTGCTGTTTTCTTTTGTTTTTATCACAAAAACTGGCCTTGCTGCCTTTGACGCACAGCATGCACCCCACCATTTCTTTAATGCACAGGTTTTGGACAAAGGCGAGGCGCAGGTCGCCATCTCAGGCAATGTGAAGTATGGCATCCTTCCCGAACTGGAGATCGGAACTCAGTTTGCCCTCCTGACCCTCCCCAAACCCAACATCTGGAACTTCGCTCTCAAGCATCGCATGTTTGAAACAGCTGAGAGTAAAACGAGTTTTGTCAGTCACAGCTTTTACACAAAATCCGGTACAACGGATGCTATTGCATCGCTGTATGGCATCGTCAATACGCGTGAGTTCCTGCACCCCCATTCGCTGCTCTCGCTTGGCCTCTTCGATGGTCTCCTCATCGAGTCCCAGTCTCAACAGAGTTACAATGCCCATCGGCTGACACCGTCTATCGCCTGGGACTGGGTTATCGCTAAGCACTGGGCCATGAGCTTGATCGTCGTGAAGCCCATCTATGCCCTTGAGCAAGCGCAATCAGTCGATGCGGGTGAACTCAGCAAACAGGTAGACTTTACCAAACAGCAATCTGAGTTTGCTTACAGCTCAGCTACCTTCACTTATAGCGGCGATTCCTTCAACTTTGAGTTTGGTGCCATCAGCCCATCGACTCAGCTGGACTTTATCATGCCTTACATCAATATGTTCTGGAGGTTCCATGCAAGCTAAGCCAGCTCTCGTGACGAATCTCCTCTGCCTGAGTCTTTTGGCAGCTTGCGGCATCAAGCAAGCGAGCCCGAGCACTCCTATACGAGCCCGCATACTGAGCTCTCAGGACGGTGTTTACAGCCTCAGAGATGTAAACTTTTCGACGCTCGTCAATGTCGAACATATGCAAGGCAGCCTTGGGACCATTCTCGGTCATGCTTCCGCAAGTGTTGATGCTGATCCCTCGGAAATTATCGCGGCTTCGAATCCTGATGGTCTTTATCGTAAGCGTGGTCAGACTGTTCACCTTGACTATATCGTCAAGAACGGAACAGTCATTCCGCAAAGCTTTGCTTCCATGGAGATGCTCGGCCTTTATTATAACTTTGAGCGAACCGTAATGTTTTGGCAGGAGCAATTGGGTCTCGATTTTACAAGCATCGGCCTGCCTCGACTCTTTTATAATCCCAGTCTTTCCCGCTCTAAAAATGGTCAAGAAGAGAAGATCTCAGAAGTTATGAATGCGGCCTATCTTTCGGGAATAAAAGATCTCTGGTTTTACCAGACATCCCCTCGCGAAAAAATCCCCGTAAAGATGAACTTTGGCATTGTCGCTCACGAATTTGGCCACTATATCTTCGACTATGCCTTTGCTAAATTCGAGCCAGCTGCTTACGAAACCAATCTTTTAAGCAACAGCGAACTGCTCTCAGGGATGAATGAAGGCATCGCTGATTTTTTCTCTTATATGGTAGCGGGGAATGCCAAAGAGTTCGCAAAGTCTTTACCGGAATTGGAAGCCGAGCGCTCTCTCCCTGTTTCCTGGACCCTCAGTACACTGCGCTCCGCAGCCTGTGAAGGGGGCCACTACTGTCGCGGTTCGATCTTAGCATCGGCACTTTACGAAATCTCCCAAAGCCCTGGCCAATCAGCTATCGCAGTCGGTAAGAACGTCCTCGCCAATCTCCCCTACTTCCAGCATCGTTGGGAAAGCGAAGCCATGGATGAACTGGTCGATGAGAGTCTTCTCCTCACGCCCCTCTTGACTTCAGAAGGGGTTGACAAGAGTTTATACTGTAAGGTGTTTTTGAAGTGGTTTGACACAAAATCTCTACAGAGCAATCTTCCATGCAATACTTGACACGCGTCTTGCTACCCTGTTTTTCCAAGAGAAACCATGCTTGCCTTGGGTTCGGTGTCAGCTTAGGATTTTGCGCTGGGCTTATGTTAACTCCCCAAGCCTCAGCCATGATCGTCTCTGAACAAACCCCAACGGGCAGCCTCGGCATGGGCTTATCATCTTTTTATCTTGAAGATGCCGACGGCAGCAGAGCTCAGAGGTATCGCTTGGATATCTTGTCTTTGGAAACGCTGAAAGATACCTGGCGGTGGGAGAATCACTTTGCGTGGGCCCCCGATCGCACTCAGGATGCTGAGGCCCTGGATGTCCGAACCCATCTCTACGAATGGGCCAGTTCTCTGCGCTATAACATTCCCTATTTTTTTCGCTACGGGCTCAGTGCAGGCCCCTTCCTAAGACTCGAAGAAACCATCACCAAGGTAAGAGCCGATACCAACACCCAACGGACTGATCATCACTTAACTTTAGGCTATCGTGGCGCTTTCTCGATGGATTACGCCTTCAGTCCTCAATGGGAGATGAGTTTTTTCCTAGCGTTCGAGCATCGACCTTTTGCTCATAAATCAGATTTTCTCTTTGGCAGTACACTGCTTCGCAACGCCCTTTAGATACCGATATTGCGTTCTTCGATCAACGCCAGCATCGCCTCAGCCGCTATCAGACGAAAGCGCCGCAGATGTGAGAGAACTGTGTTCACATTCATCTGACAGATGTCGGCGATCTCCCTAACTTCCATCGCTTCTTCATAAAACAGTTGGGCGACACGTCGTCTCTCTGGATTTTGATGCATAGCAATCACTTCTGAAAGCAGCTCAAACCCCATTTGCAAACGCAAGGACTCGGCATGATCGGGAGCTGCCAAGACCGCACCCCAGGCCATAGACTCTTCGCCAAACATATCGATCGTCGAGAGGCTCACCATATCGCGTTTTCCACGCAATCCATTCAAACAACGATGCCGCGCAAGGGTGAGAAGCCAAGCCCTGCGAGCAGAGGGCACCCTGAGCTGCGGCAGCTTTTGCCAAGCGAGGAGAAAGATATCCTGAACCATGTCGTCGGCAGCGGCATCGAAGTAGCGATATTTTTGAACCAAACGGCGAATCATGGCCAGGTTTTCTTTATAGAAGGCTTCGAAGCTTAGGGGCATGCTGAGGTCTAGGGCAGACATAAAAGACTCCTTGAAAGGCTTAGGAACAGTTTCCGTAATCGTCCTTAAGCAAAAGCCTTGCCAAGCCATTAAAATCAATAATTCCATAATGTTAAATTCAGATTGCGGTCTCTTTTCCCTATTCTCTCACCGCCTTTTCCCCGAATTCAAAGAAGCACTTCTCCGAAAACTGAGAAGTCCCCTCGCCAAGCTTTCCGGCTTCGAGAGCTTCTCTTCTACGTGACACGCAAGGCCTGTTAACATAGAAAGGAGTGGTCCTCGGCGGCGCCGTGGTCCAACACAGTCCAAGGGGGGATGCAAACGTATGGGCAAGTACATCAAGTATGGAAACTGCAATCTGCTGGGCATTCTCACGCTCGCCTGCCTCTTCGCGGGGGGACCCTGGCTCTGGCTACCTCTCTTTGTCATACTCGCTGTTTCAACTCTCGGGGACGCTCTAGCTCCCGAGGACCAAGACTTTTCTGAATACAAACACCCATGGATCCTCAATGCATTTTTGTTTCTCAATCTCCCGCTCTTGCTCGCCTCGCACCTGCTATTCTTTTGGCATCTTGCTCCTGACGACTTTCTTAAGCTCGGGGCTTTGGGTCAAAACTTCCTCGGCTGGACGCCCGAGCTCGTGAAAGCGCGGACCGCACCTGAGCATCTGCTCGGGGCTTTCTTAGGCTTGGGTCTGATGTATGGCATAGCTGGAACAAATGTCGCTCATGAGCTTGTCCACCGCACATGGAACAGCTGGGCTATGGAGACTGGACGCTGGCTCCTGGCATTCACCTGGGACGCCGCCTTTGCTATCGAACACGTCTATGGTCACCACCGCAATATCGCCACCTTTATCGATCCCGCCAGCGCGCGCCGCGGTGAAAATACCTTCGCCTTCATTCTTCGCTCTACCTTAGGCAGCAATCGCAGTGCTTGGACCATCGAGCAACGCTTTCTCCGCCGCAAAGAGCGAAGCCTCTTCTCCTGGCACAATCGGCTCCTGCGTGGCTGGAGCTATTCAGCGATCCTTGCTCTCTCGGCTTACGCCGCGGTGGGCTGGCGCGGACTGCTGCTGCATACAATTCTCTCTTTTTACGGCAAAGCGTATCTCGAGCTCGTCAATTTTATCGAGCACTACGGACTTGCTCGTGTCCCTAAGACCCCCGTTCAGCCACGCCACTCATGGAATAGCAACGCCTGCATTAGCACCTCTTTTCTCTACAACTTAACGCGTCACTCCCACCATCATGAGACGGGACATCTTCCCTTTTGGCGACTGAAGCCCATGCCCTATGCTCCTAAGCTCCCTTACGGTTACATGACCATGATACTGCTCGCCCTTTGCCCTCCTCTGTTTCGAAAAGTCATGGCCCCCGCACTAGACGCTTGGGACCGGGATCATGCAACTCCCGACGAGCAGCGTTTAGCAAGAGCCCTTATTCAAGAGGAACTTCTAACAGATTCAGGTACTTAACTAAAATCCTAGAGTCTTACCTAAAGACTTTTTTGGGAAAAGCTCTCAATTTTTACGGGAATTTACCGATAGGGAGCTCGTCGAGTAAGTTTAGTGGAGCATATGCATGAGCCGCCTGTTACGACTGGGAATCTGCTTACTAAGCCTTTGGTTTACGAACCAAAAGGCATGGGCAGGCGCCTACGACGATGGCCGCGAAGCCTACGAGGCAGGTGAATACAGCAAAGCCTACAAAGCGCTCGGGAAAGCCGCCAAAAAATCTAGCAACAAAAGCAAAAAAGCCGAGGCCCTCGCTCTGATGGGTGCCGCCGCTGCCAAGCTCGGCAAAAAAGATAAGGCGAAAAGCCTATTTAGTCAGGCCAAAGCTCTCGATGACAGCGTCGAACTCCCATCCGCAGCTGCCGACGACAAAGTGGTGAAGAAACTTTTTGCCAAAGCGGGCGGTAAAAAATCCAGTGGAGGCGATGAGGACGAAGAGGAAGGGAGCGGCAGTAGCAGCAAAAAGGGCGGCAAGCACAAACCCAATTTCGGCAAGGCCCAAAACTACTATCCCTTTGGCATCAATCAGTTCTTGGACAAGAAACCGCTCCTAGCGGCTGCTTTTGGGGGCGCCCAAGCTCTGGGTCTTCTGCTCTATTTCGACCGCCAAAAGGTGATCACCGAAGCGAATGCAGATGCAGCAGCTTCCTTCGCTGATTATCAAGGGATCGCTAGCCCTACCGATGCTCAAAAACAAGAACTCCTCACTTTCCTCGATGGCAATGAGGCCTTTGTAAAGTCAGCACAGCGAGATGCTCAGCTGGCCATCCTCATCACCATTGGAGCTTATGGTCTCAGCGTCGTTGAGGCTCTCTATGCCCCCTTTGGTGGCTCATCCAAGCACTCGGCGTCCTTAGATCCCGAAGAGCCCCAAGAGTCTTGGGTTCTCGAAGATCGAAAGGTCTACCCAACAGAAGCCCGTGGGCTCAGCTATCAGGTGTCTCTCTTGCCGACCCACGACCCCTATGTTTTCTTTGCTCTCAAATCGAGCTTTTAAATTCCTGGGGCTCAATCCTCTGTCCATTCCCGCGTATAACCTTGATTCCACAGATGGCTCATGAGCTCGGCAAAACCAGGTGCCGCCTTCGCTAGCCTTAACACTGAACTCTCCCAGAGCTGCTCACGACACAGATAGGCCGCAAGAGCTTCGAGCTCTGAGCTCAGGACCAAGGTCTCTCCTTCGACGGCGAAAAACAGCTGATCCCCAGCTTTGTAGTAGGCCATCCGCACCCCTTCGCCTTTGATGAGCTGGGAATGCTGTTCAAGAGTGGCAAGGACCGCCCCCACTTCTAAGCTGTCTTCGGCAGGACTATGAAAGCTGCGTGGCTCCGTTAGAAAGCCTCCGAGCCATCGCTGAAAATGAGTTGGATCTTCGAAAGCTCTCAGCATCAGATTCCTCAGCCGCTGCATCTCTACTGGCAAGATCAGTCCAGGTTCAGCGCGTAGTGATAGATCTGGATCCTGATAGAAACCATCTTCTCGCATGTGCTGGGCTAGGTACTGCCCAAAGGACTGCACCATCTCTTTATCAGTAGGTGCTCGAAAGCCGATACTGTAGGTGATGCAAGGATCCAGAGCTACACCATGGTGGGCAAATCCCGGCGGCAGATACAGCATATCACCAGGCTCTAGCACGAAGCTCTGCGCTGACTTAAATTCTTTGAGAATCTTGAGATCGAGACCTGGGAGTAGCTCTGGGTCGACGAGTGCTTCCCCCCCAATATCCCAACGCCGACGCCCCTGTCCCTGAATCAGAAACACATCGTAGTTATCGACATGGGGTCCCACACTCCCGCGATCAGCTGCGTAGGAAATCATTACATCATCGAGACGCCAGTTGGGCAGAAAAAGAAACTCCTGCTTGAGGGCCGCGACATCTGGCAGACAGCGATCGACAGCTTGCACCAAGAGAGTCCAATGAGAGGCTGGCAATGCTGCAAAGTCTTCGTCCTCAAACGGACCAAAGCGAGTCGCCCAAGGCTGAAGCCCATGTTCGACCACCAAGCGTGACTCGATACCTTCCTCACAGGCCAGACCAGCAAGGGTATCCCCATCCACACAGTCCAGACCTCCAGCAAAGGCCTGTCGAACCAGGAGCGGTTTTTTTTGCCAGTATTCAGCCAAAAAGACTGATGGATCCATGCCCAGGACTTTAGAAACGCTCATCTCTTTTGCCTCGTATCGAGAAACTATTGGGGTCGCGCGCGGCAGCTTCGCATATTTTTACTGAAAGCGCAACGCGCCTTGGGGCGAGGGCTTGCGGAGTGATCCTGCAGATTACACTGAGAAATTATCGGTCAAGTGATCTTATTGAAATGGTGAGAATTTGATTAACTGGCTAGATAGTCAATAGGAAAAACACAGCACTTGCATAACCCATGTCAAAGAGGTCGTAGCATGAGAATTAAGGCTTCGGTTCAGTGCGCTATTCAGTATGTAGGATGGGGTTTACTCATGGCAGCAGTCTTTGGCTGCGGCAGAGCCTCGGACGATGCCAGCTCGCTCAAGATTTATGGGGGCAAGAAAACCAAGGCCGGAGAATGGCTCGGTGCTGTCGCTATTACCAATGCTTCGGGACGCATGTTCTGCTCGGGAACAGCGGTCAATCCTCGCCTCATCATCACGGCCGCTCACTGCGTTCAGGGCAACAGCAACCCGAGCTCATTGCGCGTTTATGTTGGCGAGGGCGTCGAAGGTGGATCGGTAACGCCAGCCTATAAAGGCGTTAAGTTTGCCGCTTCTCCTAAGTACGGCCGCAACCCTGATGGCTGGAACGACATCGCCTATATCGTGGTCGATAAGGATATCAATATTCCAAAGGAATCCTTCCTTCCCATCCTCACCGATGAAAAGGAAAGTGCTGAGCTCTTGAAGAAAGATGTCAACGCTCACATCGTCGGCTTTGGCAATCGCAACGGTGGTGGCTTTGGTGTCAAATAC
>CANGNB010000017.1 GCA_947454545.1 Oligoflexaceae bacterium
GGCAGCTCTCGTGACTGAAATCGTCATGACCATGATGTTTCTGATCATCATCTTGGGGGCAACCGACAAACTTGCACCGAGTGGCTTTGCTCCTCTCCCCATCGGACTCGGTTTGACTTTGATCCATCTTATCAGCATTCCTGTTACCAACACTTCAGTCAATCCGGCTCGAAGCACGGGCGTTGCGGTTTTTGTTGGCGATTGGGCCACCGCTCAGCTCTGGCTGTTTTGGGCTGCTCCTCTCTTTGGCGCCGTTCTTGGTGCCGTTATCTATAAGACGATAGCGCCTCGTCAAAACTAAGAAAAAGACCAGACTTTGGCACCTGCTCGCGCAGGTGCCCTATATCCGTGGCTCAGTAGTTGAAGTCTTTAAGATCGCAGGGTGTGTAGTCGAAGTCATCAACATCGATCGGATTTTCTGCGTCTGTGATGTTTTGTACGCTGATCACACCATCGATCGCAGAGAGTTTGTAAATAGTTGAGGCAGAAGCTCCCTCACTTTCGTAGATACTTGCGGTCATGGAGCCAGACTTGATTGAACACTCGCTGCTGCTAAAGCTCAGAGCCATGCTATCAAAACTTGCTTCCATGTAGGACGAGCCCGAAGCTGATTGGACGTGTAGCTTGCCCTGTTTGATCGTTTTGGCTAAGAGCTGACGATTTTTCCCGAGGCTGTCCCAAGTGCTGCTGACGACGAGGGGAGCCCCATCGACAGTTTTGACGATTTGACTCAGCGAACTTGATGATCCGTCTTTGTCGAGAACCTGACTGCTGCGCGTCACTGAAAAGCTTATGCTCTTTTCCCTTGTGATCGCCCCATCAGCAGCAACCGATTGTGATAACCAGCTGATTGAGCGACTTCCCTTCATGCTTGTTTCTGCGCTAGCAGTGGTCGATGTCCCCTTTTTTAAATTGGAAACCTTTAGGGAGCGGGACGCGCTGCGATCGATGCTCACTTCAAGCTGGTATCCACTGATATCGGCTTCGAAGTCTATGGCTGCGCCCTTGCCGTTGGCGTTGCAGGCAACCGAACTTCCCGATTTACTCCAAATCCTCTCAAGCTTTTGAGTCATCGTTCGACTTCCTTCAATCGACACGCGAGCATTTGACCGATCGAAGCTGATCGAACGCTGGCCACTGATACTCACTAAAGCTTTGTCTCCAGACGCTTGACAGCTTTTTTGGAAGTCTTGGGTGTTGATGGGGGCGCTCAGCATGAGAGATGTGCTGCTGTTCGCTGTAAGATTGCTATCACTGAGTGCGTCCATGGCTTCACTATACGAAGCTGTAAGAGCTTCTTGAGATGCAAGCGATCCCGATGATAGTTGTGCAGAGCTTGACTTTCGAGCGCTAGAGTCTTGGCCGCAACCCAACAGGAGACTGCCTGTGGCGCCAAAAGCTAAGATGCTACGGATGATGTGACTTAGATTCATAACGATTGCCCCTCTTGTGAAAAGTTATTTTCTTTCAATGACTCCAATTCCCAAACACAAAAGACTTATCGTCACATTTTTCTGAAAAGAGAGGAAAATGCATAAGATGCCTGGATGCTTTGAGATTTTTGAACTCTGATAAGAATTTGGTGAGGTTTTTTGCAAATCAATGAAATTAAGTATCCAGAATATTTGGCTAATTTTTTGGGTGAGGCCTGCATTTTTCTCTTGTTTTACTCGAGCCTCTTTGCAGAATGAGCATTCCTCTGGTTGCAAAAGTCGAAATAGAGGTGCAGTAACAGCGACTTAAAAAAATAGTTCATATGCAAAGTTAACAGGCCGATAGGAGAGATGTACAGAGTGTGGGGTCTTATGTCTCAGCGTAAAATATTACATAATCTAGCCTGTAAAATTCCGGTGAGTAAGTATCTCGACTTCAAAGAATATCTCGAGGCCCTCTATCATGCTATGAAGAGCGAGATGGAAAGCTATTCTTATGCTCAATTTTCAGAAGACTTGGGTTTTGCTAAGACAAATATTCTGTATTTGATCATCAAGGGGCAGCGCCCTCTCACACCAAAAAATGGCAAAAAGATTGCTGAAGCTTTAGGTCTGAAAGGGCCCGAACGCAAATACTGGGAAGATCTAGTAGCCTACTTTAAAAGTGAGGCGGCTCCAGAAAAGGAAGCACTCTTTCAGAATCTTGTGGAACAAAAATCTAAGGCTTTGGGAGATTCGGACAGTCTGATCGCACAGCTTGAGTTTTTTACGGAATGGTATCATGGAGCCATCTATGAACTGAGCTTCACACCAGCCTTTACGGATGAACCTAAGGAGCTTGCCAATCTGCTCATGCCGCGCATTCGCGTCGATCAGGCCAAGAAATCTTTAGCCCTCCTCCAGACGCTTGGACTCTTAGCGCCTGATGAAACGACAAAAAAGCTGCGCCCCACTCAGGCACAAATCACGACAGGTCATGAAATTAGCTCCCTAGCGATTGTCCGCTATCATCAAAAGATGCTCGAACTTGCGAAGCAAGCTCTGCTTACGATAAGAATGGAAGAGCGAGAGATAAGTGCTACGTCGATGGCTGTGCATCCCGATAAACTTCCCCGCATAAAACGTGAGATGCGATCGTTTCGTAAAAAAATCCTTGCTATTGCAGGCGAGGATAAGGATCCTGAAAGAGTCTATCAGATGAACATCCAGTTTTTTCCTATGACGCGTGCACGGAGACCTTTATGAAAAAAAGAGGCTCTTATGTAAGTCTCGTACTTTGCCTGTTCGCCATAGAATCAGGCTGCGGCATTGACGTCGGTAATGCGGGTAAGCCTGCTCCAACAGCAGTGAATCCCACTTATTCCCTGGCTGATATTGTGTCTGCTCAACACAGTGAAACGATTGATGCCAGTCTGGCTATTTCCGATCAAGATTCGGCGAAAAGTGCAATGGCCCTTTTTGCTTTGCAGGCCGGCACAGTTCCAAACTGTACAGAAGATGCCAGTGATGGCAGTGTGACGATTAAAAGAGATGAAAGCACAGAAAATTCCAGGGAGTTAGGCAAACCTGCTAAACGTCGTCTTTTGACCGATACGTTTCAATGGACTTCCACAGCTCAAGTCAAGCCCAGCGCGGGTGCGATTGTATGTCAAGAGGGGCGCCCTAAAGTCCAATGGTCGCAAACCAAGACGTATACATCGACCTTAAGCTATTCAAAGACTCGGAGTCGTCAGCTTATTCTGAAAAAGGATGCGAGTCCTCTTGCTTCCAGCAACCTCTCCGCTTCGGGAGATCAGAAAGAAACAGTGACTCTCTTGAGTCAAAACGATCAAACCATAGAACTGGAAAAGATTATCACTCGCTCAAGCTCAGTCACTATCAAACGAACTTCAGATACAACACCTTTTCAACAAAATGTAAGTAGTTTGGAAGGGGAACCTCTCGTGATTCATGTCTCGCGTACAAAGGGCATAAAACGAAGTGTAACGATTGTTTCAGGGGCCATTGTTGCAAGTTCCTCAGGTGCGGCGAAGACTCTCTTGCGTTATGACCATTTGATTCTTGGGAATGGAGCGAGCTGTCAACCCTCATCAGGTTCTATCGCAGGTGAATACTACGATGATGACCATAGTTTGGTCCCAAGTAAGACCTTTCAGATCATATTTACGGTTGAGGGGGCCACGCTTGTTACCAGCGATGGTCAAGAGGAAGAGCTCGATTTAGAAGACTGTTCCCTGTAAGGAAATCCATACAGGGCGACTTGTCTGGATTCAGTCTTTTAAGTTGGGTGGTTCACTTGACTTGGTTTGGCTCCAATCGAGTTGATAAGGAGGAGTGGTGAAGCTGCTCTTCATGATTTCCCTTTGTGTACCCACCGACGAGCGTGTTAAAATCCCTTGGCTTAACGTCCATATAAAGCCTGCCTGCGAGCACCATGAGTTTAGCCTATAGAGGGAATATGAGACCATTGTATGCGAAGGCATTTAGCAGTTCTTTTGTTATCCTGCTTGCTTTGAGTCCCTCTTGCAAGACTTCGCGGAAGCGCAGCGAGTCGCCGGATCAAGTTAAGATGGCAGCACTTCGGCAAAAGCTGAGCGATCTTCACGTGACCGATGACTGTCCTGAAAAAAAGGTCTGTGCCACATTCCTTCAGCTTAACGATATCTATGAGATCGATGCTGTCAGTGGCGGGAATGCCGGTGGTCTCGATCGAGTGGCGACGTTACGGCAAGCCCTCGCGGAAAACCCAAAGTCAGGACCTGTCATCAGCTTTCTAGCCGGTGATTTTTTGAATCCATCGGGCTTGGGAACGATTAAGGAAGATGGCAAAGCTTGGGCGGGTCGACCGATGGTGTCCCTCCTCAAGGCCATCGGCACCGATTTTGTAATTTTTGGAAACCACGAATTTGATCTCAAGTATCCAGACCTTCAGGCGCGGATGGATGAAACCGTGAGTCTCGAGGATACATCTGGATCCTGCAGTGCGGCGGCGATACAGCTAGCACCCAGAGTTGCGGCGGAGCGCTCATCTTGTGAGAGAAGCGAGTACCAAGGTGGGCAGGCGCCTTTGGGTTGTATCCAATGGCTATCAAGTAACGTTAGCGCGGTCGCCACCGATAACGGGAACGCAGTGTCGGCTTTTAAGGCTAATGGTCAGGATATCCCAAAGGCACGAGTCATCACTCTTAAAAACGGCGAGGCTCACTACGATGTCGGCTTGCTGGGATTGACCATTGTGAAAAACCAGAAGGATTATCTACAAATCGCCGATCCAAAGACTTCAGGGCAGTCTTTGATCAGCAGTCTGAAGAATGCCACATTTGGCTCTCAGCCCGATTGTATCATCGCGATCACCCATCTCAATCGGGAAGATGATGTCAATCTTTTAAAAGATCTTCCTGAGCTGATGCTAAGTATCGGCGGTCATGATCATCGCAACAGTCGAGATTGTGTCGAAGGAGAAAAGCGTTGCATCACAAAAGCCGATGCCAATGCGCGAACGGTTTATATCCATCGCTTGGTGGCTGAGCCTCGGGGTGAGGATGGGCAAAGTCAGAGTGCCATCACTTCGAGCCTGTTGGCAATCGACCCGAGCATTCCCCAGGATGCCAAGATTCGAAGTCTCATCAACTGCTGGTTTCAGAAGGCCGAAACTGTCTTGAAAGCAGATGGTCAGGGCAAAGTCGGGCTGCGTGATGTCGTAGCAGATCTCAAAGGCGAAGTGTTTGATGGGACTGAAGAAGCTGTGCGCAATCGCAAGGGCTCAAGTTTCACCAATTTTTTCGCAAAATCAATGTTTGAAACGACTGTTGAGCAGTTAGGAAGTTCCAGGACAGTCTCCTTTGCTCTCTATAATTCTGGTTCCATTCGCATTGATGACCTCATCGGACCAGGTCCGGTGTCGTATTATGAGCTGATTCGAATCCTGCCGTTTGGAGGAGACTTGCAAACGGGTCTGATCAAGATTTCCGATCTGGCCAAATTGCTCCGACGGACATGGAAAGATTTGGATGCTGGAAGTGGTGCTATTTTGCAGCTGTATCCAAAGATTGCGTCAAGTGATTTAGAGGCGGATCAAATCACTGAAGCAAGAATTACGCAGGAGCTTATGACGAGTGCCAATGCAGCATCAGCCGATGACAAGGTTTTCATTGTAGGCAATGACTATCTTCTTAAGTACGGCGATGATCTGAGCAGCGCAGAGAAGCAGTATTTTGACCTCAATGTCGAACAGGTGGCGAGCCCCAATCTACTGGAAGCCCTGCTTCAGGGCTTCCAAAAACTGGGCAGCGGATCTTGAGGGGTGTGTCCTTCCCATAGAGAAGACTTAATCGTTCGGATTTCCAGCTGGAGCTGTCACCTGAATCGAAAAAATCGAGGAGATGGATTTGTAGCCGACCTGATCTTTTGTGATCAGTCGGCTGTACAGACTCCCTGATCCCACAGAGCTGAATGGTACGGGTGGCACGCGTAAGCTGCTCACTCCTGTGACAGAAGTCAGGGGGAAAGGCACGCTGGAGGCTTCGCAGGCACTGAGCGTCTCGAGAGCTTGGCTGGATGTTGCGATGCAGGCGGTATACTCGAGATCCTTTGCTAAGGATCCTAGCCCATCGGATCCTGGTAGCCATTGGAGGGTGACGCTCACCGACAGCGGCGAACCTTCAAGAAGAACGAATGCCTGCTGAATCACAGCAGGTGTGGGAACCGAATGATCGACGAGAACACGTGTACTGTAGGTCGAAAAACTCGATCGATTCCCAAGCGCGTCGATGCTTTGAATCCTCGCTAGATAATGGCCTTCACCGATCACCGGGACGGTCACCTGAGTGTCCTTGGTCGATTGCGTGGAGATGACTGTGGCGCCGTTATCATCGTTACTGGGTTTGGCAATCTGGACATTGTAGGCCACGATCCGGGCACCGAGGAGCTCTGACTCCTGGGCTGTCCATTGAAAGCTCAGCTCCTCCTGGTTCGTTGCATCCTTGAGCGCACGGGGCGGCGGCGGCGTCCCTGGTAAGGCATACACGGTCAGCTGCACTTCCGTTGTTTCGCTTTGGCCCGCGCGTTCAGCTGAAATACGATACACTCGCGCCTCCGAGGGGGCAAGAGCCGTACCAGTAATAGAGCCCGTTGTTTGGTCGATGGAGAGGCCCTCAGGCAGGAGAGGTTCGGTCCTAAAATGGGAGAAACCTGGTGTAGCCAAAAGGGGCTCGATGGGGGTGCCAAGCGATATTTCAAGGATACGCTTGGAATAGATCAGGGCTCCTTGGGAATCTGGGCTAGCATCGGCTTGCTCGGGGAGCGTTCTCTCAGCTTTTTGGGGGGCCTCGCTCGGCTGGATGACGAGGGAGCCTTTGCTGTCTTTACAGGACCCTAGGACTAAGATGCACAGGGTGAGGATAATCCGCTCCGATTGCATAGAACCTCCCTAAACTATCCCCCTACATCGGAATTTTCGAACCCACAGTCTCTAGAAAACGCTAAGTCTCCGATATGTTTGTTTTTTAAGGCTATGTGGCCATGTCCCGCTTGAATCTTTGAGCGAATTCGCCTATTGGATCGAGATCTTCACGGAGAATTCGTTTATGAAGGCTTTATTGCACCTGCTATCAGTGTCTAGCGTCCTGTGTGTTCTCAGCTGGGAATCGCGCTCTGTTGCAGCGCCTGCGCAAGCTCTTTACGTCATAGTTGCTAAGGATGTGACAGGGTCCGTTCACTGGACCAAGGATCGGACCTATGTGATTGCCGGTGAAGTGCATGTCCGCGCTGGGGCGCATCTTCATATCGACGATGGCGTGACTATCCTCGTACGCAATGGTCTTATTCCTGATGCTCCGCTTTTGCAGCGTGCCGCTCTGCTCTTCGATAGTGGCTCCGAACTGACGGCTGAACGCATGCGCCTCCATGCGGCTGATGCCAAAAATCAAGAGATCGCTCGGGCGGACAATGGTGGCCTTTGGTTTTTAGGTTCCTCACGGCGTGCAGAAAAAGATGGTGTCTCAGCTCCAAGCTCCCGCAGTGCAGCACTGTCTCACTTTCGTGCGACGCGCATTGAGGCGAGCTATCTTGGGGCTCGCGACCCCTTGACTCAAGGAACGGATGACGAAGAAAGCGCGGGGCGTGATGAGGATGACAGTCGCGTGAGCGTAAGTGCAAACGACCCGGACGATGGACCAGGAGAAGACGATCTCGATGGTGTTTCGGTGCTCGGCTGCAAAGCGAAAGAATGGCAGATTCAGGCCGTGATCTCCGATCATTCGGGGGATGATGGTTTTGATCTCACCAACTCAACCATTGCGTTCGATGAGCTTGTTATCAAAGGGGCGACCGAGGATGGGCTCAATATCAGCAGCAGTGAGCTCACGATCCGCGTATCGCTTCAGGTCATGATGGGGCGAAGCGCGCCAGGCAAAGATCGGGAGATCTTTGACCTCGAAGTCGATGATGGTCCGAGTTTTGTGATTATGAACCCCTCATGTCACGTAAATATCAAGGGCTACTTAGGGGATGAACTGAAGCTCGCTTCGCAGGATATGCCTCAGCCTGAAGCTGAGTTTAAGGCTATCTATGCCTTTGATGGGCAGCTCGGGGCTAAGCCCTCTTTAGTCTTATCTATCAATCAGGACTAAATAGGACTAGAGTCTAGGAGTAACCCACGTGAGGGAGAGTAAACTCATGCAAGCCTTTTTCCATTTTGTCCTCTTCCTCTTATTGACCGCTTGCATCTCCCCCTCGCCGCAGCACTCTTCCGCCTACCAAGCTTTCATCGCAAATGAAGATTCGATGACCACAGCCTTGAAGCAGCTCGATCCCAATCTTTCGGTCGAGCTCTTAGAGTCTGGTGAAAAGCATGGCGTCTTTGTGCGTACGGTTGTCTTGAAACTCCAGCAGACTCCCGTCATCCTTGCCGTGAGTCGCGCGGGGAATGATAGTCCAATCTTTGTGAAGATACTCGCTGAGGCTGACAGGACGCCTATAGGTACGCGTCTATTCGCGAAGGATTCAGGAATACGAAGGTCTTCGATGGAGGTCAAGCAAGTGAGTCGGGAGCAGATTCAGGAGGAGTCACTCAAAAGCTATCTTCGGACCTTGAACATTCCTACGGATAGCTTTCTTGCGCTGCGGCGTTCGCTGTTCACTCAAGGCGAAGAACAGCTCGAACTGATCGAATATGTTCTACCAAGTGTTGAGACTTTTTTGGAAAAACAGTCGCCTCGCTCGTAACGAGGCTTGGTGGAACCAGAGCAGCTTTCCGTATAATTGATCAGGTAGCCTGCTTAGGAAAAAGGCGATCCATCAGAACCTTGAATTCAGCCCAAGAACGCTTGACTTCACTTTTGTCAGAAGCCTGGAATTCTTTGACCTTCTGATCTTCGCGCCCGTAACGGAAGGTCATCACTGTGATGGGCGTATCAGTAAATGCAGCCTGAACATCCTTAGTATTGTGAACAGCATCGTCGATGAAGAGGATAGCTTTGAAAGAACGCTTAGTCTTATGCATCAGACTGCGCAAGACGATGCCCTTTTGTATCCCACCTGCCATGATCATGCCTCGGCTGTAGCTGACGGGGCGAGGAGCTTCGAGATTCAGTGATTTTACGAGATCTTTGCTCAGGCCATAGGCCTCTGGCTTTGCCAGTTCGTAGGGAAGAAAGGTATCAGGATAACCTTGGATAGAACCCAAAGCTTGTTTGGTGAAATCAATGCCGTTGTCCTGCAAAGCCAGACTTGTGATGTCACGGAGATCATAGCGTCGCGCCGTAAGAGCCACACTGGTGATCCCAGCCTCTTGGAGGCGGCGGACAGTCGCAGGGATGCTGGCCTCAGGGGGGTGCATCAGACTCAGGGTGAGAAGTTTTGCGCAGATCTGAGCAAAGGCCTCAGGGTCTTGAGTGATCGCGTCATTGGGTTGAGGCTTTTTCATTTCGGCACTTTGCCAGTTGTACCACTGATCGCCCCCGAGATACTGATTGGTCGCGAGCAGCGTGTTGTCGATATCATAGGCAACTAAGACGTTTTCTGCGCCATAGACTTGGGCCAGTTCTAAGGCCTTGGTTTCAAAATCGGCAAAATCGGGAGTATCGAAAGCTTCAGAGGCAAGGGCTGGTGCGGAGGCGCCCGAGAGTTGGCCCTTAGCTAGACTTGCGCTCGGATGCAGCGTGAGTGAGAGGCTTATGAAAGATGCAACTATCGAGAATGTATGAAGAGACATAGGATGGACTCGCTCCTAATGAGTGTCAAGGGGCCAGGTCTTAGCAGATATTCTCTTTGGGGGCGAGATGATTTCGCAAAGGGCACGAAGTCCTTTCTGGACGTGAGGTCGCCGCAAGTACCCTGATAGAAGCTCACCTTGCAGTGAGTGAGGCACCGGCAAGCACCAAGATGATTCCGATGATTCGCTCCTTTGAAATGGCTATTCCCTGATATTTTGTGTCGATCAGCAGGCTCATCAGAACCTGTCCGGAAAGCATTCCTGTCATGGTCGTAAGAGCGCCAAAGTTTTTGAAGCAGAAAGGAACTGCAAACACCAGAATAAAGCCAAACATGCCCGGAAGGAGAAACCAGGGGCGAAAGGCTTCGCCGAACTGAGAGAATTGTTCTGAAGCCGCTGAATACTGGCCCTGAAAACTCAAGATCAAGAACGTGCTGGCAACCGTAAACAGGACGACACTGTTAAACCAAGCAGCGAAGAGATGGCCAAGCTTCAGGCTGATGATGCGATTCAGAGTGGGCTGCAAGACGACGAGGGATCCCAGTGCTAAAGGTAAAAGGTAAGGCAGGAGCATAAGAACTTTGTTTTTCATTGGGAAGACCTCGCTTCGCTTGCTTTAAGATGAAGTATTAATGCCAATCGACCGGTGTTGGGCTGAGGGGTTCAGGAGGCATTTCAGGCAGAGCTTTGATGTACTCGATCAGTTCCATCCTCTCGTCGTGATTTAAACCCCTTCCAATGACGCCTTGTCCCGATCTTTTGCTGGTAAATTCATGACCCGCCGATGAGCTGCCAGGACTCTTGGTATCCAAGAGAAAGCCGCCCTTGATCGGACTTGAAACGTAGCCCAGCTTGATTGGATCGTATTCAAAGGTGCCGACCCAAAAGGTTTGAGAGCGTTCGGAAGCCTGACTCAAAAGTTCGTAGAGGTTAGGTACAGAGCCGTTGTGAAGATAAGGAGCGGACGCCCAGATGCCATCAAGCGGAGCGGCCCGATAGGCCTCGAGAGCACGAACGCGATTGGGGCGACCGTTGCCATCTAAGATGTGGCGTTGCTCGGCGCTGAGGCCGAGCTTGTCATAGCCATGGTTCTTGAGTTTTTCAGTCAGGAAAGTCAGAGCTTCAGGTCCAGACACAGCAGGACCGTCCGTATCTGTGAGCTTAGAGACTTTAAACAAGCGTTTGGCGAAGGTTTGCGATTCATTGGGATCGGTGCCGATTTCACTGATAGCGATGGCTGGGATCGCCCATTGAGCAATCTGATTATCCGGAGCAGCGACGGGATGAATGGCGTGACAGCGCGAGCAAAGCTCAGTAAACAGAGCCTTGCCTTTCAAGGCTTTGGCGTGATCATAGGGTCCAAAAAGTTCTTTGGGCCAGAGCGGAGGCGTAACCTTACGAAAGCCGGCTTCGAGAGCATCCAAAGCTTTGAGATCGATCGAAGTATCCCAACGAGCAGGGGTAGGATTCGCTTGGCCGTTCGCGTCGACAAAGTTCGTTCTGCCGCCGTTGCCCAAAACCTGCAGAACATTGCGCGCCATAGGCTGAGACATGTTCGCACCGAAGTGAACCCAGCTGTACTTTGAGACATTCCAAAGTGTGGGAGCATTGACGGGTGAATTACTCTTGACGTAATTCTCTTCAACTTTAGTGCCGAACCCGACGACATGATTGCCGATGCGATTGAAGGGGTCCATGCGCCCTGGGCCCATGGTAGCAAATTCTCCGGGAGCCTTGGCCTCAGCAGCATAGTCCCACTGGACATCTTGCATTTCATGCAGAACTTCTGACTTGAGCTTCGCTTCGTTCTCTGGGTTAAGCTCAGCCCCCAGGACTCCTTTCGCGAAGCGCTGCCATTTATCGGGCTGGCTGTAGGTTTTCGCGAGCCCAGCATACATGTCCCCAATCAGGCGACTGACATCAAAGCTAGCTGCGCCAGCCACAATACGAAGGCCCTTCCCACGATAGCTGACCTGTCCTGTATGACAGGAGGTACAGGTCATCCCAAGGTAACCAGCCACCGGCGAGTCCTTCGGGGCTATGGCAAAGCCAATCGGTAGGCGTTCGGGATTATGCGGAGTTTTGGGTTCAAAAAGAAAACCCAGACTCTTCATGTAGCCTTCATCGAGCCAATGCTTCTGATTGTCCGCTCGTTCTAAAACTTTGAGCCAACGATAGGGGAGCAGCGCCTGTCCCGCGGAGGTGTGATTCCAAAGGTCGCGCTCTTCTGCAGACCAACCCTGCTCGGCCCAAGTATAGACTTTGGGTTCAGTAAAGGCGGCTAGACGTGGTGCAGCAGCAAAGGTCGCCGTACTCAGGACTGTTGCGAGGCCGCAGCAGGCAAGTCGAAAAAGTAAGGTCATGGGGGCAAGCCTCCAACGGCAAGTGAGATGAAACATGAAAAATGTCCTTCATCTTACACCTGGAGCGAAGGCTTCGCCAACTCAGGAATGGGGCCACCCGGCCTGAAGGAGGACTCTTGGCTTTAACCAAAAGACGGCTCTCAGGTCGCAGCAGCTCTCAGCGCTTACTTGCTGGCGAGGTCGAAGGCGAAGTTCACATCATCCAAAATCAGCTTGTCGCCCAAAGCTTTGGGGTCGAAGAATTTGCCTGAATTGTAGCGGATGTCCCAATCGAGGCGGTTGATGGTCAGCTTGGCTGTTACCAGAGCCTTGCCTTTTTCTTCTTTGATCGTTGCAGGAAAAGCGACGGGTTTGGTGATGTCCTTGATGGTCAAGTCACCCTTAACTTCGTACTTCGACTTATCTTTGGGATCTTGTTTGGCTTCTTTGATGACAAAGACGGCTTCAGGAAACTTGTCGACATTAAAGAAGTCTGGAGATTTGAGGTGACCTTCGAGCTTAGCCTTCCACTCACCGTTGAGGTCGGTGTTGTTGATCGACTTGAGGTCAAAAACAAAGCGGCCTTTGTCGCTTTTGCCGTCAAGGTTGAGGGTGCCATCTTTGAGTTTGACATCTCCTTGGTGTTCTCCAGCCAATTTCTTAGCTGTCCATTTCAAGCTGTTGCTGCCATCGAACTGATAGCTTGCGGCGAAGACAGAACTGCTCGCAAAAAACAGAAGGCTGCTAGCCACGAATGCAGGAAGGCGCATAGAACTCTCCATGTGAAGTTAGAAACCCTGTGGGGATCATCACAATCCCAGCAAGGCATCTTAGCGGAAATATATGATCGAAATAAAATATATAATGTATATAAAGATAATCAGATTTCTTGAATATTATTCTGCAATGATTTTGGGTGCTTGAGACTTTTGTGTGCAGCTGGTGAGCAGAATAGTGGAGGCACTGACGTGTTGAGGAGCTGGAAAACTCCTTCCTCAATCCTTCGACTTTTTGCAAAACCCTTGGCCTTGCTCAAAATTTCATGAGGAAGAAGCTTTAACAATGGCGCTTAGGCAAAATCTTCGCGAAGAATCTCACGAATGTTTCGCTCAGCCAGAGCCGAGATAGTCATAGATGGATTGCAGCATCCCGAGGCACCGGGCAGCATCGAACCGTCGTTGACGTAAAGGCCTTGGTAGCCTTTCACGCGACCGTAAAAGTCGCAGGCTTTACCCAAGACCATACCTCCGAGCGGATGGTAGCAGATATCATCTTTGACCTTGTCGCGAAGATAAGTCAAAAGGGAAGTTGTCCAGCCCCCGTTGGCCTTGTTCATTTTGTCGAGGACATCCAGGAGAGCCTGATTGACCTTTTCTTGACCCTTGTCATCCTTGGGCCAGTCGATGGAGACCGTGTCGGTCCGCTCATCGTAGCGGAAGGTCCCGCGGGTTTCAGTGATACCAATTCCAAAGTACATAAGGCCATGGATATCAAGTCCCACAGGGAGCTGAGGGTGCTCGATAAACAGTGGGGTGATCGGGTGATCCAGCGCATCAAGACCGATCGCTGGAGGACCGCCTTGAACGCGTCCAGTGCCTTCGTTGATGCCCAGACGCAGAGCGTAGACGTTGCCGTTATTGCCCCAGCCTTTGCCGACTTCTTGGTTGAGTCCAGGGAGAGTGCCTTTGGCTTTAGCTTTTACCAGCAAGCTTGTGGTACCGACTGTACCGGCAGCCAGGATGAGTTTGTCGCAGGTAAAGCTGCGGAAAGCGATGACCTGACCATCGACATCGAGCTCTTCGATGCTGAGAGTGTAGCGGCCTTCGGAATCTTGGCCGATATCTTTGACCTGGTGGAGGGTCTTGACTTCGAGGAGGCCAGAGGCTTCCGCTTCCTTCAGGTAGTTGCGGTCGAGGCTGCCCTTGGCGCCGCTATTAACGCCGTAAATGGCCTCGCCTGCAGTGAGGGAAGCTGGGATTTCACCCGAAAGTTCTTTGCGGACGATATTCCAATCGGTCGAAGTAGGAACGGCTTCCCACTTAACACCAGCTTTTTCGGCCTGCTTTTGAGCCACGCGCACGTGGGTGTAGCAGTCTGCATCGCGGACGTCATCGGGAAGGGTACCACGATGAAAGCGGCTGGCGACTTCTGCATAGTATGGTTCGAGTTCGCTGTAGGAGATCTCTTTAGGGAAAACCATGCGAAAGATGCGCTCTTCGGGCTTGACCATAACACCGCCCCAAGTGATGGAGCCACCGCCAAACGCGGCGCCATTAAGTACGGTTTTGCCGGCGAGTTTACGTCCTTGCAGGACACCTGTCGTCTTACGAATGGGAAGGGGAGGTCCTAGAGGGACTACGGTCTGACCACTCAACCAGGTTGAGCGGCCATCGGGATAGAGGTTCTTGGAGAAGCGCTGCTCGCCAGCGGCCAGTTCCTGGTCCCAACGGCGGCCCTGTTCGATCATCGTAACGGCAACACCTTGTTCAACCAGGCGAAGGGCGCTGATGGCTCCTCCGAATCCACTGCCGAGGATGATGACGGGACGATGTTCGCTCGGGTAACTCTTGGGGCTACGACCCCAGGCCATAGCTGCGGGATTGCTGAATAAGGTTGCTCCGCTCAAGGCGGATCCGCGCGCTAAAAACTTTCTACGAGAGAGATTTTTTGGGGGTACACTCAAGGTCTTGCTCCTGGTTTCGGGACAAAGAGGATGTTGAAGCCTATATGGCATGGGTAAACTATACGAAATGAGTGAAAATGCAAGGTCTGTCCCAGTCTTATGTATAAGCCCAGGAGATTGCTGTGGGAATTTTTGAACGTCATAGGGAGGACCCCAATCTTTAAAAGATTTTTGCACCCATCTATAGAAAAGTCTGACTGTTCGATAGCTATCTAAGAAATTTTGAAAGCAAACGTATTGCGGCTGTGCTTATCTCAGGAGATCCCTCCCAAGTGTTTCCTCGTTCACTCTCAGAACATACGCAGGTCGGTAATACGATCCTGCTCATAAATACCAGCATATGGCTTCTCGCGGGATTCATCACAAATTTGCTAGTTAGCGAAGACGTGTAGGTCGTTCAAGTCGATGTAAGAAAAAGAGCATGGTCGATAAACTTCATCCCCTTAAGGTCTCCTCGGACAAAAAAACTTTGATCACTCTGGATTTTAAGACTTAAGTAAGCAAAAAAATGGTTCTTGCTTTGCTCAAGCAGAAAGTGAAGCGCGAGTTCTTTAATGAATAAGTCTGGCTAGAAATTCCTGGGAACTTTATTGAGCTCGAAGCTCGATCAAATGTTGTTCGCTACCCATGTTTGATTCCAAACTCTTTTAAATCAGATGATAGAGTCATTGCAGCGTTTTTAGTGTCGAGCATAACCTTCACCAAGGAGAGAAGAATGCCTTTCTCGAGTGTCGTCTTTCGATTTACAAAGGAGTCATCAGCAGAGAAAGCAAATTTTTGTTGTTACTCGAAAAAAACAATGTCATATTTTCTTTTCTTTCAAAGAAAATTTACCTTAGAGATGAGATACATGAACTTACCTCACTCCATGCTTGCTATTTTGGGTTTGGCTATCCCCCAATTCTTGTCTGCATCTCAGCTTGTGTCATCGTTTCAGCTTGGTCGCGCTAGGCTTGCAAGCGAACAGAGTGATGAAATTTCAAAGTCAGGGACATTTTCAGATCTTAGTATTGCGTGGGAGGAGCAACGTAGTAATTGGCGTTATGGTGCTGGTCTTGGATGGATGACTCTGCACAGTAAAGGCGATGACTACGATCTGGGAGTTCGTCAGATTCATGATTTTGCTCTTCCGAAGTTGCTCAGTGGAATCAGTCTCATTGTATATCCCGGTTTTGCCATTGGTGTAGATAGTCAAATTCTTTTCGGTAAAGGTGCTCAATTCGACTTTATTGCAAAACAGACTTTAGCGTGGAGCCTGCATCTGGGCGCGCATCTGGAATATCGCTGGATGCGAGGTAATTGGGGTATGTTAGCTTTTCTTGGGGGGTTTCAGGATTTTTCGTTGCCTGAACGCAGTATTTCATGGAGTGAGGGCGGCGTAGGTTTTGTATATAGCCTGAATGGAGCTGCTTCTGTCACACCAGCAGGATAGGAAAAAAAATGCATTGCTTAAGAACTTGGATACCGCTGTTTTTTATCATGTGTTGCTCTTTGATTTTAGGGCAGTGTGGGCTCTATCAACGCACTGTGTGTTTGACCGATGTGCGGCCAGAGTGTCGCTTAGATGCCAGGGACTCCCCAAGCTTTCAGTCTTTATCTTTTTTGATATCGAATCAGAATGATACTGGGTTTGTAGCAACCTGGCCCTATGCTTGGGATCGATCGACCAGTGTGAGAGATATGAACTATAGACTCTTGCTACTTCCGAATCGGACTTATGTTGGTTCCGAATTGGCTGAAGATGTCCCACCGCCAGAAACACGCCTTCTTATGGATTGGACATCAGGAGTCAGCAGCTGGTCTGCTTCAGGCCTAACACCGGGGCAGGTTTATACTCTGGCTGTTGTCGCTAAAAATGCAGCAGGAAAGCGCTCGATTCTCTTTGAAGAAATATCGACGATTGCCGAGGGATCTCCTCACTTGACCTCAGGCCTTCAATTCAGCGAGATCACGGAGAATAGTGTAAGAGTTTCCTGGGGAGGGGGGCAAAGCTTACAAGGTCCGTTAAAGTACAGGCTGGTGCGAGCAAGCAATCCTTCGGCGTTGGTCAATTCAGATAAAACGATTGGAGACGGCGCTTTTTTGGTTTCAGATTGGAAGGAAGGTGATCTTACGGTACCTGTTTCAAGTTTGCCTGAGGCTAGCGAATGGTTTTTTGTAGCTTGGGTTAAAGATGTCATGGGAAATGTTATTTCCCTCCCTATAGAAAGCGTGCAGCTCCTCTACGCTCAGCATCCCAAAACAAAAGGTCCTATAGAAGATATTGGACGAGGGGATAGTTACTTAAGGGTGCGCTGGCCAGCTATCGAAGATGGATCGAACACAGGTGGTTCGACAGGAACTGGGGCCGGATCGGGAAGTGGAGCCGGATCGGGAAGTGGAGCCGGATCGGGAAGTGATTCGAACGGCGGTTCAATCTCTGGCTTGGAAGCATGTTCAGGAATCAGTACTGGAAAAATTGAATATCGTGTTGTTATGGCTCGAGATCCTCGGCAAATTGATACTTTGCTTGAAATTTTGGCTATACCTTCTGAAGGAGTGCTTCAAGATTGGACCGAAAACCTCACTGAGTATGGCGTTGATGGTCTTAGTCCTGGAACCCTGATTTCTGTTGCTGTGTTAGCTAGAGGGAGTAACGGTTACTGTACAATCATCGGACCCAGCTCCTTCACCACAACAGATTCTAAACCGCCAATATTTTCAGGAGCGGTTAAAATCAGTAAGATTGAATATTTTTCCGCTCAAATTGACTGGCCAACTGCGATAGATAACGGAACACTGGCAGAAGATATCGAATATAAAGTTGTCCTTGCCTCAAGTGCCGATGCTCTCGACACTCTTGCTAAAGCTGATGCTATAAGCGGTGATAAGCTCGTCTTAGACTGGTATCCTGGTAAGACGAGTCTTCAGGTCAATTCCTTGGCTGCGGGAACCACTTATTATGCTGCGGTGCTTGCACGAGATTCTGCTGGCAATCGAGCTTGGATTCCATCTTTTGCAATTACGACTCTTCCTGACCCCACGGCGCCAATTAAGGGTACTGTTCCAACAGCAGGTACAAAGACATTTGATGGGATTGCGGTGTCCTGGGGAGCCGCTGTTGACAATGATACCTCCGCTGCTCGCCTCAAGTATAAGCTAGTCGTTTCGACAAATAGTACCGCTTTTGCGACAGTGGAAGCAGCTGACGCGCTCACTGGCTCAGCAATTGTCATGGACTGGGCTGAAGCTATCAGCTCATACCCTGTTAGGGGCCTTGCGTCAGGAACCACATATACCTTGGCTGTTTTAGTCAAAGATACAACAGGGAATAAAACTATTTATGACACAGTCACCTTTACTACTGGAGCACGCATATTTGTCTCAAATGCAAGCTACAGAGGCAATTTTGGGGGGGTTGCTGCTGCTGATGCTGCCTGTGCTTCAGACTCTAATAAACCCAGTTCAGGCACTTTTAAAGCATTGCTTGTAGATGGTGTGAATAGGCAAGCGTGTGGGAGTGGAGGATGCTCAGGGGCCAACCAAATCAATTGGGTATTAAAGCCTCAAGTTGAGTACCAAAGAAAAACAGGTGAAATCATCGGGACGACCACGAACGAAGCTATTTTTCCTTTTAACCTCATTAATAGCATAGGGGGAGCTACTGCAAATTTAGTTTGGACAGGTCTCCTGGGGAATTTTAGAACATCTCCTAACACCTGTACCGGCTGGACAGCAAATAGCTTGACCACCTTTGGAGTTGCTGGGTTTTCGGCAGCCCTAGATAGCACAGTCATCAATACCAATGATTCAGCCTGTGACTCGTCAAATTTCTATCGATTCTACTGTGTTGAACAGTAAAGCAATGGAGACGGCGAGAAAAGGTGAAGGAAAGCTCGATGTCGCAAGTAGCTCTCGATTTTTATGCAAGAGGTGCGGTTGATCTGGCTCAAGCCCTCCTTGGCTGTCTCATCGAACATGAGGTCGATGGCCAGATCTGCGGCGGTTTTATCTCCGAAACAGAAGCTTACACAGAAGATGATGAGGCCAGTCATAGCTTTCGCGGCATGACGCCACGCAATCAAGCGATGTTTGCTCAGCCAGGTACTATCTATGTCTACCGATCTTATGGCTTGCATTTTTGTATGAACATCAGCAGCGGAGCGGAAGGTCGGGGCGAGGCCGTGCTCCTGCGGGCGATTGTGCCCTCAGAAGGCCTTTCACTCATGCGCTCGCGCAGGAAATGGCCAGAACCCAAAGCGCTTCGTGATCTTGCGAATGGGCCAGGCAAGCTTACGGCAGCTTTGGGTATCGGGCTGGAACTCAATGGCAGTCTTTTAACGGGCAACAGCCCGTTGCACGTGAAACAGGGAAGACCAGTAAGCCTCGAAGCTATCCAAAGCGGCCCTCGCATCGGTATCTCAAAAGCTAAGGAAAAGCCCTGGCGGTTTTGGGTGAAGGCAACGGAGTGGTCGTAAGAGTGCCAAGTTCCGAAGCTAAAAGGAAGAAGGCTCCCAGTCCATAATTGAGATTCTCTCGAACCGGAACTCGCAGATAGTCTTCCCGACCACCAGGATTGGTGCCCGCTGAGATCTGTCCGAGAGTAAGGTGAGAAGCATCACCCTGAAGCTGTCCTTGAAGACCCTGCCAAGTTCCTTCCGCAAGGTCAGCATAATCAGGTTCTAAAAGTCCCAGGCGTACGCCTTTAGCGAGACTGTAGGCGATAAGGGCAGAACCCGAACTTTCTGGATAAGAAGTCTTAGGCTCTAAGACCAAAGTTCCCCAAAGTCCGTCCTCCCTTTGAACAGATGCGAGCTTTTGGCTCAGCTGACGATACATTGTGAGCAGACTGAGATAGCGCCTATCAGAGGGTTCGAGCAGTGACAACGCTTCGATCAGATAGACCATCACCCAGGCGTTGCCTCGGAGCCAGTAGACACTGTTGAGGGGATAGGGCGCTTTGGTTTCAAGATTCCAAGCGTGATAGAAGAGCTGATCCCGTTCATTCCATAGCAGGCGCTTATAGATGGGGCCTTGGGCTAGGGCAAAGTCAAAGAGCTCCGGGTCAGCTTTATAACCATAGTGCAGGGCGAAGACGCCCCACATGACCAGGGAGTCCAACCAAATCGATGAGGGGAAGAACCAGGCGCCTGGGCTGCCTGGAGAAAAGTGGTCGAGAGAGCCCTCTGCGTTCAGCGGAGTATGTTTGAGATAGCGAACAACTTTGGCTACCGACACGGGGAGCTCTTCAGGTTGGTCGCCTCTAGAGGCGTTGAGCTCTAGGGCTGAAAGCGCTGGAATACATTGATCGGACCACATCACACGCCAGGGGCCGTTGGAATGCAGGCTATGGAAGTCATGAATGGGCTTTTGAAAAACCTCGGGATGCTCGGCGACCGCAGCGAACTTTTGGAGTCCCCAGAGCAGAATACCTGTGCCCCAGTTCCAGTTCCAAGTCCAAAGAGGTTTATCGTTTCTATAGGTGGTGAGCAAAGCCTGACTTTGGGATTCGAGTAAAGCTTGGGAAGGAGCCGCAGAGCTCAGAGAACTCATAAGCAGAGTGAGAAAGATGAGGCGTTTCATGCAGAGATCTCCTCTCGATAGGACGCAGGTCTAAAGGCTTAGCACCGATTCTGAGCATTGATCCAAGTTTTCGCAAGGAAGATCCAAAGGAGGGGAGCTAGCTCGGGGGGACTTGTGTGGACCGCTTGGTGGCTTTTGTATACCTTTGGGTTTGAGCCTGGGGAGCTGATTCTTTGTAAGTCACGCGGTCATTTCTAAAGATTTGTTGGGAATGCGGATCTGAAAGCAGGCTCCACTCAGTGTGCCATCGTCTTCGAGGCTTAGGCTGCCGGCGTGCTTTTCGATAATTTTTTTGCAGATGGGCAATCCAAGGCCTGTCCCCTTGCCAACTTTTTTGGTCGTAAAGAAGGCCTGAAAGAGGCGTCTGCGTACCTCGGGAGGGATTCCTGTTCCTGCGTCTTCAATGCGAATGAAAAGGTCTTTTTCGAGGACTTTGACCGTAATACGGATATCAACGAGCCGACATTCAACGGGCTCACCAGCTTCTTCGAGAGCATCCCCAGCATTGTTCAAGAGATTGGTGAGAACTTGCCCTAGCTGCGAGCGAAGGCCCCACATTTTTAGCGAGGGATCGCAGATCATCTCCAGCCTAGACCTTCGAACTCGAGTGTTTGCGAGAGTGATACTCTCCTCGATCAAATCAAAGAGAGTAAATGTCTCGATCTCATCAGCTTGACGCGCTTGATTGCGGACAGCCTTCTGGACCCGAATGATCCTCGCAATTGCTGTGTCTATGGCTTGCGTAAAATCTGCGACTTGGTTCAGCTGTCCTGCAATGCTTGCCCAGACGGCTTTGGCGTCATCATCATCCGCCTGGACAAAAATCTCTTCAAGAACAGAACGTAGATCAGTAAGTACCTTTTGTAGATCTTCTTCGTTTTGAGCAATCACATAGGAGGGGCTTGCGATATCATGAGCTATCGTCGCTGTGAGGGTGCCTAGACCGATAAGTCTCTCGTTTTGGATGTCGACGGCTTCTTTAAGAAGGGCTTCTTCTGTCATATCCCTTAGGGTAAGTAAGACTCGTTGGACTTTGCCGTGGCGATCGATGAGGCCCTTCCAGGTCAAGACAAGTTGCTTGTCGCCAAGACTGTGCTGAATCTGGAGCCTTGGAATAAAGCTACCGAGTAGAGCATTCCATTCGCCTTGGGGCTTTCCAAAACCGCTTTTAAGCTGAGTCCGGAGAGTCGCGATGTCGAGTGCTTCTGAACTTTTAGAACCGATGAGCTCAAAAAAATCTTGCTTGGCAAAGCTATCAAAGCCTTCGAAGAGAGTATGCATAAAGCCTGAGTAGATCGACGAGATCTTAAGATCGTCATCGAAAGTTATAATCCCAAGCTGGATCTCATCGAAAAGAGTTCGTAGCTCCTTTTGAATGTCGAACATCACGCGAGATTGGCGATAGCTGTGAATGGCAAATCCCAGAGCAATTGTCCCTAGACCGAGAACACAGAAAAAGAGGAAGTGAATGCGTTGCTGAGACTCGAGAGATTGCTGAAGAGCAATAGACTTTTCCTCTTCCAAGCTAAGTCCGATGGAAGCGGATGCACTCGCGTAAGCTGCTTTTTCCTTTTCTTGAGATTCTTTTTCAATATCTTTAACATAAAGATCGTAAGCCTGGAGCGCAGCCTCAGGTTGTTTAAGAGAACGATGAAAGTCAGCAGCAAGGCGATGCAGGACCTTGGCGTTGCCTTGAAAATCCTGATCCCCCATAATTTCGAGGGCTTTTTGAACGTGCGCTAGTCCTTCTTCGGAACGCCCATGGTCTTTCAAGACCTCAGCCATGCGCCTGAGGCTAAAAACCATAAAATCCTTTCTTTGAATCGACGCAAAAGCCGTGAAAGCCTTTTTTCCCCAGGTCAAGGCCGCCTCGGTCTGTCCTAGGGCTTTATGATATTTCAACCGAGCATAGGCAAGGGTACCGAGACTGTCAGGATCTCCCAAGGAATTCGCATACTGTTCTGTCTTTCTAAGAAAAGGCTCTGCCTGTGGCAAGACTTTGAGCTCGTCTTGGTTGAGAATATTATTGGCAAGGCTATAGTACTGATTAAGACAAAAGTGCCGCAAAGGCCTTTCTTCGCAAAAGCGAGTCAACTGCTCATCGATTTTCGCAATCTTGTCCTCGTTACCTGCAACA
Organism: Oligoflexaceae bacterium; assembly: GCA_947454545.1. Taxonomy (GTDB): domain Bacteria; phylum Bdellovibrionota_B; class Oligoflexia; order Oligoflexales; family Oligoflexaceae; genus Oligoflexus. The sequence goes on from CANGNB010000017.1 coordinate 22,370, forward strand.
CTCAGCAAAGAGGCAATGGCATCCTTGGTCCAAAGATTGAGATAGAGGCTCGTAGCAGCCTTGTTTTTAAGGAGGTCGAGGACTTCATGATAGCCTTGGAGGGCAAGAGTTGATTGACCGTCATTATCTAGTAGCTTACTGCGATCGAAGAGGATCTGAGCTTTCAAAATAGGGATGCGATCCAGTTCTGGGTTGGAAAGAACGAGATCGTAAGCTTTGAGGCGCTCCTTCAGTGAAAGCTCTTCTTCGAGAGCATAAAGTCTCAGACGCTCCCCAGAAAACCGTTGAGTAAGGTCGCTATGCGTACGGGTGAGAACTAAGACCTTCTCCAAGACTTCAGCCTCTTCGGCCAGCTCATCAGTGTGGGAAACTTCTTTGATCCAAAGCCAGGCACAGGCCGTTGTCAGCCAGCGATCTTTATCCTTGGCCTGGTCCAGTGTGCGAAGATCCGTACGAAGACGAAGGTAAAGCGACCGAGGATCATCGAGAAAATCACGGTCATAGCTTACTTGCCCGATCTGAGCCTCAGCGAGCCAAGCCCACCAGACGAGCTGGAAAACTATGAAGATTTTAAAGATGGTCATAAATTGCTGACCCAATACTATGCCCTCGAGAAACCAAAGAAGTCCCAGTGGTCAATCGGTACCACACCCAAAATGTGGATAGGCAAAAACTGGATCCCTTAATTGTTGTAAATGAATCAGTGCATTGGGAGTCAAGAGATCCACTTGAGTTTTAACTGGGAGACCTTTTTTGAGTCCAGATAAAGATTGTGAAACCAAGCGTACATGTTCAATGCAAGATTCAAATTCTCTAGTTTTTTCGTAGTACACCAAGTCCGGCGAGCGAGGCGCTTCAAACCATCACGAAACATAGCATAAGTGTGATTGAGGCTAAACAAAGGATCCCAACCTCCTTCCTTAAGCTCGCCCTGGCCGACAATGCAGCCGCGACGTCCAGGGGTAGCTTCGTGGGTCCAATTTGGAAGGTGAGATCGAATAAATGGTGGATAAGCCTTACTTTTATCCGTCTTTACAAGCCCGAAAGAGCTGGTGCAATCTTTTAAATCCTTGAACAGAGCTGTAAGGCACTGACGTCTTTCACAGGGTCTAAGGCCGTATTTTTTTCGAGCCAAATGCACTAATGGTCCTTTCGCAGGAATTCTTCCGACAGCTATAGCGAGGACTTTTCTCGTTTTGTCTTCAACGGCTATAGCCGCTGTTATCGGCTTACATTTTGTATGTTCGAAAGTCTCAAGTTCGTCAAAGTTTAGTTTTGTGACTTTGTTGCACTGCTTTCGATAAATCTCTAGATTATGCTGGGCGCACCTTCCAAAACGAAGGAGACGCCTGGCAATCAAGGCTCTTTGGACTCCTAAGATGATCGCAAGGCGACGTTGGGAAACTCCGGAACAAAGGATGCGAAAGACGTTCTGGTTTAAATGCCGTTTGCGAAGTCGATATTCGATTCCAAAGTTAGTTTCTGAAAAAGTCTTCAGGCATGCTTTGCATCGATAACGCTGACATTTCTTTCCATCGGAACCTCTCACGTAAGTTCCATATTTTCCAATTTTTCCAGTGCTTTCGCAACGAGGACAGACCATACCCCCTCCTTATTAAGTTAGGATGTATAGTGTCTTATTTATAAAATTTTGCTAGCGACATCTCATGTCTCGACAGTGGCTCAGCTCTTTATGCAACAGTTAAGGGAGCCAGTTCTCGTGGAGTAAGTCCCAAAGGATTTGTTGGCACCTCCCCAACCTCTTTCGTCGCCTTCGTATGAGATAGATCGGCAAGGAGAGTTCGGTAAATGCCTCGGTCCTGATAACGACAAGACGCCCTTGATCCAAGTCTTCTTGGATGAGGCTCTGGGGCATCTGGCCCCAGCCGAGACCGCCGAGGAGGAGCTGGCGTTTGCTTGCAAAGTCGCTTACGCTCCATTTTTCAGCGCCCTCGACTATGCCTGCTTTGATGTCTTTTGCGGCCTGATCGCTGCTTGGGATAATGAGCTGGACGTGTCGCTGGAGTTCTACGGGTGAAACTCCAGCTGGAGCTTTAGCTAAGGGGTGGTCGGGAGCGCAGACTGTGAAGAGCTTGACGGAGCCCAACACTTGCTTTTCTAAGAGGTCACCATTGGTGAGTTGAGGAATGATCTCGGTAATGCCGAGGTCGGCTTCTTCGCGCAAAATTTTGAAGGCTACCGAGAGGATTTCGACTCGCAAATTAAGCAAGAGATGAGGTTTCTGTTGACGAAGAGCTTTAAGTGCAGGGATGACGGGAGACATGGGGACGATTGCGCTCACAAGCACCTGCAAAAAAGGTTCGTCCCCTTGATTCAGAGTCAGCGAAAGTTCTTGGAGTTCTTCCATACCTGTGAGGACACGTTTGGCCTTGACGAGGACGGCTTCGCCAGCAGGGGTGAGTCTAGGGCGATAGTCTTCACGACTCAGAAGAGTGAGCCCAAGCTCCTCTTCGAGATTTTTAATCGCATAGGAGACTGCGGACTGAGCTCGATGGAGAGATTGGGCTGCCCCACGAAAGCTACCTGTTTCGGCAATCCTTGCTAAGACCAGCAACTGATCGAGAGTCACATTATCCTCACCTTTAGATCTTCAAAAAGCATAGATCATTCTCCAGGCAAAGTCACGACCAGTCTCAGGCCATGACTCGCTCGAAGAAGGGATGCTTGGGAGCCGAGTTTCTTAGGCTCCCGTAAGGGTGAAGGCAAATTCAAGCTCGTCCAAGATCAGTTTGTCTCCTAGGGCTTTGGGGTCAAAAAATTTGCCTGAATTGTAACGGATGTCCCAATCCAGACGGTTGAGGGAAAGCTTTGCTGAAATGATGGTGTCAGAACCCTTCTCCTGAATGGAGGCAGAGAAATTGAGGGGCTTTGTGATGCCTTTGATGGTCAAGACTCCCGAGATCGTATGGAGAGTCTCGTCATGGCCGTCAGGGGTGATCGTCTGAATTACAAAGAGCGCCTCAGGATAAGCCTCGACGTGGAAAAAGTCGGGGGATTTGAGATGCGTTTCAAGCATGTCTTTCCACTCGCCGCTGAGATCACTGTTCTGGAGGGCTTTGAGGTCAAAGATGAAGCGACCTTTTTCTGTAGTTCCGTTGAGGTCTAGACTGCCTGATGTGAGAGGGACAGTTCCC
>CANGNB010000018.1 GCA_947454545.1 Oligoflexaceae bacterium
AAGGATGTGCTCAAGCGCCTCTGCCAGTTTACTATTTTTTAAGAGCTGCTGAGCCAGATACTCATCGTCACAATCCAAAACGAGTCGGCCGGACTCTAGTTCCGCCTTCACCACTACTTTGTGACCGCAGATCGCTGTGCAAATATCCTGACAAAATACTTGAAGATCAGACCTCAAGGCATCAACTTGCTCAGGGCTCAGATTTTCGACTTCTCCAGAGTCATCACCCAAAATATCATCGATATCGATATCTTTCTTCCAAGCCTCGATCTCGATTTTCTTGGCTAGAAATGAGAACAGTCCGCCGCTTCCTTGGGAAACAACACGATAATCAAGCTGGCTCTGATCAATCTGAAGAAGTTCCGCGGCCTGAGATAGGGCTATATCAAGTGTTTTGGCAGTCACGCGAACTTCATTGGATTTACTCTGCATCTGCTTCTCCTATGTGCATGCGAGCCTATAGTATCTATTCTACTCGATCTGTTGGGGTTTTGCCCACTGGGGCTCGCATCTTTATGAACACCACGACTCAAATACTGACTGGATGAGGGTTTCTGAACTTAGCATCCCTGAAACCCTGAACCAGCAATGACTTATCCAAATTGTTTGGCAAGTCTTTTGTTCAGCCACTGCTGCTGAAGTATCGACACGACAGTGTTCGTGATCATGTACAAGACCATACCTGCCGGCAACGAGAGCATCATCGCGGTAAAGATAAGCGGCATCATCAGCATGATCTTTTCCTGATTCTTATCCATACCGGGGTTAGGAGTCAATTTTTGTTGTAGGAACATTCCAGCACCGAGCAAGAGAGGCGTCACATAGTAAGGGTCCTTCACTGCCAAGTCCTGAAGCCATCCGTAGAAAGGTGCGTGCCTGAGCTCGATCGATTGCGACAAGACATTGTAAAACGCGATGAACACAGGTATCTGCGGCAAGATAGGTAGGCAACCTTTGAAAGGATTGACTTTATGTTGAGACATAAAGGCCATCATTTCTCTCTGCTGACGCTGAGGATCGTCTTTGAACTTATCGCGAAGGCGGTTGATTTCAGGCTGAAGCTTCTGCATCTTTTTCATCGAGACAGCGGCTGATTTTGTCAGTGGATAAAAGAGAAGCTTGAGAAGCAATGTCGCCAAAATAATTGCGATACCATAGTTTCCAACCACCCCATAGATCGCCTTCAAGGCGATCAGAAGGGGTCGCGCTAAGACTGAAAACCAACCCAGCTTCATAGCAGGCTTCAATGCGGGATCGAAGGCCTCCAGAACACTCAGTTGCTTCGGACCAAAATAACCCGTCAAGGCCATGTTCGCACTCGCTCCTGGCTGGACCAAACCGAGATTTTGATAGGCCATCAAGGCAACAGGACAAAAGAATGAATTGGAAGGAGCAGCGTGATCGTAGACGTAGGTCGTAGCCTGACCTTTAGCCCAAAGAAATGATAGAAAATAGTGCTTATCGACGCCTATAAAGTCAACTTTTTCATTATTTAAGGTAAATGCTGGACCTTTGTTTTCATCACAAAACTTCGGCACGACTGTATCATTGTGTTTGCCTGCAAGACCGTAAACCAGCGAAGCATTTTGAGCTGCTGAAGCGCCCCCTCCGAAACCGAGGAATCCTCCGCTCGTTTGCTGACGTATGAGGTTCTCTTGCATCAATACGCCAGAAGTCAATTCCTGAGACTCATTGCTCGTATTTTTAAACTGCACATTAACGTCAAGCCCGTATCCCTCTTCAGGAACAGTAAATGATTGTGTGATCTCCCAAACTCCACTGGTACGAGTAAAACTCAAGGTATTGCCAGCTCGCTTTGCCGAAAAACCTTGGCGGCCCTGCCGATCGGCAATCTGAGTTGTACCCTGCACAACGAGCGGACTGTCCAAGAGTTCCGCAGGAGTCTTGCTCACGAGATCCTGCTGGTAATCTTTGAGCTGGATGCTGTCAATGGCGGAGGTATTCTGATCGAATTGAATGATACGCGTCTTTGTTTCAAAACGAAGATCTTGCTCACTCAGCTTTGAAATCTCTGCTACAGCTTCAGCTGGTGCAGCAGGGGCTACTGAACCTGCCGAGGGAGCCGCGGAAGTTGGAGCTGTTGATGAAGGCGTTGTCGAAGCCGCGCTGTTTGTTGCTTGAGTCTCCGCGACTTCTTCTTGACGCTGCCCTGCGTAGTAATCGGGGTACTTCTTCTGAAGGTATGCCATATACCCAGTGAAGAGCACGATACAGAGTAACATCGCTGTGATTGTCTTCTTGTCCCAGTTCATTATGACTCCAATCAGGTCCACTATCGTCAACAAAGCTTCTTTGCTTACATCTTTCGCTGTTTACGGCATATCAACGCCACCTGGATGCCACGGATGACACCGAAGGAGTCGACAGCTTATTTTCTTCATGGCGACGTGAAAAGGGTAAAGTTGAAGACACGATGCAGCATAACGAGAACAGCTAGGATAGAAGCGGCATCGCGGCCCAAGCAGCGGTGCCAAGATCAGCTGGTAAAGGCGAATACAGCCAATGCAGATCTTCGCAAAGCCCCCCACTCGCGCGCCCTGCTCAATGTCAGCCTGGACTGCCATTTTTTTCTTTCCTCTCGGAGGGAGTCACAGGGGACAGAATACGAGGACTCATCGGGGAGCCCACTTTCGCGTTCTCGCCCTGTTCCACACCGACAGCCACAGAATGTCTCCGCGCCAAGCGTGCCTGCAACTGACCAAGTCCAGCCTCGAATGCGTGCTTAAGCGCATCAAAATCGCAGCGATCAGCACCCACTCGAGCGATGGCTACTATATCTAAGGCCTGGGCCGAAGGAGGGACGTTACGATAAATATCTCTCAAGCGACGCTTGACCAGGTTCCGCACCACAGCGCCACCGACCTTCTTAGAGACTATAAATCCGATACGCGAATTTCCCTTTTGACTGGCACGACCAAGCAAAACCACATAGGGCGTAACAATCTTCTGGCCGCGATCCATCGTTTCCGTGAACTCGGCACGACGTAACAATTTTTGTTTTTTCTTAAATTTAGCCAAGGGCATCCCCAAGGTGTGACCTCAAGCCCCGTGCGATGTGAGCCGGCCTAAAAATCGAACGCACACCTAGGTATCATGTCCCGCACAGGTGCAGGCATGTACTTCCAGGCACATCGATTCGACCCTGACCAGTATTAGGACGGGCTCAAAGAAAGGACGCTCAGAAAAGCTGCCGCCAGCCTCAAAAAGAGGCCCTGCCAAGCAGCTTAATGCGGCGTATTACTTCTGATAGATGGTAGGAACCAAACGCTTACGGCCTTTGGCGCGACGACGGCTGAGGACTTCGCGGCCACCTGGAGTCGCCATACGAGTACGGAAGCCGTGAGTACGTTTGCGTTTTAGTTTGCTAGGTTGATAGGTGCGTTTCATGAATTTCTCCTCAAGAACTCTGTCCTAGTGTCCAAACAATTTGATGCGATGGTGCCGAAACTGCAAATGCAGAGTCCTCACGATACGGACAGCCGCGAGAATCTATCAGAAGACCTAAGGGCTGGCAAGGTCTCTCAAATTCCTAATCCAACTCTTTCCAAATCGAGACATTTAGACAGCGTCGAATCAACTTGACTATCTCTCCTTTTTTTACTAAAAAGCGTCAAAACGACATCAGGAAGCGCCCCCAATGAAGCGACTCAAATTCTTTTTTTCCATTGTTTTTGGAATCTTAAGTCTTCATACAACGGCCTACTCGGGGAGCCCCTTTGCATGGGACCTACAGCCCGTCCGCATTATCAAAACAACACAAAACAGCATAAAATTGGCCTATCAAGGAACCTGCTCAGCTCAATTTGGCGGATTCCTTCTTCGTACCGATGCGCCGAAAGAACTAAGAATAGGTGTCCTCCTCCAGAGATCTCATGCACGCTGCTCCCAACTCACTGGCATGCAGCATGTCATAGTGCCGTTCTTGAAAGCCTCGCAATATGAGTCCATTCGATCTCTTTCTCCTCTGGACGAGCCCGCCCAACTCAAGGTGCTCCCCTTACAAAACCTTCACAGCCACCGCCGAGGAATCCAAACAGATGTCCAAGCCATCTTCACAACTCACTGTGGACGCCAAGTTGGACTCTTTGTGCGCCCAGAAACTTCCGGACTGAGGCTTGGGATTGTCGAAGGGGGTGAATCTAAAAATCATTGCAGTCGCACCACCGAGATCCTTCGGATCTCAAACCTAGATCTGAGTCACGAGCCATCTCTAACTCTTGACCCCTTAGAAACGGAGTCCCAGCACGCACCTTATATCCTTAAGCGCGTTCCTGTTGTCCTAAGCAAGCCCACTCGTGAACACAATGAAATGCACTACGAACTGCGCTTTCATCGTCACTGCAACGAGGCACCCATTGGCCTTGTTCGTCAGGAAGAGGGGCCCCAGAGCCTTTCTCTCGCGATGCTAGTCGCCCAATACTCCTCCATGCAATGCCCCAATGAAACCTCCGAAGATATTGTTAGTGTCTGGAGTGATGGCTTTCGGGCAGCTCCAGACGTAACAGTTAAAACCCAGATCATCAGTCACCACAACCAAGGCCTTCGCATCGCGCGTCCCTTGAGCTATCAGTGGATCGCAAACTCCAAACACCCTCAACTTCAAGTCAGTAGCTATGAATCCTGTGTGCGCAATATGGGCCTAGTAACCTTCGAAGCAGCAGAGGGAGTTGCCGTTGGAATCCTTCAAGAGCTCAATGCGAAACCGTGCAATTCGGCACCAGAAAAGGTAAGCTATGCTTACGAGTGGAACCGCACGGCTGACCTTCAACGAGACGTCAAGCCTCTGCAGTTACTCGGTAGCCACTAGCCTGCAGACTCACCGAGGAGATTCGCATTGCGCTGTTGGATCGAGTTAGATGGATCAGCCTTTCGCCACAATCTCGAAGTTTTTAAAAAACTCACACAACCTTCCGTGGTCATCCCTGTCATCAAATCGAACGCTTATGGCCACGGTCTCTCCGAAATATACAATGCCCTCAAATCCTTGAATCCTGAGTGGATTGCCGTCAACTATATCAGCGAAGCCGAAGCTCTTCGCTCCTATGGGCATGAGCAAAGAATCATGGTTGTGGGCCCTATACAGAAGCAAAAACTGCGTCGTGCCAAGGACCTAGATCTCGATGTATTTCTCACAGAAGCTGAAATTCTAGAGGAGTGGAGTCAACTCCCTTCCTCTCAGCGCCCAAGAGCCCACATCAAAATCGATACAGGAATGTCGCGCCAAGGGTTTTTACTTGAAGAATGTCCTGAAGTGCTTGCCACCATACTCCCAAATCCAGAAGGCTTGGTTGGAATCTGTAGCCATTTTGCGAACGTTGAAGATGTACTTGAACAGAGCTACGCCCTTCAACAGCTTCGTGCATTTGAGAGTGTTGTCGAAAATTTTCAAAAAGCTGGCCTTAATCTCATGGCTCATATCGCCGCGAGCTCATCCGCTTTAATTATGGAAGCTAGTCGCTTTGCAATGGTGCGCATTGGGATTTCGGCTTACGGACTCTGGCCCTCCCGCACCACACAGCTCTCCTTTCTCCAGCATGTCGGAAGTATGATAGAGCTTCGCCCTGTCCTCTCTTGGCGAACTGAAGTCGCTATTGTCAAGCAGGTGCGAGCAGGCCAATTTATAGGCTATGGCTGCACCTACAAAGCTCTTCGGGATATGCGTATAGCAGTGCTGCCCGTGGGCTATAACGAAGGCTATCCAAGATTGGCGAGTAACAGGGGCTACGTTCTTTTAAAAGGTCAACGCTGCCCTATTGTCGGCCGCGTCTGCATGAATATGATGATGATCGATATTTCTCATCTTGATGACATACGCACCGGTGCCCATGTCACTCTCATAGGCAATGATGGCGATGAAAAACTTGAGGCCAGCCAAGTCGCCGAATGGTGCGACACCATTCATTACGAAATAGTTACAAGATTGAACCCTGAAATCCCCAGGATCTTGCGATGATAGATCCTCGATCACTTTGCCAGCTTGAAATCCAGACCAGCGATGTTGAGAAATCGCTCCGATTCTTCTCCGAAGTCTTTGGTTGGCCGGTCTTACCCATTATGATTCAAGACCTCTACGTGCTGGACGTCCCTGAATCAAGCCCTTATGGAATCAGCCTGGTACCAAGAAGATCAGACGCCCCCCCCTGCGAAGGAGGTATCGTACCTTATTTTCGTATGGATCAAAGCTGGGAGATCATGGAGGCGAAAGCCACAGCCCTCGGCGCTAAGATCGTCGAAGGGCCTCGTGTGGTTCCTGCCTATGGCAAGGTATTGAAGCTGAAGGTACCAGGGGAAGTCTTAGTAGGCCTCTTTTTCCCTGCTCCATCTCATATTTTGCAGAGCGTAGAGTAGGTCCACGATCAAGAGTGAGCTTGCAGACGACCTTGTCCATCTATCACAAGCCCTGGCATAACTTGTCCCCCAGGAAATTCCTCGGGACGCGAAACCTTCCAACCCAAATCGAGAAAAGCCTGAGCAACAGCCTGGCGAATCCGACGATTTTCTGATGAGTCATCTTTCAAAAAGGGCTCAAGATCTGGCTTCACACCCTCAGACTTTTGATTGATCAATAGCTCAGCAGCCGCAAAGCGAACACGCTCATCTTGGTCATTAAGAAAATGGGTTAGCTTCCGAAGCTCATCCCCCAAGGAGTATTCTCTTAGGTAGCAAAGAATATCGTAGTTCTTATCAACGGCGGCCTGATCAAAGGCCACTTCGCCGTAATTCAAAGCGCCTTTGAGACAAGCAATGAGGTCATCCTCTTTGCCAAGTTCCTTGAGAACTTTTATCGGCCAAGCGATTCGAGTCGTCTGCTGAAGCCATGATTTAATGTAAGGCACAGACTCTTCTCCAAAACGGGCGATACCCTGAAGAGCCAGTTCTTTTTCACGCGTATCGTTGATACCATGCTCGAGACTGTATTCGAAACGGGGCAAAAGATTGGGTATGGCAAGATCAGACTCTTTTACACCCTCAGCCAAGTACTCGATAGCCGCCCAACGATCTTCACGGATCGCTTTCGCGTTTTTAACGAGTTTACCCGCACGCTCCACACGCTTTTCTTTTCGTGACCCAAAATATTCTTGAATTTTCTTAAACATTCGATTCGACCTCAATCCAACACGGGATAAACATCCATGACTTGCTCTTCGCCGAAGGTATCTTGCAACTCACGCTTGACGCCATTCATCAGAGTCAGACGTGAAGACGGACAACCCTGACACCCTCCACCCAAGCGTATGGTAGCTACGCTGTCCTGATAAGCCTCAAGTCTGGCATAGCCAGAATGTAGGGCCAACATCTCGGAGACTTTCCCTTCGAGATACTCTGCGATCTCACGAGCAGTACCTTCGAATCGCCCTGCTGTGCTTGGCTCTGCAAAAGAGCCTTCATCGTCTACGCCCAAAAGTTCACGCATGGCGACTTCAGCCTCTTCAGCAGTGTCCCCGCGAACCCCACGGCCAGATGGTTCGTGCAACGCTAACCACCCCCCATCGTCAGACTGTAGCAGTGTAACTGAAGGTAAGCTAGACACCATGATAAGGCCTCTTGGTAGGGTAGTTAAGTAAATTAATTAGAAATTTTTGACATGGACTCTGCGGCGAAAGTCCGTCAATTTTCTGCATTAACTCATACAGCACGCTGCCGTGCGGATCAAGTACGCAGAGCTGAACTTGGACATTTTCTGAGAGTTGTCAAGGCGATCTAGCGATATTCCCCGAGACTCCGTATAAGGGAAGATCAACGTTGTGTTGCGGAGGCTCCATGCACGAACATTTAACTACGATTGCTGCCATTGTCCTTGCTGCTGGCAAAGGGACACGCATGAAAAGCGAACTCCCCAAAGTCCTGCATAAAGTGTGTGGCACACCCATGATAGGGCGGGTTTTAAAAACTCTTCGTAGCGTTGGGCTCGACAAGTTTTGTGTCGTTGTCGGTGGCGATATCCCCAGACTCGAAGCATACATGGATACGCTCGATATTCCCTTGACCCTCACCGCTCAGACCGAACGTTTAGGCACTGGCGAGGCCGTTGCGTGTGCCGGATTCGGTTTTGCTGACACAGCCGTACCAACTTTTGCGAGAGGCCACTTTCTGCAAGGGAATGCCATTAAATCGGACTACGTCCTCATATGTGCCGGAGATACTCCGGCCCTCAAGGCCAACATCCTCAGTGAGTTCCTGAGCTATTGCAAGCTCAATCAAAGCCTTCTCGCCGTGCTAGCCATGGATCATCCCCAGCCCTTCGGCTACGGACGCATCATCCAGGATTCTAACGGACAGTTAACCGGGATAGTTGAAGAAAAAGATGCCAATCCCGACCAGAGACGCGTTACACTCTGCAATTCAGGCGTCATTTTTGCTAATCGCAAGCACCTCTTCGATCTCTTGGCAAAGCTTAAGCCACTGAATGCTCAGGGGGAGTATTACCTCACTGACTGTTTCGAACTCTCTAAAGCTGCTGGAAAGCCTGCACATGTCTTTGTGAGCAAAGATTTTAGCTCTTTCGATGGAGTCAACAATCGAGAGCAACTGGTTCACATTGAAACGAAATTGCAGACAGAACAGAAGTTGAAATGGATGCAGGCAGGCGTTACTTTCCGGCTTCCTGACTCGACTTACATCGAGGATTCGGTCCAATTCGGCGCAGATTGTGAAATCGGACCTCAATGTACCCTTCTCGGCACGACCACAATCGGTGAGGGCTCTGAGATCGGTAGCCATGTTGTGCTCAAAGATGTAAATATTCCTCCTGGCACGGTTGTCCCCGCAGGAACCGTCCGAGTGTAACTCTTGATTCAAGGATCTAGCATGTGCGGAATTATCGGTTATATTGGCCCTAAGAAATGTATCGATATCGTCTTCGACGGTCTCAAGAAGATGGAATATCGCGGCTACGACTCTGCGGGTATCGCCGTCCTGCACGAAGGTCAGATCTCCATTAGCAAGGAATCAGGAAAGCTGGAAAACCTGCGTCCTCTCCTCGAGCAATTACCGTCCGAAGCCCATATCGGCATCGGGCACACACGCTGGGCAACACATGGCTTGCCAACCAGGGACAATGCACACCCCCATGCTTCCGAGAAATTGGCACTTATTCATAACGGAATCATTGAGAATTACAAGGAGCTCAAAGCTGAGCTTCAAAAGAAAGGTTTTCACTTCCGCTCTGAAACAGACACGGAAGTCGTGGCTCACCTCTTAGGTGAACGGATCAAAGCTGGCGACCATCCTCGCGATGCCTTGAATAAGGTTATTCTAAGGCTCGAAGGAGCCTTCTCCCTGGCTCTTATCAGCGACCAAGATCCTCACTTCATCTACCTGGCAAAGCAAGGCTCACCTCTAGTCATCGGCCTTGGCAAAGACGAAAACTTCTTTGGCAGTGACGTGACTGCTTTCTGTGCTCACACCCAAAAAGCGGTCTTTTTACAGGATGGCGAGTGTGCAGCATTGGGTGCAAAGTCTGTAGAAATCTGGGATCGTCAGGGCCATCCAATTCAACCCAAAACCACCATGATTCAATGGTCGGCAGCAAGTGCTGACAAACAGGGCTATCGCCACTACATGCTCAAGGAAATTCATGAGCAGTCAGGTGTAATATCCAAAACGACCCATGCTTTTGTTAAGGATTCCAGTCTTGACCTCGAAGGCCTCGGGCTCAATTCTATCGAACTCAATAAAGTTCGAAGTATCCATATCATCGCCTGTGGCACTGCTTATTATGCGGGGATGACTGCAAAGTACGCAATGGAAACGACCTTGGGCATACCCGTAAACGTAGAGCTTGCTAGCGAATTTCGTTACCGCAATCCTTTGCTCATGGGTGAAGGTCAGACCCTCGTTATGGCCATTTCTCAATCAGGCGAAACTGCAGATACTCTCGCCTGCTTGAAGCATGCAAAAGACAAAGGCTGTCAAATCTTTAGTATTTGTAACGTAGCCTACTCAAGCATTCATCGCGAGAGTCATGGTTCGATACTCATGCATGCTGGCCCAGAAATCGGCGTCGCTTCGACTAAGGCTTTTACATCTCAAGTTCTGTGTGCATACCTGTGGACTCTCGGAGCTGCACAAAAGCTTGGCCGCCTTCATGCCGAGGATTTGTCATCTATTCTGCAAGAACTTAAAAGCTTGCCTATCTACATGGATAAAGCACTCAACGCCGAAGAGCATATCGCCGAGCTTGCCAACAAGCTCTACGAATATCCCAACTTCCTATTCGTAGGCCGCGGCCCTAGCTATATTATCGCTCTCGAAGGTGCGTTGAAGCTTAAAGAGATTTCCTACATTCACGCTGAAGGTTATGCTGCCGGCGAGCTCAAACATGGTCCTATCGCCTTGGTCGACAAGCATATGCCGATCGTAGCGATTGTCCCAAAAGATCAGTATTACGATAAAACTCTGTCGAACATCGAAGAGATCTGCGCCCGAGAAGGTCAAGTCATCGCCATTGGCGATGAAAAAGACCAGCACCTACGCGATCTGTGTATCGATATCATTCCTTGTCCAAGCTTGAAAACACCATGCTTCCAAGCGATTGTATCCACTGTGGCTGTCCAATTCCTCGCCTACTACATCGCTATCAAGCGAGGGACCGACGTTGACCAGCCACGTAACCTGGCCAAATCTGTTACCGTTGAGTAAGCCCCCATTTGGCTCCCTGAGGACCAGCGAGGATACGAGTGAGCACGTTGCTACAAAATCTGAACTCTGTCCAAAGAGAAGCTGTCTTGCACCGAGACGGCCCTCTCGTTATCTTCGCGGGTGCCGGTTCAGGAAAGACGCGTATCATCACAACGCGTATTGCCTACCTGATCGAACAGCACGTGTTACCCTGGGAAATCCTCGCAGTCACTTTTACGAATAAAGCGGCCGAAGAGATGCGTAGCCGCGTAGAGCTTTTGACACCCGAAGCCAGGAGGGCCGTGGTAACGACCTTCCACTCGGCGTGTGCAAGATGGTTGCGCGAATTTGCTGGTGAGTTGGGCTTTGATGGTCATTTCTCCATCTATGACGATCAGGATGCCAACCGCGCTCTCAAAAAAATCATCACAGACATGAATCCAAAAGCTGACATTCCTGTGCTCGTTGCAGAGATGAAGGCTTTCATTGCCAACATGAAAACAGCTGGAATTTTACCGCATGAAGCCGAGCAGTTCGAACGGGATCACCCGCAACTGGTACCCACTGGGGGCGTCACGGTTTATCGACTTTACCAAGAGTTCTTGGCTCAATGTAATGCGATGGACTTTGGAGATCTACTCCTGAATCTCCTGCTTTTGCTGCGTAAAAATGAAAAGGTTCGTTCGATCCTTTGCGGACGATTTCGTTACGTCATGGTCGATGAGTTTCAAGATACTAATAGAACTCAATTTGAAATCATTCATCATCTGACCAGCACCCACAGAAACCTCGTCGTCGTTGGGGACGACGATCAATCGATCTACAGCTGGCGGGGTGCCACACCCTCAAACATTATCGATTTTCAGCGAACATATCCTGAAGCTCGTCGCATTGCACTCGAACAAAATTACCGCTGCACAGGCAATATTGTTGGAGCAGCCAGTAAGCTCGTTGCAAACAACAAGACCCGCGCCCCCAAGACTCTCTTTACAGAATCACCTCCTGGAGATCCTATTGGTGTCCACGTTGAGTCTGACGGAGAAATGGAAGCCTACTGGATCGCAGAAAAGATTCATCTTGAAAAAAATCTCTATCCATTCGACAACGTCGCTATCTTCTATAGGACTAACAGTCAATCACGTGCGCTTGAAGATGCACTGCGCCGGATGAAAATCCCCTATACTATTTTTGGTTCACTCGAATTCTATGAACGTATGGAAATCAAGGATCTCATCGCTTACATGCGCCTGCTCGTCAATGAAAGCGATGATCTAAGTTTCCTTCGCATCATAAACGTTCCCACTCGAGGTCTTGGGGATAAAGCGGTTCAACAGGTACAGCAATATGCCAAAGATCAAAGCATAAATTTGCTGGAAGCCACTCGCCGCATGGCTTCAGGTGGCGCCCCCAAAATTGGCCCCAAACTCAAGTACTTCAGTGACCTCATGACAGCATTGCGCGAGGACCTTTTCAATAATCCCTTGAGTGAGGTTGTAAAGACACTGCTCGAAGCTCTGGAATATCCGGAGTATGTTAAGAAAAAGTATCCTGACCAATATCTTGATAAAATTGATAACATCCAAGAACTGGCCGCTGCTCAAGGTGAATTTGAAAAGAAAAACCCAGATGCAAAACTCTCTGATTGGCTCCAATCAGTTGCTCTAGTGAGAGACGACCCAGGAGATGACAAAGGGCCTCAGGGCGTATCCATGATGACTCTTCACATGGCTAAGGGCCTTGAATTTCGCCGAGTCTTTCTCAGTGGAGTCGAAGACGGTCTGCTTCCACATCGAAACAGTATCGATGATACGAACAGCCTTGAAGAAGAACGCCGCCTCTTATATGTGGGAATCACCCGGGCCAAAGAGAAGCTCTCGCTGACCTGTGCCCGTAGACGTCGCACCTACAACACCGAAATGGTCAATCCACCTTCACGTTTCTTCAAGGAAATACCGACTGAGTTTCTCGAGCTCTCGCTAAAGGCGAAGGAACTTTTCGAACCTTCTAGTGTAGCATCTTCAGCCCCATCAGGGCCTTCGTACCATTACGACGACGATGAAGACGATGTCGACTTCGATGAGGGATCGCGCGTTTACCACCCAACCTATGGTCCAGGGACTGTTGAGGGTTTTGAGGATAATTTTGGGCAACGCAAAGCGATCGTTAAGTTTAGAGACTTTGGCTATCGCAAGATTCGCCCTAGCCAGCTCCAACCCTCTCGATCTTATTAGGAAAACAGACTAAGAGTTCATCTTCCTTCTTCCAATTCCAAGACTTAGACCAACCTTCCCCATGAGACTCGGCTTTTATGTTAGCATAGAAGCACAAGCTTCTGGGAGGGCCTTCCTATGGGCGTTCGCATCATTTATTGCCTGACACTTGCCGTTCTTTTAATTGGCACTTTGAGAGGCGAAGGTTCCATCTTCGACTACTTTCGCCTCCGCAAAAGCCTCGAAGTCTTGGAAGACACAATTCATAAAATTGAGTCAAGCAACACAGAGTTGAGCGAAGAAATTCGTAAAATCAAAGGTTCTCCGGATTACGCTCGAAAAGTCTTACGAGATAAATACCACGTTACCGACAATGATGAAAAAATCATATTTTTTGCTGACTAAAGGAAGGGTAAAAGTATGCGTAAATTGATTGCTGTAAGCACAATGTATTTGCTGCTAAATGGCTGCGGCGGTTCAAATTTCAACGAGCTCTTTGTTGGAAGCGCCGAAAAAGAAAGTCTCGACCAGGTTCTTACTGAGGCTAAGTACGCATACGATAAAGGAGAGTATGACAAGGTCCTTCAACTCACGGAAAAGGTACAAAAGCTCTACCCTTATCATGAAGAAGCTCTTGTTCTAAAAAGCAATGCATACCTCGCAAAAGCTGATTTTGATGTCATGGGCATAGTCAATGCCATTCTCACAACATCAGACTCTTCATCAACCAAACTTGCTGATAGTGGAGCTAAAGATGCCACAACAAATCTACTAGGCAAATTAGCAAAAGCTTTCCCTCTTTCAGAAGCTGACCTCAGCTCACTTTCCAAAGAAAGTAAGACCGTTTCAAAGGTTCGGCTCTATATCCCAAAAAATGCTTCAGAAGCTCGAGGATCGACTGATTCAGCGACTCGTATGTACAACCTTTCACAAGCAGTGACAGCACTATGCCCACTCCTACGTGGACTCTATTCGGAGAGCGATGCCTCCTATAAAGACTTACCCATCTATAAAAAAGGTACTGACGGGACACTGCAAGATAAACGCTACATAGACTGTGGCGAGAGTACTGAGGCTGCCCACATGGGGGCACGCTCCAAATTTACTTGGGCTCTTGCCAATATTGCTGAAGCGGTCGCTTTCTACTCGGTGGTCATGTACTCATCCGATACTGTGAACTCCACTCCCAACATAGAAACAGCGTCTCTAAACTTGAAAAATACGACCAACGTCTCTGACTTCCTGAGTGGTCTAGACGCCTTAACCTCTACGATAGAGTCCATCTTTCCGACTCAAAATGCTGATGATTCCATGCTGAACTCGGTATTCAGCGACCTCGCCAGTTCAAGTGTCGCCCTAGGTTCAATCGCAGGAATGCCCTCTTCGGTATCATCCAACATTCTGAGCGCAACCACCAATCTCCAAGACAAGATCAAGACGATAACCAAAGCTCCTACCGCAAATACCGCGAGTTCGGCCCAACAGAACGAAGCACTGAAAAACACGTTCACCAAAACCTCTGCGGAACAGATTTCCGGAAAGATTGCCACCATCACCGATCCAACTCAAAAAACTCAGGCATGTGCCCTGTTTAAAAAACTGAACTCAGACGCAACAGCACTGCCTTCGGGCTGCTAGACTGAAACTCTCTCAACAAAAAAGCCGGGTTTCCCCGGCTTTTTTTTCATTTAAATTTCGTCTTCGTCACCCACACCTCGACCGGTTTTCTTCATCCGCTCAAGCTGCTCTTTATACTTTACACTGTGTCGGCACCAAGGCCGCACTTCTAGTCTGCGTTTTGGAATCGGTTCGCCAGTCCCCTCGCAAAACCCGTACTCACCCGTTTTAATCTTCTCGAGAGCATGCTCAATTTCGCCCAGGAGTTTTCTGTCCCGATCGAGAAGTTTGAACGTGAGGTTCTGCTCGGTCGTTGCCGAAGCCAAATCCACCTCGTCTAGCATCTCATTTTTGTCGAGCTCGATATTGCCTGCTTTTACCATCTGCTCAGATTTTTCTAGGAGCTTGTCACGCTCGGTATAAAGCATAGCCCGAAAACTCTCGAGCTCTTCTCTTGTCAAAAATTCATGGTTATCTAGCGGATCATGACCGGCCATGCAAATCTTCCTTTATGGCAGTTCCATCGTCTAAACGCTTACTGAGCACGAGCCTAGCTTTGATGAGGTCGTCTTGACCTGCATTTACTCTTGCGTAAACTCTGGTCTTTACTCCTCTCACGCTTTGCCCTCGCTATCTGCACTGTAAGCTCTATGGCATCGGAGACCTTAAGAGAGCATAGTAATTTCTTTAAGCTAGAAATTCAAGCCATTAGCAGAGCCTAGTTTCCTCTGAAAAAAGCGTCTCTGTGGCCCTCTGCTCAAGGTGTCCCTTGATTTCATCAAGGATGGCCAAGGCTTGCATAGGAGTCGTGCGTAAAATATTGACGCGCTCCAAACGCTCTAAAACAGTCTGTATGGCATGATCAACTCGCTTCGATACCAGAGCTTCTTGCTCAGCAAATGCAGCCTCAAGCGGCGCAGGAGCCAATGGAAGAGCCTTTGCCGACTTCTTCTCACCACCAAGCATAAGGGACTCAGGTTCACGAAGAAAGTGATTCGCAGCTTGAATTACAGGCTCAGGAATGCCCGCAAGTTTTGCAACCTCCACACCAAAGGAGCTCCCACTAGCCCCATCAACTAGGCGGTGTGTAAAGCGTATCGACGTTTTTTCGTCGAGCACTTCCACTTGAGCTACTTTTACAGAATGAAGACTGCGCGAAAAAGGTACAAGTTCATGGTAATGAGTCGCAAAAAGCGCATAGCACCGCACTTGCTTGCTAATGTAGTCCAGGATGGAGGCTGCTATTGCTAAACCATCTTGCGTCGAGGTCCCACGACCCACCTCGTCAAGAATCACCAAACTCTTATCTGTCGCTTGTCTCAAAATAGAGGCTGCTTCCGCCATCTCAACCATGAAGGTGGACTGACCCCGCGACAGATCGTCTGCAGCCCCTACTCTGGTAAAAATTCGATCAAAAAGAGGCATAGAAGCCTGAGATGCGGGCACAAAACTGCCTATCTGATGGAGCAAAGCAGCTAAAGCTGTTTGCCTCATGACGGTAGATTTACCAGCCATATTTGGTCCAGTTATAAGAAGCTGCTTTCTCTTTTTTGAAAGTTCGACATCGTTCGGCATAAATGCATGCTGGCCCACCCAACGTTCCACCACTGGATGTCGACATGACTTTAGGTAAAGCTCTCCATTTTTAGCAAGCTCAGGTCGAACATAGCGATCTTTATGTGCCTTATGAGCAAAACTTTGTAGCACGTCTAAGAGAGCCAACGATCCCGCGACGTCCCTTAAAATTTGCTGTTGAGCTCCCACCTCTTGTAAGAGCTGCTGAAAAAGCTCCAACTCTCGGTTCACAGCCTGCTCGGTAGCCGAGGCCAAGGATTCACCAAGTTCCTCAAGTTCCATAGTGACAAAGCGTTCATTGTTCACCATCGTTTGACGGCGCAAAAATCCAGCAGGAACCTTACTCAAATTAGACTTCGTAATCTCTATCAGGAGTCCGTAAGTTTTATGCTCTTTGATCTTTAAACTGTTAATGCCAGTTTCTTGGCGTAATTTTTGTTCATAGGCATCGATCTGCTCCTGTCCATGCTGCGACAGCTCTCGCATATGATCAAACGTCGCATCATAGCTTTCACGAAAAATCTGAAGACTGCCCAGGGCAGCAGGATCGTCCTGTAAAGCCCTATCGAGGAAGTGAGCGATCTTTTTACCTGCCCCCAGATTTCCGACCAGCGCGGCCAGAAGCGGAGACTTCATCAAAGATATTTTTCCGATCATATGCTCAAGTTGAAAACTTGCATGGAGACTCCTGCGGATCATCAAAAGATCAGCAGGATGTGCGCGCCCCGAGAGAACACGAGTCGTCAGACGATCAATGTCAGCACAAGATTTTAGGAGTGTCTGAATATCATTCAAGATGTCTCGGGCTTCATCCAAAAGCAGTGTCACCGCATCTTGACGTTCGCAAATAGCTTCTCTTGTCAAAAAGGGATGCCCTAAGTCATACCGAAGGAGACGCGCCCCCATAGGTGTCTTGGTCGCATTGATCTCTTTGAATAAGCTCCCCTCAGCCTCTCGCCGACGGACCGTTTCAAAGAGCTCGAGATCACGACGAACCGTTTCATCAAGCAACATACGATCGTGCATAGCAAGAGGCTGAATCGTCAAAAATTGCTTTGTACTAGACTTGAGGCTTTGAAGATAAAGTAACAAAGCTGCAACCAGCTCTTCTCCACCAGGTACATGTCCACAAGGCAATTCAGCAAGAGATGTGACCGCAAAGTGATCTTTCAGCAACTGCTTCTGCTCATGAGCATCACGGAGAACTGCTTCAGGTAAATGACCAAAGCTCAGCTTTTGAGTACTGCAAAAACTTTTTAGGCGTTCTTGAATCTCATCTTGC
The DNA here is from genome assembly GCA_947454545.1 of Oligoflexaceae bacterium. Taxonomy (GTDB): domain Bacteria; phylum Bdellovibrionota_B; class Oligoflexia; order Oligoflexales; family Oligoflexaceae; genus Oligoflexus. The sequence goes on from CANGNB010000018.1 coordinate 17,326, forward strand.
ATGAATCTTCGAAGGACAAATTCCTTCGGTGCTAAACGCTCAACCCAAGGTACCAGATCGGCACGATCTATTCTGCCGAGCCGAAATTCACCCGTAGATGTATCAAGCGCGGCTAAAATCCACGAGCGATCTTCAGGAACCTCATACAGTCCCGTCAGATAATTAGCTTGATCGGCTTCAAGCCCCTCAAGATCCTCAATACACCCTGGTGTCATGATTTGCACGATACCGCGCTTCACCAATCCCTTAGCTTCAGCAGGATCTTCGAGCTGATCAGCGATAGCTACACGATAGCCCATCTTTAAAAGCTTTAACCAATAAGCCCGAGCACTATGATGGGGCACCCCACAAAAGGGCAGCTTCGTCTTATCGCCACGCTCACGACTTGTCAGAACAAGATCTAAAAGTGGCGCGACCTGTTCAGCATCATCGCCAAAAATTTCATAAAAATCGCCCATGCGAAAAAATAGTATCGCATCAGGAGCCGTCGCTTTGATTTCATAGAATTGGCGAACCATGGGAGTTAACTGCTGCAGAAGTTCAGGGTCCATCATGCTCATAGAGGGCTCTCATAGCTCAAGGGTGCAAAGAAGATTTGGCGCATTTTGGCAGACTTATCATCATACCGGCACCATATTTCTCTTGTACGTCTGCCGGTAAGCAGAAGCCAAAGTTAAAATCCGAAAGTCTATATTCCTAAAGCGATCTGTAAACTCTGTCAATGTATGAGCCGACGTGACAACATCGTCCACAATCAAGACACGCAGCGGTTTCATACGCTTGCCCTGAGCAAGCGAACGCAAGATAAAATGTTCGTCCCATATTCGATCTCGATTGAAGTTGAAAAATGATGGAGACACTCGGTCTTCACGCGCACTTAGCGCTTGCTTACGCCATCGCCCCCACAATACCCACGGCGGCTGGACATAAGGCACTCCTACCCTGCTCTCGAGACTCCAAGCTAAAGTGGCAGCAAGATCAAATCGCCCTCGCACACGACTCCAGAGACTAGATGGCACTGGCATGACGGCATCGATGTCCTCAATCCAATCGAGGAGCCGCCGATCCTGCAAAGCAATACGGATCAGACCAACACCCAATTGCCACATTCCCTGCACCTTGAAAGCTAAAATCAAATCGCGAATAACACCTCTATAGGACCACAAACTCATGCCCGGAATATTGTGCTTACCAACAGAATAGAAGCCTCCATCACGCGCCGAATGAAGCTCAAACTCATAAAATGTCTCTGTGCACATGGGGCAAAGATTTTCTTGAGATGGTAGTTTTTCATTACAGACAACACACTTCACCAAAAACCTCCTGCTCTAAAGAATTTAAAACAGAATGTTCCAAGGAAATCGAGAGACATGTACTGATAGGACTAATCGTGATGGTAGGATGTTCCGCGCATGATAGTACTGGCTCTATAAAGCTGCTCCCAGACCATGAGCCAGGCTAAATCGCTTGGAAAAACAGCTTTGGAGAGACTCCAACTCACATCAGCTCCTTTGCGAACTTCTTCGCTGAGGCCGTAAGGGCCTCCTATGACGATGCTTAAGGATTTGATATGACCTTGGTCCATAGTTTTTTGCAAAAGCTCCGCGAGTCCCGGCGAGCTGAATTCGCGACCTCTTTCGTCCAACGCTATGACCATGTGCTGAGAATCCTGGCGAACGCCTTGTGCATTCCACCCAAGCCGCGCATAGATATCTTTGCCGCTTCGTTCCTGGCTTGCTTGTGCTTTCAGGAAATTCTCTTCAATTTTCCAGATGGGTTTGAGTCTTTTGGAATAAACGGCGGCAAGCTCTTCGTAGGCTTGATGTGCAGGCCGCCCAATTTTTAAAATCTGAAGCTTCACTGGCGAGCTTTCTCACACCTCAATGGATGTAACGGCGGCTTTTGGCCACAGACGCTCTAGTCCGTAGTAATCACGCAAGGAATCCAAGAAGATGTGGATCATAACATCACCATAGTCCATGAGGATCCAATTACCTGTCTGCTTGCCTTCAATGGCAAGAGGCTTAACCGATGCTTCTATTCGCAAAGTATCTTCAATATGGCTGCAAATAGCTTGGGTTTGACGCTCATTATTACCTGAGCAAATCACCTGATAATCACAAAGACTCGAAATCCCACGCAGATCTTGCGAGGTCATGCGCTCGGCCTTTTTCTCACCCGCTGCTTTTGCTATGAGTTGAACAAGAGATGCTACATCCATATTAGGCCTCAACTTTCTTGTAGAGCCCTTGGGACTCTATAAAATCTGCAAGATGTTCTGTTAGCCAACCCTTTGTTCGGGCGGCACCTATATCTTTTCGGACCTTGCTGCTTGACGCTTCCGAAAGGAGTCCAGCTAAAGGAAAAATTCCCGTCTGAAAGACCTCCCACAGCCAGATCCCTTGTGGCAACGCTATCGGGTGCAGTTTCAGCTGCGTTCCCAAGGTATCTATCGCCACCCCAAAATCCAAAGGCTCATCTCGATCCACGATAACTAAACTTGCCATCTCAACAATGGCACTTGGTTCTTTCCATGAGGCAAACTGCTGCAACTGATCTCGCCCCATGACAAGGCCCAGAGTTCGTTTGGGCTCACGGCTTTGCAAAGCTCTTAGCGTCTGAACCGTGTAGTTAGGAGTTGGCAGCTCTCGCTCGATTGTATCCAACTCCACACGACCGGATGCTAACTCTTCTTCAAACATAAGACGACACATCGCCAATCTTTGCTCGAAACTCGCTCCGGTTAGCTTGTGCTTGCCCTGAACACCTGCAGGCATTTTTCCTGGAATGACTTTTACAGTCGCCCCAGGGAAACCAGCTAAAACCCGCTTAATCACCAAGCGGTGCCCCTCATGAGGGGGATCGAAAGCTCCTCCATAAACAATACATTCTGGAGGCAAAAGAGACTTAGATTCCAAATTCCATATCCTCGTTCGTACGAGTGACCCATTGGTACTCATCATCCCGAGCTCGTGATGTCACCAAACTTTCGACCAGACTTACATCCAGCTTGTCTTTCTCTTCCTGCACAATCTGCCACAAACGACGCTTTAAGGCGCTCAAGCCAAGATGAGCAACAGAAGAGATACGTAAAAGTTCAAGACCCTCTTCACGGAAAGGCTCTTCTAGGGAAACCCAATCAAAATCAAGGGGTGCTAAGTCCGCTTTGGAAAGAACTACTAGAGCGCGTTTTTGCCCCAACTTAGTGCTAAAAGCTTCGAGCTCGTTCCTAAGTGTTTCGTAGGCATCCATGGGCGCAATCTCATCCCAATTAAAGGGATCGATGATGTAGGCCACAACCTTGGTTCGCTCGAGATGCCGCAAAAATTCATGACCTAAGCCACGTCCTTCACTCGCACCTTCGATGAGCCCAGGAATATCAGCAGCGACAAAACTTGCCGCCCAGTTATCAATTTCAGGGACAGAGACAACCCCAAGCTGCGGTGTCAAAGTCGTAAAAGGATAATCAGCAATCTTAGGACGCGCCGCGCTGATACTGCTCAAAAGAGTCGACTTGCCGGCATTGGGAAAACCAGCGAAACCGACATCTGCGATGAGTTTGAGTTCCATGCGGAGGTCAAGTTCAACCCCCGGGGTTCCCTTGGTGAATTCCTCGGGTGCTTGGTGCGTTGCTGACACATAACGCATGTTTCCGAGACCACGGCGGCCACCCTCAGCGATACAAATGCGCTGTCCGTCTTCCATGACCTCGCAAACCATTTTTCCCGTCGTCTGATCGAAGGCCATAGTCCCTACAGGAACAGGAATATCGAGATCGACGCCATTTCGGCCAGTGCAACCGTTGGATCCCCCCCGAGCCCCATCTTCAGCGGCATACATGCGTCGATAATAGAGACCGCTCAAGCTATTCAGCTGAGAGTTACCAACGAGGTAAACACTCCCTCCAAAGCCCCCGTCACCGCCGTCGGGACCAAGTTTGGGCGCAAACTTCGCTGACGCAAAGCTTACCATTCCAGGACCGCCATGGCCCGAGCGGACGCTGATTTCCGTTTCGTCGATAAATTTCACAGTGAAACCTCTGTTCTCTTGCAGGGGGCCCTGCAACTTATACACGGCAATTTCAACCAGGCTTAGAGTTCCGGGGCCCGAATGTATCACGTCTATATAAAACGGCAAGGCCAAGTACGAGTTGGACCAGCAAATGTCTTTTTATGTTTCCCATAAAAAAAACAGAAGCCGCTAAGCTTCTGTTTCTCATTGTCATTTCGATTTGAAATGCTCTCTGTTCGCAAAATCAACTGTCTGCCTATGCTGGGGCAGTGAAGTGAGAACGCGCACACAGAGACAAGGAGTGGATCCCGCAATATCAGACGGGAACGACGCTCACGCTTTTGCGCTTCGTCTTTGTGTTGTACTCGACTTTGCCGTCGATCGTTGCAAACAAAGTGTAGTCTTTGCCTGTGCCGACGTTTTCACCTGCGTGGAAAGTACTGCCTACCTGACGAACCAGAATGCTTCCAGCGGTTACAAGTGTTCCACCGTAAACTTTAACACCACGGTACTGCGGATTTGAATCGCGGCCGTTCTTACTGCTACCGCCAGCTTTCTTGTGAGCCATGCTTCATCACTCCTCTGCGACGAGTTCTAAAACCCGATTAGTGTTTGATTCCGCTGATTTCAAGCACGGTAACGGGCTGCTTGTGGCCGCGGGTGCGCTTGTAATCTTTACGACGCTTGAATTTGAAAACGATAACTTTCGGATTGAAAGTCTGCTTCTTCACGACAGCTTCGATGCTCGCGCCTTGGACGTAGGGAGCGCCGACAACGACTTTATCGCCACCAACAAGCATAACTTCAGAAAAGTTTACTTTATCACCTTCGTTTTTGCCTTCGAGAAAGTCCACGGTGATCTGATCGCCTTGGCTAACCCGGTACTGGTGGCCGCCAGCTTGAAATACGGCAAACATAAATTCTCCTCATCGCATTTACTTTCGACCACAGGAGTCTGTTTCGAAAGGTGTTCTTGCGTGTTTATTTCGATATCTTTAAGGCTCTGACAGCGTCCAAGCCCAGAGAGCGTCACATATTCTTAAATCAGACCCCGACTGTCAATAAGAATTCAGAGCTCAAGACCTCCTCCCAAGCACTTTCCGTGGCAAGCCCTCACTCCATGGGCGCCATATGAGCTGGGCAAAATAAGCACCAAGCCAAGCCCTTCACTGCCGAGTGCGCGTCTCAAGATTGCTCTAAGCTGCTAATTTTTCAGGACGGCTTTTTTGGCACGATACATGCTTTAGGGAAGGGCAAATACCTTTGAAGAATCCCGATAACGTTTTCGGCACTCAAAAAGGAAACTTGAATCCGTGGCAAGCATACTTAACTCCGACAAATCCACACACACCCCATCCAACGACCTTTGGACGCAGCGCACATTGGTTTCAGAAGGACGTGTCAACGAGGAACAGGAAAGAAGTCCCAAGGGTCTCTTCGATTCCTATCTCGCCCAATTGGATCAGGACAAAAGCACGCCACAAAATACAAGCACTCGCTCTCTACAGTCATCTCAGAGACCTGAAAGCGCTCGCCAGGCTAAAGACAAGAATCCGAACCCATCGGGCAAAAGTGATAAAGCGTCGCCCCAGACCCAGTCAGCTCGCACCACATCAAAGCCAGTAAGTGCTCAAGACTCTAATGGCTCGGCAAATTATTCCTCAGACCGCAAACCTGATCCAAAAGCTCCAACAAATTCTGACCGCACGGAACGAAATAAAACCGATCGAGCTCCGAACTCACCAGTAAATTCTCGCGAACGCCTTGCTCCAACGAGCAGCAAGGAGACCGGTAGTGGGAAAACCTCAACACCCGCACCAGGGCAACAGGCCTCTGACGCGGGGTCTGTCACACTTCGAACCTCTGCCCCCCCTACAAGCAGTGAAAGTGACGCGGCCTATCAGACTCCTAGCAAGCAAGCCTTGACACAAACTGGAATGCCAGCGACAGAGGCGCCCATGTCCCTGTCACAGAGTTCTGAATCGGTTCTAAAAGACCTTGAGACCATGGGCTTTGCAGCCGGTGGTCGCGACGAAATGATGATGGAGTCCCCGCTCCTGGCGCTACTCTCTGGCCATCTCGAGCAGCTCATGCCTCAAAATCTGCCGAGTCTGATCGGTGACAGCCCCCTGATGCAAAGCATTCTTGGCGCAACTGATCTTAAAGCACTTTTTGACACCCCTTTCCCGCTGAATAAAATTTTCCAACAGCTTGGACTCGGATTTAGCGAGCTAGGCCAAGCAATCCAGCAATCTGCTTTCGCACAAGAGCCCGTAACTCTGGGCGAGGTTCTAGGGGCCCTTGGTTTTGACGTTCGTACACTAGAAAAGGGAGCCTCCAGCCTAAAGGACATCCTCCAGCACGGACAGCTCCCCGATCTCATGGTCAAAACCGCCAAACTCAAAGCCCAGCATCAAGCTGAAGAACTTGCTGCAAGTGCTCAAGCCGCTAACCTTATCCCTCCACCAACAACTCTCCCAAATCGCATAGTGAGCCAGGAAACTATGCAAGAGGCTACCGCTTTGCAGCCTATGGGCAAAACATCGAAGCCAGCCTCAACAGCAACGACTGATTCACGCAATACTCAGAATCCAATCGCTGCCGATGTCCTTTGGGGACTTGATCCAAATCAAGGACTGCTTATCCCAATAGATAAGGCGCCTGAACTCGCTGTCCAAGGTCAGCAAGGGCCTTCCAATCTTGATGCACTCACTGCGCTTTTGCAAAAGCAGGCACCGCAAACCCAAGTTTCGAATACTTTGCCATCAGAACTCTCGCAAATGTCTGATCAAAGCACCCTTCCCCTTGTGAACCCAGCAAGCTCGGATCCTTTCGCAGCGCTCGCTGATAAATGGCAGAAGCAGGATGTCCAAACGCTCTCGTTCCTCAATTCATCCGTTCAAAATATGAATTTCGAACAACCTAAAGATCGCCTCCTAGGAGATAGCAAGGCCGCCCCACCATCGACGGACATATTGCCACAAATAGGCTTGGATCTAAGCTCTGCTTTAGGTCAGCAAAATATAGCTCTCCCAGCTAAGGATCCCGTTTTACCGAAAAATTCAAATGATCTATTGAGTCAACTGGGTCTCATCGCTCTGAGCCCTGACGGTCAAACATCTCGAGACGATACTCAATCCTCAGATCAACAGGGCTTTGGCGCTTCTTCTCAGGATGGGACACCGTTCTTCATGAACCAAGCCATTCAAAAAGCAGACAACAACAAACAAAGCTTTCAACTGCAAAACGCAACACCTGCGAATGCCAATAATCCTATGATGAACGCCGAGGGCATCAAAAAAATCTTTGACCGCGCTTCGATGATGGTCAAAGAGGGTGGGGGCTCCATTCGCATCGATTTAGGCAATGAAGGCCTTGGTGCAGTTGATCTTGCTCTCGACATTAAAGATAAAACTGTTGAACTTAGAATTATAGCCAGCTCGCATCAAGCACGTGAGATCTTATCTCAAGAACTCCCCAAACTGCGGGAATCACTGCTGCAGCAAAACCTCAACCTCGACAAGGTCGAAATAGGACTTGGAGGTGGTTCCGCGTGGTCTCAATCTTCGGGAAATGGTCAATCTAATGGTCAGAACTTCCAGTGGGCCGAGCAATCCAGCTATCGAGGACCTCAAGGCTCGCGTGAAGTACGTACATACAGCCAAACAAGTTCGAGTCGCCAGGTGGGAGTCAATCCTCGTCACAATGGTCTCATTCAAGTGAGGGTTTAATCGATGCCAGGAATGAGCGTACAAAATCTCATAAATCCGCCAGTACCAGTTACTAAAAATGACTTGAGTGCCGCTGAGGTCAATGACCCAACAGCCTTGGTGGAAGCACCTAATCCCAATAAAACAGATTTCCGAACTCTGATCACCAATTCTATGGATGACATCAAAAAGCAAAGAGCTGCCAAAGAAAACGGTGATCTCTCGGCAGGCACCGATGAAGAATTTCTCGAAAAATTAGCTGATCAAACCAAAGAAAAGCGAGTACCCAAAAACCAATTGGGCAAAGATGACTTTTTGAAGCTTTTC
>CANGNB010000019.1 GCA_947454545.1 Oligoflexaceae bacterium
CTCGAGGAAAGGACTGTTCTGAACCTGCTTAAGCGATTCACCGGTGATGTAGTAGATCTCTTTCTGATCTTTTTTCATGCGGCCGACGTACTCGGCGAGCGTAGTGAGAGACTCGCTTGTGCTGCTCGAAAACAGCAGGAGCTCTTCCAATTTTTCCTTGTTTGCAAAATCATTTGGCACACCTTCTTTCAAGGTCGAGCCAAAGTTCTTCCAGATCTTTTCGTAGGCTTCGCGTTGGTCAGCCAGCAGGCTCTGAAGATGCTTCAAGAGCTTGGTTACGACGGCTTTTTTAATAGCCTGGACCTGCTTATCTTTTTGCAAAATCTCGCGAGAGACGTTGAGCGACAGATCCGAACTATCGATCACCCCGCGAACAAAGCGCAGGTAGGAAGGGAGGAGATCTTCGCAGTGATCCATGATGAATACGCGGTTCACATAGAGCGAAAGTCCCCATTTGCTATCGCGGTAGTTGAAATCCATCGGCACAGTGCCGGGGATAAACATCAAGGCAGTAAACTCTTGTGAGCCTTCGGCACGGTAATGGATACGATCTGCTGGCTCACTCCAATCATGCGCCACATGACGATAGAATTCTTTGTATTCCTCTTCACTCACTTCACTGGGAGAGCGCAGCCAGATAGCTTTGCGACTGTTGAGGGTCTCGTCCTCGACGACCGTTTTGGTTTTGCCTTCGAGCTCTTTGCCCTCAGCATCGAGCTCAGGCTCCTCGCGGGTGGTCTTGAGCTTGATAGGCCAAGCGATAAAGTCTGAATATTTTTTGACGATGCCCTTCAGAACGTACTCGTCGGTAAAATCTTCAACATGCTCCTCTTCCGCAAACTTTTTGAGGTGCAAAGTCACGGTCGTCCCCACACCTTCGGGACGATGCGCTGCTTCGATCACAAAGCTGCCATCCCCAGTCGATTCCCAAAAGGTCGCCTGCTGCGAGCCCGCTTTTTGGGTCACAACGGTCACCTTGTCGGCGACCATGAAGGACGAGTAGAAGCCTACTCCGAACTGCCCGATCAGGTCCGGCCGATCTTTGAGTTCCTTCGATCGCTTCAAAAAGTCTTTGGTACCAGAATGGGCAATAGTTCCGATATTTTGTAAGACCTCGTCGTAGGTCATCCCGATACCGTTGTCGACGAGAGTCAAGGTGTGCGCTTCGGCGTTGGGGATCAGACGAATGTGCTTTTCGTCCTCACTTCCACCCCATTCGGGATGCTGCAGCTCTTCAAAGCGCAGTTTGTCCAATGCATCCGAGGCATTGGATATCAGTTCGCGGAGGAAGATCTCGCGGTGCGAATAGAGCGAGTGAACCATAAGGTCCAGAATCTCTTTGACCTCAGCTTGAAATTGGCGGGTTTCTCTTGCCATGACGAGTCCTCATGAAGTTCCGGGTCCAGTAAAACGATTACCCTAGCACCATGAGTTCTGATTTTCACCTGTCAAGGGAGGGAGAAAAAAAGGAGAGAAGGCCCCGTCAAGGAGGCAAGATGCTGTCGCTAGACTAGACAGAGACTTAACGGCTTAGCTCTTCAGAGCTCCGCAGATCGACGTCGGGTTCGCGCAGGAGATCATCGACTTCTTCTAGACCCAAAAAAGCCAAAATTCCTGGCTTCTTACGGTAAGGGTTAAAGCTGCTTTTGGCGCGCGGAGCCTCAGGACTTGGGCCGGTGATAAAAGCATGCAAAGGACTGCGAGAAAGGACGCGAGTGCTCGGATTTAATTCAGAATTTTCCATGTCAACTCCAGTGTAACAGCCCGCTCAGCAAGGACAAAGAGACCGTCGGGGACTCGATAGCCTTTGCAGGAAAGGAGCCACAGCTCCATAGTAGCAAATCCCCGACAGTTCAGCAGTACAGGAAAACGAAGGGTCAAAAGCCAAAGTTTAGCGAAGCGACTGCCTCATTTTTCGCAAGCCCAACGTTTTTATAGGTTAAGCCTGCGCCAGCGAGATTCATGCCTTCGACCGACACATCGATATCATTCCGAGAAAAAGTGTCACTGCGATGCAGCTCGAGCGCGAAGTCCATGCTCTGCGATAGTTTGACGCGGGTTCCCAATCCCAATTCGTAGTTCAAAAGTCCCGTGTCTTTATATTTCACCCGTGAACCGAGAAAGCTGCGGTCGGCAAGATGAAGCTGGTGAAAGCCGAGTCCCCCCGTGCCGTAAACCGAAAAGAGGTCTTGCCGCAAAAAGTCGACACTCGCATAGCCACCCCAGGCCAGGTCTGTGTAGACCTCGTCTCCTGAATCATTTTTGAAGGGCACATAGCTAGTCTCTACGCCGATGCGGAGGGGATCACCCAGAGGAAATTCCAAAGCTGCTCCGAAGCCTGTCGCTGTCTGCCGCGAGCTGTCTTCGGATCTGAGCGAACCAACATCCCACTTGACGGGCCCCAGCGATGCCTCGGCGCCATCGATACTGAGACGGCCTTCACTCCCGATGACTTTGGCTTTGACCTGGATACCTTCGGCATGGAGAAAGGGCGCTACGAAGAAAGCAGAGAGAGCGACATAGTGAAGTTTCATAAGAGACCTTTCGCAAAATAAAGTCGAATCCGATCGACACGCTCGTCTTTATGCAAAGGCGAGACCAGCTTGGGTATGACCCACGCAAACCCTTATGATTCAAGCCCTCTTGCTTGTCGAGAACTGTTTTTCAAGAGCAAAAAGCTCGGCTGGAGTCGAGACCTCTCCCCACAGCTGTGGCCTATCAGACACAAAGGTGCTCTAGCTTTTTGAGGGATCGCGAAAGATGAAGTAGACGGCTCCCATGAGGCAGAGGCCAGCCCAGGCCATGTTCAATGTTGGTCGTTCCTTCACAATAAGCAGGGAATACCCAACAAAGACGGTGAGAGTCGTGACTTCTTGAATAATCTTGAGCTGAGCCAGACTGAAATGCTGATAGCCGATTCTATTTGCCGGGACTTGAAAGCAATACTCAAATAAAGCGATACCCCAGCTTACCGCAATAGCTACGTACAGTGGCTTTTGGCCGAGTGTTTTGAGGTGTCCGTACCAAGCGAAAGTCATGAACACATTAGAAAGCAGCAAAAGTCCTAAAGTCTGCAGCATGGGCGGTATCCTTTCTCCAAGCGAACGAAGCCCAGAGAATGATGGATGACCGCCTCTTCTGCAAGAACTTGCTTCCTCTGAGGTCTCACCTGCGTCGGGCCGCCATGAACAGTCTGGCTTGACAATAATTTTACGAGCCAGAGCCTTACAAATTCTTTACACTCCGAAGCAAACGCCCAATGCCTCGAAAGGAGCCCACAAAGTTATGATGCGCTACGCTGAATTTCTCGAAAGAGCCCACTTTACTCACGAAGAACTGATCGCTCACGCGCATGGCACGCTTTTGGAAGATCCTCCCCATGCCGAGCTGGGTCGTTTGCCGGCCCCACCTTTTCTCATGTTCCATCGCGTCACTCAATTGGAGCGTCGCGGTTCGCAAGGTCGCATTCTCGCCGAACAGGACATAGCCTTAGACGCCTGGTATTTTCAGTGTCATTTTCGCGGGGACCCCGTCCAACCCGGATGCCTTGGACTGGATGCCGTCTGGCAATTGATTGGCTTTTACAGCTTGGCGAACGGCGCTATAGGCAGTGGACGCGCGCTCGGCTGCGACCAGGTTGAGTTTCTCGGGCAGATTCGTCCCCACAACAAGCTTGTCAGCTACGACATCAACATACGTCGTTTGCAGATCCTCAAGGCCTCGGGTTCCGCAATCGCTCTTGGGGATGCAAAAGTCCTGGTTGATGGTGAAGTCATCTACAACATTAAAGGCGCTCGGGTCGGCTGTTTCACAGACATCGCTTATACCAATTATCCCAGTGCCGATCATAAGCATGCTAAGGGTGGGCTCATGCAGCGCTCCTGAGTGCGCACCGCTCTCATTCCCCTCGGGGAGCCGCCGGCTCCCTCTTTCCGTCTCCCAAAGTTTTCGATGAAAGTTCACTCTGAACTGTCTTTCTCTGGCGTCTCTAGCCGATGTCATCAGGAGTCTCGTACAATAAAGAAAGGCCCCTACTGTAGGCACTCCTTTTATTGATCGAGGCTACCCTGTGAATTCCGCCCCCTTCGCACTTCGTATCGGGTATTGGGACGTCGCCTTCGCCAGCCTCATGGTTGGGTTTGGGGAGACTTACATCACAGCCTTTGCATTAGCCATGGGCTACAGTGAGCGACATTCCGGCCTGATTGCCACCGTCCCTTTGCTGCTTGGATCCCTGCTTCAGCTTTTCGCCCCCTTTGGCGTGCGCTGGTTGCAATCGCAGCGACGTTGGGTTGTCGCCTGCGCCATGCTCCAAAGTTTGGCTCTCCTTGCTCTAGCCGCGCTGGGAATCCTTCGCTACAGCTTTCAACTTCAGCTCGACACCTGGGTCTTCGCGGCTGCGAGCGCCTACTGGTGTGGCGCAATGTCGGCTGCCCCGAGCTGGAATAGTTGGGTAACATCTATCGTCCCAAATGGCCAGCATACGCATTTTTTCGCCCTTCGCACTCGTCTCTCCCAACTCTTCACACTCCTTGGCCTCGGCGTTGCAGGGCTTTGTCTACAGGGACTTGCTGAAAAAGAGGAACGAGTCCTCATGTTCAGTTTGCTCTTTGCTTTTGCGGGCTGCTGTCGACTTATCTCTTCTCGCATCTTACAGCTGCACCCAGAAGGACCGCGTCTACCCAAGACACAAGGCTTCAAACGAGTCCTGGCTCGCTCAACCTGGACCTGGTTGAGACAGCGTCGAACGTTCATTCTCATCGTCTATATGAGCGCCACTCAGTTCGCGGTGAATATTTCAGGCCCATACTTCAACGCCTTCATGCTGAAGCAGCTCAAATTTGACTATCGGCATTATATGATCCTCATCAGCGCCACCTTCGTCGCACGCATTCTGGCCGGAGGATGGTTTCACAAACTTGCCAAATCCTTGGGACCTACTTCCCTGACTCACCTCGGCGCCCTTCTCATTATCCCAAGCCCAGCACTTTGGCTGATCAGCAATAGTTTTTCTTTTCTTATTTTTGCTCAGCTTTACTCAGGCTTTGCTTGGGGCTGCCAAGAATTAGGGGTCGTCCTTATGCAAATCGAAAAACAAGATCCCTCCGAACGAGCGCGGCTTCTGACACTCACGACACTCCTCAATGCTGCCGTCACCTGTTTAGGATCCCTCATCGGCTTTTACCTACTTTCTGCGGTCGAACTCCGCGCTTCGGATTATCATCACATCTTCGTTCTTTCCTCCTGCGTCCGCCTACTCCCCTTCGGTCTCCTTTTTGCCCTGAGTGACAGCCGGATCCAGAACGGAGCCCAACGCCTGCTGCAGCGGCTTTCAGCACGCCTCTAGGGTGTCTTAATGGCTTATCACAAGGTTTTTTGAAACCGCGCAAATGTCGTTGCTCCTTTGTTCGAATTCTAGTAAGCCAGGATTCCGTTTCTAGTCTGAGACAAAGGAGAAACACATGAAAGTTAGAAGTATTCTTGGACTCTGCATGCTTGTTGGCGCAACTGCCCAAGCCCAAACATCTTCCGAACTCTACCCAGAAAACACCACCATTCGCGACTACGCGAAACGTGACCGCCTCGTCATCGGCGGCCTCGAGTACATCTCACCTGCTCAAATGCATGAAAACGCTGGCCTTCGCGCTCGCGTTGGTGCAGACGTGCAAGCTAGCAAGCTCAGCAAAGACGGCCTCAAGTCAGACCTCAACACTCCGACTGCCAACCTTGCAGTAGCTTACGGCCTCTACCACTTGACTCTCGGCCTACAAGCAAGCTACCTCGACGCACAAAACGAAGGCAAAGCTGGCTTGGCTGCGAAAGAAGACTTCACCGCTCGTAAGTTCCGCCCAGAAGTTGCTTATACTTTCGGCTCGAACGTAACAGCTGGTGTTGGCGTTGAAGTTTCTAAACTCGACGTTAAAGAAGACTTCGGCACCGTTAACAAGTTTGCTTACGACTACCAACGTCCAATCGCAGGCTTGGCATACCACAATCCTAAATTCGAAGTTGGCCTGGCTTATGCTGCTGAAGTTCAAGGCGAAGACCAACTGTCCTCCAAAGCTGTGCGTAACGGCACTGCTCTGAGCCTCGCGACAGCTAACGGTTCGAACGAGCGTTCGGTATATCTCCCAGCTATGGGCACTGTCTACGCTCGCGGTAACTTGACTGACTCGTTCAGCTTGACAAGTTCTGTCTCTATGGCTCGCTATGACGGTAACGTCACTGGCGGCGTTAAACTCTTCGACGACTACAAAAGCGAAGATCGTTTGGCTGCAAAACTCCTCGGCACCTACTGGACCAGCGAGCGTTCGCGCGTTTCTTTGGCTGCTGAGTACAAAGGCGCTGCAACTTCTGCTGTTGGCAGCGAAGAAGCTGGTCTTGGCTACCGCCTTGCCAACCTCTACGGTGGAACTGTAGAAGGTATTCTTTCTCTTGACCGCAAAACTTACCTCGGTCTGAACGCTAGCTACCTCCGTGGCGAGCGCGACGAAACCGAAAGCCGCACCCAAGTTCGTTACTCGGGCCGCGAAGAAACATCGCATGTTTCTGGCTTCGTAACTGTTAAGCTTTAAGCCTTAAAGAAAGCCTCTCTGCGTCCATGGCGCGGGGAGGCTTTTTTGCGTCCTCCGTCCATGTCAGAAGCTTAGAGTCTCCAAGAAAAAGACCACCCTGCTGCTTTTTTGCACTTCCCTTTAGGGCCTTGAGCGGCTTAAGGTTAAGGGAATTCTACTCAACCTTTCGCCACCCATGACAAGCTGATCTTTGCCCGGATGGAGTAAACTATGCGCTTTCTGCTCGTCTTGCTGAGCTTCACACTGTTTGGCTTTACCTGTAAGCCGCCCAGCTATAAAGACCAGCGTGAGTTTGCTAAAGGTCAAATAGCCCAGTCTTGCACCAATGGCGGCAGTTGTCCCGTGCCGGCCCCTGTCAAGGCCCTGAGGGCTGATCCTGACATGCCCTGGCAAGAGCTACGCGATTCCTTTCAGTCTCATCTCGATCGGATCGAAGACTTCGGCGACCTGCAAATTCCCGTTCCAGGAGGCGCAGCAGCGGTTGTTTGGGAAGGTGAGCTTCGCTTCGCAGAAGGTTTTGGCTCAAAGGATCGAGAGACTCATGAAGCTTTTCAAAAAGACACCCTCATCACCAGCGGATCATTGACCAAACTTGTCACTGCTCTGACGGCTCTGATCTTGGTCGAGCAGGGCAAACTGCATCTTGACACTCCGATTGCAGCAGAGCTCAAGACTTCTGCTTTTCCCTTCAAGCGTCGTAACGAAGACCAAGTCGCTGCTGATAGCATCACTCTACGCCAGCTCTTAACTCATACGGCAGGCCTTCCCGACGAACTGCCCTCAGGCATAGAGGAGTATGGAACTTCGGTCTGCACGAGCGGAGGAACAGCGTTTACTGACTATTTTCGACTTCACGGCGAAGATCCCCTTTGGAGCAAACCCGGAGCGGTTTGGAATTATTCGAATCCGTCCTATATGCTGGTGGCAGCGGCGATTGAAGCTGTCACTCAGGAACGTTTCGAGGCTGTCGCGCAACGCCTTGTCTTGGAACCAGCTGGCATGCAATCAGCGAGTTTTGAGGCTGAGACCGCGGAGGCTGGTAACTTTGCCTACGGCTATGAGTACTGGGCTCCGCAAGGTCAACCCCCTAAACTCACGCGCTATCAACCTCGCTCGACACCCTGTCGCATTTTTCAACCGGCGGCTGGCTTAAAAGCTTCTGTGCTCGACTACGCAAAGCTGCTCCAGGAAGTGATGCGACCAGACAGTCGCTTAGCTTCGAAAAGCACGCGTCAGCTGCTGCTGAAGGCCCAGGTCCCGACCCATGATGAAGCTTGGGACTATAGCTTTGGGCTCTTTGTAGACCAGCATTATAAAGGCCTCGCACTCTATGCTCACGACGCCGTCGCTTGGGGATATAAAGCTCTCATGGTCTTTGTACCCGAAAAACAGTTTGCACTTGTCCTTATGCAAAACGGTGGTCAAACTTTTTCCGAACCTTTGTGGGATCTAGCGCTGAAAACCACCGACAGATTTCTTGGGCTTCCCTCTGGTCCACGCAATGCCTACGAAAAGCCTGAGCTCAGCTCTGAACTTTCTGGTACCTATGAAGCTTGGACCTACGACGACGAAAAGTTTACGGAAGCGGCGCCCGCCTATCAGAAAGTAAACTTTCGTATCGAAAAACTCCCAGAAGACTCGCTCTGGACTTGGAAGGAGGAGCTCTGGGGAACCGGTCAGCTAAGAGAGGAGAGCTATCCTCTCTTTTCTGTCACGCGACCTCATGCGGGACCCTTGGCATTGCGTCTCGTACGCGCCTCTGACCGTGATCTGTACTTGGTCAATCGCAGTTTTGTAGCCAAACGCCTGCGCGAACTTTGATCTTGCCTCCCGAGCCTCCGGTACTTCAAGATGAAGACAGCCCGTCTCCACACAATGAGGTATCCGATGAGCTGTGAATCTTTAAAGATCCATCATGCCAACAAAATCGCTGAGATCGTATTGCAGCGGCCTAGCAAAGCCAACGCATTGAATGAAACCCTTTGGTTTGAGCTCGGGCGAGCCTTTCAATGGGCTGATCAGACTCCAGACGTTCGGGTCGTTCTCCTGCGAGGTGAGGGTCCCCATTTTAGCGCCGGAATTGATTTTGAATTTATGCAGAGTATTGGGCAGCGCTTTGCTCGTCTTCCCGAAGGCCAACGTCAAGAAGCTCTGCGCTCTTATATCCGCAGTCTCCAGGATGCCTTTACCGCTGCAGAACGCTGCCGAAAGCCTGTAATTGCTGCGATTCATGGCAGCTGCTTTGGAGGTGCCATCGACCTTATCACGGCTTGCGACATTCGCTATGCAAGCCAGGACGCTCGCTTTTGTGTCAAGGAAGTCGATCTCAGTATCGTTGCCGATATTGGGACCCTCCAACGTCTTCCGCGTCTGATAGGAGAAGGAAGGGCCCGCGAACTTTCTTTGACCGCACGCGTCTTTTCTTCCACCGAAGCCTTGAGTATGGGGCTTATCAATCGCGTCGTCGATACGCCCGAGCAGCTCTTGCAACTTGCCCAAAGCGAGGCTTCAAACATAGCACAAAAGTCTCCACTGGCCGTGCGCGGGACTAAACAGATACTCAACTACAGTCGTGATCACAGCATTGATGAAGGCCTCGAATTCGTTGCGACATGGAACGCAGCCATGCTTTTCTCCCAGGATCTTCAGCGCTCCATGGAAGCCTTGCGCACAAAATCACTGCCGCAGTTCGAGGACTAAACACAGGAGCAGAGGTCGCTTGACAGCAGCTCTAGCGGATGAAATGATGCGGCTCCAACGAGCCACTCAGAATGAGATCCTGCATGTTACAGAACCCTGCTCAGTCAATGCTTTTAGACTTACCTGCGCCTCATCTTGAGCCCCTGGCGCTGGGCACTTTGCAACGCTGGACTCCAGACCCACAGTGGCCGCGCGCAGCTCTTCTATGGCAACTTCCCGAAGCTTTTGTCTGTACAAGTTGGGCTCTCGCAGGAGGCCCACACTGTGTCACAGACCGCATTGTCTGGCTTCAGGTGAACGATGCCGATCTGCCCCCGCACGTCTGTCCAACAGAGTATGTCGCAGAAGCCCTTGCGGCACGAAGCTGCCAAGGTGCCCTGAGTTTTTTAACCAGCGCACAGCTCCACGGAGTCCGTATAGCAACGGCCCAAGAGCAAGATCTGCTGGCCACCGTCGTCGTCACGGCAGGACTTGGGAATGCCCTTCGTGCCGGAGATCCTGCGGCCTGGTCGCCGCGTGTCGGAACTATCAATATCGCCTGCGCCGTCAATGCAAGCCTCAGTCCGCGGGCGCAGCTTGAGGGTCTCTGTCTCATGACAGAAGCTAAGACGGCAGCTGTTTTTGATGCCGGCATCCTCAGTCGTATCAGCGGTCAGCCAGCGACAGGCACAGGCACCGACTGTCAGGCTCTGGCTTCGCCGTCAGGCTTTACGCCTTTGGAATATGTAGGAAAGCATACGCGTATGGGCAGTCTCATTGGTAAGGCTGTGTATGAAGCTGTGCTCGAAGCCTGTTTACAGTGGCGCTCTCAGTATCCCCAGCACTGTGTCCTAGGAAAACGTCCATGACCTCTCCTGTACAAGACAATCTCGGCTCCTTAATCCTCATCAGCGGCGGTGCCCGCTCAGGCAAAAGTCACTTTGCTCATAAGCTCGCGCTCAGCCTCGGTCAAAAACGTTTGTTTGTCGCTACTGCTCAAGCCTGGGATGAAGAGATGCACACGCGTATCACGACCCATCAAGAGGAACGAGGCGACTCTTACGAGACTTTAGAAGAACCGCTAAATCTGACCGATGCCTTGAGCACGCGCCCCCCTTATGAGGTTCTCCTCATCGACTGCCTTACGCTCTGGATCAGCAATCATCTGATGATCGATCAGCTGACTGATCAAGAGATCCGTGAAAGCATTCTTGCTCACGTGCAAGCGGCACGACGGAAAGCACAGTATGTTATTCTTGTAAGCAATGAAGTCGGCTTTGGCATAGTCCCTGAGTATCCGCTGGCCCGACGCTTTCGTGATCTCAATGGCACTCTACAACAGGCCCTAGCGGCGCAAGCTCAACGTATTTACCTCGCGGTCCTAGGCCAAATCCTTCCTCTTCATAAGCTGCGCTGGGAAGAGGGGGAACACTCGCTATGAAAGCTGAAGTGCTTCTTCTTATCTTTTGCTGCGCTTATGCTTGGGATCAGATTCTCGGCGAATATCCCCAGGCCGTGCACCCTGTAGTTTGGATGGGTGCTTGTATCGATGCCGGACGACGTCTCCTGTTAGGACGAGGTCCTAGGCTTGAATTTTGGGGCGGCTTTGTCTTGCTTGGTGTCATCGCTGGCGGTTTCGCCGCAGCCGTAGCCGCAGCGCTCGCCTTCCTACAGCCGTGGCCTTGGCTACAGGCAGCCGTGGGCTGTTATTTTCTTAAAGCCAGTTTCGCCCTCAAAGCCTTGGGTTTTGCCGCCATCGATTTAGGTCGCCACCTGCGCAGCGGCGATACGGAAGCGGCACGGGCAGCCCTTCGCTCCTTATGTAGCCGCGATCCTAAAGAGCTCGATGAAGAACAGCTCTTGGAGGCTACGATTAGCTCACTGGCCGAAAATCTATCCGATAGCTTCATTGCTCCTCTGTTCTATTTTCTCATTGCAGGTATTCCAGGAGCTATTTTCTATCGTGCTGTAAATACTTTGGATGCAATGGTGGGCTATAAAAACCACCTCAAGCATCTGGGATACGCCTCCGCTCGCTGTGATGATCTTCTCAACTGGATCCCCGCGCGACTGACCACCCTGCTCCTCCTTGGAATCGCTTGGGCAGCTCATTACCCCTGGCGCTATGCGACTCAGATTGCCTGGCGCGATCATAGGAAAACGCCCAGTCCCAATGGGGGCTGGCCTATGGCTTGCATGGCAGGATTGCTGCAGATTCAACTCCGTAAGCCTCAGGTTTACACCTTGGGGCAAGCCTTGCAAAAAAGTGAGCTCCAACACCTCAATCGAGCTTGGTACGTAAGCCTTCGGGCGGGACACCTCGCTTTTGCTCTGAGCCTCATTGTGCTCATCATCCGCGCACGGGAGAGTCTTCCATGAACCACGGCTCATCTTCCATCGAGCAGGCCCACGGAGGCGTCGCTGCTCTGCTGGGATCGATACCAAATGACACCTTGGACCTGAGCGTCAACCTAAATCCTTACGGACCTGATCCTGAACTCGTCAGCATTTTAAAAGCCAGCTCTTGGCGCGAATATCCTGACCCTCACTGCCAGGAAATCCGCAAAGCTTGGGCACAGAAGCGTTCTTGGGATCCAGAATGTCTACTCTTTGGCAACGGTGCAAATGAACTCCTGTGGGCAGCTGCACGAGCTCTCTTGAAGGCCGGTGATAGCTTCACCTGTATCGAACCCGTGTATTCCGAATTTCACCGAGCGGCTGCGACGGTCGGTGCTCGAGCCCACCCCCTCTTGAGCTCTCCTGAGAGCTCCTTTCGTATCACATGGGCTCAGCTCAGCCGTCATATAAAAGAGGGGAACACGCGCGTCGTCTATCTCTGTAATCCCCAAAGTCCTACCGGTGGCTATCATGAGCCTGAAGAGATAGAGGCGTGGATCAAGACTCATCCTGAGGTAACTCTGATCTTAGACGAATCTTTTTTGAGCCTCAGCCCCCACTTTCACAAAGCGAAGGCCTCATATCCTAACAATGTCTTACGTATCGTTTCTTTAACGAAAGATCATGCCCTCGCTGGTCTACGCCTAGGCTATTGCTATGGCTCTTGGAACATAGTGGCAGCGATGCGCGCCCAGATTCCCGGTTGGTCGGTCAGCGCTCTCGCCCAAGTGGCCGCTCTGCACTGTGCCCAAAACGATGCCTTTTTGGACTCGTCGCGAAGCAAGATTGCTGCTGATAAGCAGCTCTTTGAAGCTGCGCTGCGCGAGCGCCATCTGAACCCTCTTCCTACGGCCAGCATCTATCTGATGTTAGCCGTCCCTGAGGCTCAGCAACGTGCAGCCCGTTTGTGGAAAAACCACAGGGTTTTAGTCCGCAGCTGCAGCTCGTACGCTTACCCTGATTGGTGGCGCCTGGCCATTCGCCCGGCAGCAGAACAAGAACGCTTTTTTGCAGCATTTGACGAGGAATGTCGATGAGCCATACACTCGCCCCCGTACTGATGATTCAAGGCACAAGTTCGAATGTAGGCAAGAGTTTGCTCGTAACAGCTCTGTGTCGTTGGTTTGCAAACAAAGGGCTCAAGGTAGCACCATTCAAAGCTCAGAATATGTCCCTCAACTCTTCAGTGACGCGATCAGGAGCTGAAATTGGCTGTGCTCAGGCTTTTCAAGCTGAAGCAGCACGTACAGTACCGACAGCTGATATGAACCCAATACTCTTAAAGCCCGAAGGCGAGCGGCGCTCTCAGGTCATTGTGCTCGGAAAGCCCATGGGTTCTCATGGTTTTTTGGAGTATCACGAACAAAAACCAATGCTGCGCACATTGATCCTTTCGAGCCTCGAGACCCTGCGCCGCACACACGATCTCGTCATCATAGAAGGAGCAGGGAGTCCGGCTGAAATCAATTTAAAAGCCCACGATCTTGTCAATATGTTTGTCGCTTTAGAGGCTCAGGCTCCAGTCCTTCTTGTAGGCGATATTGATAAAGGAGGAGTCTTCGCCGCCCTTGTCGGCACCCTGGAATTACTAGAACCTCAGGAGCGCGAGCTCGTGGTAGGTTTTATCGTCAATAAATTTCGGGGTGATCCCAGACTCCTAGACAGTGGATTGCGCATGCTTGAAGAGCGGACGCAAAAAAAGGTCTTTGGCCTTGTCCCTTTTCTCTCTCAGCACGGCGTTGCCGATGAAGACTCGCTCGCCCTCGATACGCGCCCTTCGCGCCTCCGACGGTCTCTGGACTGTATCGATATAGGAATTGTGCGCTGGCCGCGTATGTCGAATTACGATGAATTCAATGCCCTTGAACGCGAAGCAGGCACATCCGTCGCCTTCATCACTGAGGCGCGCGATATCTTGGATGCTGATCTTTTGATCTTGCCAGGATCCAAAGCCACTCTCTCCGATCTGGCGTGGTGCCGGAGTCGAGGTCTCGCTGCTGCCATCTGTGAAAGAATACGTCTAAAAAAACCGACCTTTGCCATCTGTGGTGGCTTTCAGATGCTAGGCCAGCGCATTGAAGATCCGGAAGGCTTCGAGGCCCAAGAGCCTTCCGTAATGGAAGCCCTTGGCATTCTCCCCGTCAGCACGCGCTTTGGAGCCGATAAGATCACCCGTCAGGTCCAGGTTCGATGGCATCAGGCCTCCTGGGGCTTTGATTCTGTGCCTTCCTTTGCAGGCTATGAGATTCACATGGGACGCATTCATCATGAAGGCTCGCATAGCAGGAGAGCCTTTGATCTTCAGACCACTGAAATCAATGAAGCGACCCAAAATTCTCACTGCCTTCAAGAACACGAGGGCTATTTCGACGAAGAGGCCCAGCTCCTCGCAACTTTAGTTCACGGACTTTTTGAAGATGCCACATTTCGCATGGGAGTCTTAAATCATCTCCGTCGTCGCAAGGGTCTCACGCCACTGCTTAGCTCGTCGGTACCTCCTCGTGACCAAGCTTACGATCGCATGGCCGATCATATCGGAGAACACTGTGACATGAAGGCTCTGATTTCACTGCTCAAACTCGAAACGAGGATAGACCTATGATCGGCTCTTGGCAGCTACCCGCCCTCGACCATCGTTTGCAGCTCAGTTTGCAAGCCGCACTCGACGCGAAAACCAAACCGCTCGGATCTCTCGGTCGCTTGGAAGAACTTGCCTTGCGCCTTGGGCTGATTCAAGGCAGTTCAAGACCCCAGATCGACCGGCCTACCCTCATCGTTTTCGCGGGGGACCATGGGCTCTGCGCTGAGGCTGGGGTAAGTCCCTACCCGCAAGCAGTCACCCAGGCCATGGTGCGAAATTTTGCAAGCGGTGGAGCCGCCATCAATGTCTTGGCGCGACAGCTCGGCTGGCAACTGCAGATTGTAGATAGCGGCGTCGCGGAGGTCTGTCCCTTTCCAGAGGTCGAAGATCTCGCCATCGCTCGCAGCACCAAGAGTTGTCTTCGTACCGCAGCCATGACAGTCCCCCAGTACCATGAGGCTCTCAGCCGCGGAGCACACTTGATGCGTAAGCACTTTGACCAAGGCACAAGGCTTCTGGCCTGTGGAGACATGGGCATAGGCAACTCCTCAGCAGCTGCTTTGATCCTCCATGAACTCTTAGGAATGCCGCTTGAAACCGTGATCAGCCGAGGGGCAGGATGCGATGATCTGCAGCTCACGAAAAAGCTCCACATCTTGGAAAAGGTTGTTGCTCAGCACGGCACACTTTCTGATCCCGAACTGGTTTTGCAGCACTATGCTGGTTTTGAGATGGTTATGGCGGTAGGAGCCATGCTGGAAGCTGCGAGACTGCGAGTCCCGGTTCTGGTCGATGGACTGATCCTGAGCAGCGCTGTGTATGCAGCTATCAAAGTACAACCACGGCTCGCTGATTTTCTGATCTTTGCTCACAGATCCTCGGCAACAGGTCATGATGCTCTGCTAGCGGACCTTGGAGTGACACCTTTGCTTGACCTTGGTATGCGCTTAGGAGAGGGAACTGGGGCAGCCTTAGCCCTCCCCATAGTCCAGAGTGCTGTCGCCATCTTAAACGAAATGGCTACATTCGCGAGTGCGGATGTACCGACTGCTCATGAGATGACAGATGCGGTCCTTCTATGAAAGTTTTCTCGCAGCTCTCGTGAGCTTCACACGGATCCCCGTGCGAAGACCGCTTCCCGATGCTGCCTTTCGCAATGCGGTTTGGCATCTGCCGACACTTGGGGCTCTCCTCCTCAGTCTCCAAGCTCCTGTCCTTTGGTTGTTTTCAGGACCACAGCCCAACCCCGTGCGCGCAGGCCTCCTGCTCCTACTCCCTATTCTGTTCACTGGAGCCCTGCATGAAGATGGACTGGCCGATGTCTGGGATGCTGTGGGAGCAACGTCCGATCGCGATCGTCGCCTAGAAATTATGAAAGATCCTCGCATCGGAAGCTTTGGGGTCTTAGCCCTCATCATGACACTCGGCCTCTCCTGGGCGTGTCTCAGCTCCATACCCGAACACCTGCTTTTGCCTGCACTCCTCGTCAGTCAAACAGGGTCGCGCTGGGTCGCGCTGGCCATAGTCTCTCGCCTTCCTTACCTCACTCGTAAAGATAGCCGCGCTGCAGCCTACCTACCTCAGCCTGGATTGTCACTGGGCTTTTGGGGAGCGACCTGTTTAGTGATTGCTGTCACTCTCCTCTGCTTGCCTCTACCTCAGGCCTTGCTGGCTCTCGTTCTCTCGATCTGCCTTCAACAGCTTGCATGGGCTTATCTGCGCAAACATTTCGGTGCGTACACAGGGGATTTTTTAGGGGCCATTATCAAAATGAGTGAGTTATCGCTTCTGCTTTTCTTCTTCTGGGCCTTCCGATCGTAATGTATACCAAAAGGGCTGAAGAAAATGGCTGAATCTTTACCCAAGTCATAACCCACTTATTCTATTACCGTTAAATCGCATACGGTGCTTTAAACAGGGTTTCAAAGATTTTTTTTCGCATATAAGTCCCTGAATTAGAAGCTCTTATCCTTGTATACAAAAAGGAACTTAGAACTTCACTTTTGGCTGATACTTCCGATATCCTAAATGAATGGTGGTTCCCACGACTCATCTGCGTCGGGAGTGATTTAAGAAGGGAGTTTGAATTATGGCCAAGATTCTCATCGTGGAAGACTCTGACGAGGTTCGTAATGATCTTCGCACCTACTTGGCTTCGCAGGGTTTTGAAATTATCGAAGCCATCGACGGCAAAGCCGGGCTAGAGCAGTGTATGAAAAATCAAAACATCGATGTGATTGTCACCGACCAGAACATGCCCGCCATGACGGGACTTGAGATGGTCCGAGCGCTTCGATCGGATTCCCGTTATAAGAGTACCCATGTAATTTTCCACACCACAGAATCTAAGCAGGAACTCAGAAGCCAGGGACAAGAACTGGGTATCAAGGGTTGGCTGGTAAAGCCTATCAACCCAGAGAACATGAATCGACTGCTCAATAGACTTTTAAGCAGCGCACCTCGAGTAGCCTAAATACTCAGCTGGGTTTGAACTCTTCCTAAGTTACACCATGGGGAGGAGCCTGCCGCTAGGCCCTCCAATTCCCTCATCACTTCTCTAGCACTCGGTCTCAACTTACGCTACACTCGGCGCTGCCAAGCCTTTATTTTTTGTCAGCGACAGGAGTGTTCTCAGTGCCCAAAGAAAGCAAACGCGCGCGAATCCGCCGAGCGCTCTTTCACCGTGCCCCTGCAGGCAGTAGTCCTGGTACCGTATTGCCTCCCCTTTACGCGCAACCCACTCACATTCACTGCATAGCCTACGACGAAGAGCACGTCTGGGAAGCAGAGACCACTGCGCTGCGCGATATTCAAGCTCTCAAAGAGCGCACTTCTCTGATCTGGATTAATGTTGTGGGACTCGCAGACATTGAAGTGATCCAGGATCTCTGTCGCTGGCTCGGTATTCATCGTTTGACTCTCGAGGATATCTTCAATCAAAACGAGCGCCCCAAAGTCGAATTTTACGAACGTTATACCTATCTCAGCTTACATCGCCCCCATCGCGATGGCAAAAAAGACAGCGAAATGCTGAGCCTCATTTTGGGTCACGGCTTCGTTCTCTCGATTCAAGGCTCTGCGATAGAAGCCCTTGACTCAATAAAAACTCGTATCCAAAAAAAGGTCGGTCAGATTCGCTTTAAAAACGAAGAGTATCTCGCCTATGCTATCATCGATGCTATCATCGACCTTTATTTCCCGGTCGCTGAGCACTATGCGGAACTTTTGGATCAAGCTGAAGAGCTGATCATCCAGGCTCAAAAACCCAATGTCGTGCTCGATATATACGATATGCGTTCGCGCATCAATGCTCACCACCGGCTCCTATGGAGTCATAAAGAACTCATCAACCAACTCCTGCGTGACCCTGAATCACCCATGAATGAAGATGCCTGTGTCTACCTGCGTGACTGTTTCGATCATGCTATTCAAATCATCGACTTTCTCGACAGCCTCCGGGAGACTTCCAAGACACTGATCGAACTCCACCTTTCCTTGCAGGCCCACCGCTCCAATGAAATTATCAAGGTCCTCACGATCGTGACCTCGACGTTTATCCCGATGACCTTTATCTCTGGGTTGTATGGGATGAACTTTAATCGCGATTCCAAGTGGAACATGCCCGAGCTTGATTGGACCTACGGCTATCCCTTCGCGCTATTTTTGATGTTTTGCACAGCGGCGAGTCTTTGGCTGTATTTCTATCGGCAAAAGTGGTTCGCTGCCGTCCCGACGACTCGATTCGACCTCAGCAAGGATAACGACTGATGCACCTCACCCTGCTTCGCCATACTGCGGTCGCAAGCCCAAAAGGCCTTTGCTATGGACACCTCGACGTTGCACTTGCGGACTCCTACGATGACGAACGCCAACGCATCCTTCAGCGTATGACCGACACATCTTTTTCTCATATCTTCGCGAGTCCATCTCAGCGCTGTCTCCGTCTAGCTGAAGACCTCAATCGAGGGCGCGTCTGCATCGATGCACGTTTGAAAGAACTCGACTTTGGAGCCTGGGAGGGTCGCCTATGGTCATCCATCACACCCGAAGAAAGTGGGGAATGGACGGAAGACTTTGTGAACCGAGCCCCTCCTCAGGGTGAAACCTACGCCGCACTCGCCTTGCGATTCCAGGATTTTTTGCAGGATCTCTATGCCCTACGCTGCCCTGCACCGCTGGTTGTCACACACAGCGGAGTGATTCGTGCTGCCATCTGCATGGCGGCACAGCGAAGTTTGCACACTGCTTTTGAAGACGCTCTCGATTTTGGATCCTCTATCACCCTGAAACTGATGCCTTCACTTGGTGTTACAGAGAAAATCAAACAGTAAAAACTTCAAGCTTGATTTTAATACGCTTGCGATCAAGCCAGAGGTTGTGAAACCAAGCATAAATATTCAGTAAAAGCAAAAGTCCATCTTTTCTTTTGGCCGTCGCCCACGTGCGACGACTTAAAGTTTTAAGATTATCTCGAAACATTGCATAGGTGTGATTAAGCGTAAAAATAGGGTCGAAAATAGTTTTTTTAAGTTCCCCCAATCCAACGACCGCACCTCGTGATCCTTTGCACGTGTAATGCGTAGCTTCTGAAAAATAGTCTCGTACAAGCTTTGGATAGAGAGGACACTTGTCACTTCTTAGTCGAGCTTTTGGTGCCGTGCACGTTTGCAAATCTTTTGCCATGGATTTTAGAGCCAACATTCGTTCACTAGGACGACGACCATATTTTTGAAGTGAAATCTTCTTTAAGTGACCCTTAGCTCCAATATTTCCGATGCTCAATGCCAAAACTTTTCGAGTTTTTTTCTCAACCGCGATAGGAATCGTAACAGGCTTAAGTTTAGTATGAATAAACGATTCAAGTTCATCAAACTCAACTTCATTGACCTTTGCTCTTTGATCTCTGTACTTGCAAAGGTTTTGTTCGCAAATTTCGCCAAATTTTTTAACTCGCCTGGCAATCGTCCTAGGAACGACACGAAAAATATAGGCTGCTCGACGCTGCGACACGCCGCTACAGAGCGTTACAAAACATGACTGATTAAACCATCGCTTTTGCTGCCGATAATCAAGCGCAAAGGTTTGCTCTGAAAAGCTTATTTTACAGATCTTACAGTGGTATCTTTGCACTTTTTTCTGATCCGATGGACGCCTATAAAAACCGCGTTTTATAACATTTTTTTCATTTTTGCAAATTGGACACATAATCCCCCCCAGGGGGATTAAAATATGATGGCAAAAATTAATTTACGAGAGACATCTGATGAGACATGCATCCAATTCAGGGCATCAGTTTCTGAGATCTATTGAGGCGTTGTAAAGCTTGTTCCATGAGGGCATCTAACTTATTGGTCTTCCCCACCTGCCTCAGACCGATGAGAACGCAGATCACATGAACTAAGATTTCTTGTTTTTCTTTCACGCTCATTTCACGATTAGGGTTGCAGGCGATCATAAGACTTTGTGGGGTAAAGATGGCAAAATCCTGCCGCATCCCATTCAGATAATAAACGTGAGCCTCTTCAATAGGCTTACCTCTTTCCATGCGCAGATACACTTCAACGGCACCGCGAAGACTGCTATAGGCAAGCCAATCAGGTCCTGAATACTGGGCGGGCACGGCATGCTTCGCCGCTGACTTAAGAACAAAGCCTGCATCCATAAAATATAGAAAGCTTGCGAGGTACTGCTCTTCAAGTACATCAAGTTCGGTATAGGAAAGACCTATGGATTCCTTGTATGCATGTTCAAAGCGCAAGCGCAGCGGATAGCTAATACCAAGGATGATCAGGTAGGCCTCAACAATCTGTCCGTGTCGCGCAGAGCTCTTGAGGCCTTCATCCAGGCTAAGATGCAAGCCACCGTAGCTCATATTCACAACTTTATAACACTTGCCAGAAATCTCGAGGCTCACAATCCCGAGGTCACCGACCAGATGCCGATGAAAGCGTCGTCGGTAGCTTCTCTGACCCGCGTGATAAAGATCCCCCAAACGAAAACGTCCCACGCGCGACTGTACGGCATGGATCAGTTTCGACCAAAGGCTAGGCTCAAAAGCCAGCATGTACGGGAACCCTCGGCAAAGATTTTGGAGCCCCAGCGAGGCGCTCCTGACAAGGGTCTTTTCGGCAGAAAACTTCAAAGATTTCCGAAAAAATGTGATTTTTTCGGAACTATCAGAATCTTAAGAAGATCGGTCGATCTTTCTAAGAGGGAAGAAATATCTTCACGACCTTAAGAAAAATCGTGTAATTTCTTACAGGTCAGAGCAAATAGCTCCCGCATGTCGCTAGAAACGACAGGCTCAGACCCACGACAGGCCTCCTCGAGATCGCGTAGGCGCTCTGCAAGAGCCCCAGCACCGATATTAAGACAGCTACCTTTAAAACGGTGAGCGATGCGCCCGAGAGCTTCTCGATCCCCACTGGCGAAGGCCTCTTCCATTTCAGAAAGAGAGCTCCGACCGTGTTCCTCGAAGGTACTTATCAAGCGCGGCAAAAAACTCTCGCTTCGAGCGAAACTCTTCAGATGCGAAAGGATTTGGGAGTTCAAAACTTCGACGCTATCCGGTTCCCTTGGCATGTTTAATCTCCCCTGGTTAGCTGCAGCTTGGGTCTGCCGACGTATTCCCAAAAGATCAATCCTTTTCAAGCTTTAGCTTTCGAACAAAAATCCAAGCTTAAGCAAGGCTTGAGATTAGCCGAACTGAGCCTCGCAGACAAGGTGGGCTTACGGTCTGGACAAAGACTTTTCCTTCGAGGGTTCTTTATGCGTAAGACGCGGATATTGTTCTTCGATCCCCATCGCAAAAACCGCAGGGATGCCATACGCATCATGGGGGCGACGGGCTGCGAGGTCATTGCGCCAGAATCCTTCAAAAAGCTTGAGGAAACTATCCTCGAACAGGAATTTTCTGCTTATGCCCTCGATCTCGAAGGACATCAGCACCTCACAGCCAAAGGGATCGGGCTTTCCCGCGTTCCTACGATACTCCTATCCCAACAATCCTTTGGTGAAGTGCACCCCTATCTTTCTGATCTCCGCTACTTCACGAACTTTATAGCCAAGGGCCCACACAACGTCCTCAACAATGGCGACCTTCTAGGAACCGTTGCAAAAATCGTCTACAACGACATCTTTGGTATCAAAAAATATCTGGCATGGGGTGCCAGTACACAGACTTTTCACCTGCGTGATTCCGCCTCACGCCGCGACTACGTGCAGCATATTAAGCATTGGGGGGAATCCCTCGGTATTCGGAGTGCTATCGTCAAACAGATCGAGGTGGTCACAGAAGAACTGCTGATGAACGCTCTTTATGATGCCCCCATTGATGAGCGCGGTCAACGTCTGCACAACCATAAGACCCGCAAAGAGCAGGTCGTTCTCCCTGTGATGCATGCTGCCCGCTTAGAATTTGGGAGCGATGGCAAGCGTGTGGCAATTTCTGTGACCGATCCTTTTGGATCCATTACTCGCGACCTTGTGCTCAAAGCGTTGACGCGTTGCTTTTCCCAAAGAGATATCAGTGAAGAGAGTGGAGGTGCTGGTCTCGGCCTCTATTTCTGCTACAAGCATGTCGATAGCTTAGTGATCAACGTTGATCCCTTACAAAAAACTGAATTCATTGGTCTTATTGATATTGAGCAGTCTGTCAAAGAAAGTAAACTCGCGGGCACTCATACCGCGCTCCATTTCTTCAATACCGACAATTTTTCGCCACTGTTTCTGCAACCGCATCAGACCTATCGCAAAAAGTCGATAGCTTAAGCTTTGGGAGCTAAGGGTTTAACTGCTCTTGGCTCTTTTGTCTCAAAGGTACAGAGAAGAAAAAGGCCAGGGTTGAAACCCTGGCCTTTTTGGTTTTATTAAGCGTTCGCTTACGAAACCTTTTGCAAGTGCAGAACCTGTTTTTGAACGGGCATATGAAAGTGCAAGGAGAATTGACGGAATCCGGGAAGGGCTCCGGAGTCTTCAATTCGAATTGAAACCCTGCCCCCAAGTTTTTCAATAAAAGCTCGTACGGCATCCATACCCACACCACGACCCGAGATTTCTGTAACCTGCTGGGCACTCGAGATACCTGGTTCGAAGATGGTCATTGCGACTTCTTCATCGCTGGCACCTTCTTTAATGAGACCTTTCTCCAAACCTTTGCGTCGTAATACGCCCAGGTTCAGTCCTCGCCCATCATCGCGATAGACAAGCTCTGTACCCTCAGGACGGTGAAAGATCTTGACCGTGATGGAGCCAAGTTTCTCTGTGTCAAAACCGTGGTCAAGGCTATTCCGGAACATGTGTACGAAGATATCTTCGTACATATCGATCTGGGCCTGATCGAGATAGAAGTCTTCCCCATCGATCTCGACGCGAGGAGTCTTCTTTTTCATCTGCTCGGAGAGAGGTTTGAGCGAATGAATAATCGGCTTCAGAGCCTTAACGAAGCTATTGACGTTGAGTTGATCCATACGCGCGACGATGTCGCCAAGTTCTCTTTGCATGCGGGCAGGAAGTTGATTCCAGCCATCCGCAACGATCGAGGTCAGCTGAATCATGGCCCCTTCAAGCTCGGCGAAAGTT
This sequence comes from Oligoflexaceae bacterium, assembly GCA_947454545.1. Taxonomy (GTDB): domain Bacteria; phylum Bdellovibrionota_B; class Oligoflexia; order Oligoflexales; family Oligoflexaceae; genus Oligoflexus. The sequence goes on from CANGNB010000019.1 coordinate 22,813, forward strand.
CCTCGTTTGAGTTTCTCGTCATGCAAAATCTCATAGACACGAAGCTGCTCTTCCACTCTCTGCATCCCTCGCCGCGCTTCGCCGATGTTTTCGGCTGAAAGCTTACTGCGATCGTAGGAGAACAAGAGGTTTTCGACCTCGTGCACAAGCTGCGACATATCATCGAGATCGTAGGTTCTCGAGTTCCCCTTGATGGTGTGGACATTGCGCAAGATAATCGACCAAGAGTCGCTCACTTTGGGACTTTCCAAGATTTCATAGCAGTCATGGAGCAGATGACGAGCCGAGCTCACATAGCTTTTAAACTTACGCGCCGGCATTTCCAAAATAGGTCCAATAACTTCCAGCTCTTTGGCGCGCGCCGCAGCCATCTCTTCAGCTTTTCGGATCTCGGTCACATCACGAATAGCTGTGAGTACCTTTTGAACTCGACTTTCTTTATCTTCGATCGCTGCCCATTCCACTTCGATATGACGTAATCCTGCTGGGCTCGGCACAGTAAGGTTTCGCGGCAAGAGGTGAGAGTTCGTCTCAAAGTTCAGACTGTCCTGTTGCATCGAGGAATCGACGACCGAGCGCACCATCGACTGCTCTTCCCCAGACAGATTCGAACGTTCGAAAAGCAGCGAGAAGATCGATTTATTTTCGAGAGTCTTTTCGCCCAAAATGCGTTCGAGGAACGGTGAATACTGCTTGAAGATCTTGCCTTCCCCATCGATTGTACAAATACCCTGCTGGATATTGTCCAGCATGACTTCCATACCCTTGGTCTGCTGCCAGAGCTCGGCTGTACGTTCGGCTACCTGAGCTTCCAAGCGCGTATTCATCTCTTCGGTCAGCATGCGTGCCTTGCGTTCCGCTTCTCGCTTGGCTTTGTTCATCTCATTGATCTTATCGCTAAAACCGACAGACAAGAGGATGACCAGCGAGGCACTGGCGAGCTCAAGACCGTTTACCGTGAAAAAGGAGATAGGAAGAATCCCGAGCTTTTGCATCCCGTACATGCCTGAACCGAGTATCAGAGCAATCCAAGCGAGCAAGAAGAAGCGGGCTGGCTTGTAGCCTTTGATCAGAGTGTAGGTACTGCTCGAGTAGATGAGAATCGTGGCACCCATACCGGTGACGATATAGGCTTTGATTGCAATATAGGGCAGCACAAAGCTCGCCAGGGATTCCACGGCTAATATACTGATAAAGAAGCGATAAATCTTGCGCATCCGAGGATAGTTTTCGACTGGCAAGAAGGAGTATGCATTCAAGCTTGAGGTCAAAAAGATGAGAGGAACTGAGAGCGCAGAGGCCTTGTTCCCCCACCATACCGAGTTCGGCCAGAGATACTCAAAGGCCAAACCGTTCATCACCATCTTGAAAAAGAGCATCGCTGAAAGGAACGAAGTTAAGAAGAGATATTCGAGACTTCGTGAGCCAATCGTGAGCAGAAGATAGTAGGCGATCATCACAGCCATGAGACCAACAAACATACCCTGGTAGTACTGAGATTCATGGTCTTGAGCAGTGATTTCATGGAGGGACTTCAGGTACATGCGAAATTCCGAGGAACCTTCGGTCTGCATCCTGACAAAAAACTCTGTGGGCTGATTGTCTTGGATGGGAATGGCCAGATAGAAATTGCGATTCTTCAAACTTCTCTGAGCGAAGGGTAGCCAGTCACCCGACTCGTCAACCTTCCACTCGCCGTTGACCTTGTAGTGCAGAGCGATGTGGTCGACGAGAGGATACTCGAGTCCAAAGTACCAGACATCTTTGGTGTCTGGAGCTGCTTGGGCTTTGAAGTGAAACCAATAGGCGTTCCCCGTGAATCCATAGTTGGGAAGCGCATGGGTCTCCGGATTAAATTTGCCCTGCTCATAAGCAGCGAGGACATCTTCAAACTTGGCCTCGCGGGTCGGATCCGTATAGATCTCCGCCGAGGTGCCAATGGAGTAAGTTCCCACTTTGGGGTCGAGAACTAAAGGC